>CALHTF010000085.1 GCA_938038815.1 uncultured Acidimicrobiales bacterium | reverse complement strand
GCAGCGGGTATTCCTGCTCATATCCGCCATTGCAGCACACCGGCTCGGGCCGGAAGTAGTTTCTGATGATGGAGTACGACGACCTCATGCGCATGGCCCTCGCCGAAGCCGAACTGGCGGTTCCCCACGGCGACGTGCCGGTAGGGGCGCTGGTCGTCGTCGATGGCGAGGTCATCTCGTCGCGCCATAACGAGCGCCAACTCACCGGCGATCCAACCGCTCACGCCGAAGTGCTCGCTATGCGCGACGCCTGTGCGCAACTCGGAACGTGGCGGCTCGACAACGCCACCCTCATCACCACCCTCGAACCCTGCACCATGTGTGCCGGAACAGCGGTGAACGCCCGCATCCAAAAGGTTGTGTTCGGTGCCCCCGACCTCGAAGCCGGAGCGGTGGGGTCGGTCTACAACTTTGGTGTTGACCCTCGGCTGCGGCACACGTTCGAGGTGCAGCACAACGTACTCGGCGAAGAATGCACCCAGGCCCTCAAGTCATTCTTTGCGGGCCTACGCAGGGTTTAGCTAGCAGGGTTTAGCTAGCAGGGTTCAGCCGAGCGGTGGACTAGCTCGGTGGTCGGTGTGCCAAGTCGATTCTTAGCCGAACGGCGTGTCGACCAATTCGGACTGCGGCGAAGGCGATCACAGCCATGCCGATAGCTACCAACGCCCCAGATCGTGGCATTGCGGCGGCGCTGAGCGGCAGAAACCCGAGGCCGATTATCTGTGTGCCGACGCCGAACGTATAGAAGCCACCACCGGCGATGCGCGACCCGAAACCGAATTTCAGAAACGCAATACCAGCTGTGGAGAGACCAACTCCGTTCACGAGAGCGCCGACACCTATCACGAACATCGCCAGCGCAGCAAGGTCCTCACCGACGTTGAGAAACTTCACGCTGAACAACAGCACCCCGACTCCGGCCGCCAGCATCCCGATGCCGGCTACCAGGACCCCCGCTCCGTGTAGGCCCGCCCCTTCTCGGGGTGACGCCACACGAATTGACGGGTCATACGGTGGTGAAGTGAGGACGGACAAGCCGATCGTGAAGAGGCCAATACCGCCGGCCTGCAAACCCAACCCGGCAACCAGTTGGCCGCTGATCACGAACCCGGTCCCGGCGGCGAACACGCCCACCGCGCCACCTATTGTGGCTAGTCCGCACAGCCATTTGTGGCCGAGGACGCCCGCCACGATCGTGATTAGCAATGGCATCCCGGCAATGAGTGCGCCACTAGTGACCAGGTTGTTGCCAAAGCTCACATCTGTCCAAAAGCTGTCGGCGTACACCCACAGGTCTGCAAGCGCGGGACGAACCCTCTGGCTCTGTCCACCGTCGACATAGTTGTACATACCGATCGTCCGCCAATCCGCCGGGCCACCTCCCGCCTGAGGTGCACTGACCCACAGTAACCCGGAATGGCCTTGCTTCGCCGAGCCTCGGCTTCTTCCAGCCAGCCCAGATGCTTCCGCGGGAGCGTGTTGGCTACGCCGAGTAGTTGTGCCACTGCCCGTGGTGGTCAGGATGCGTCCGCGGGAGCGTGTCAGGCACTCTTCGTGACCGGGCCAACTCCGTCGGTGACAGTCTTACCGGCGTCCTGCGCTGCATCGAGAGGAGCTCGATCCGCACAATCGGCTGGTCGCGTCAGCGACGCCAAACCGCGTGAAGGGCTGGCCGGTGCTGGTCGGAGTTGTTGCTGGTGCCGCTATGTAAGACATGGCCCGAGAACACAAAGGCGGTTCCGGCGGGTCCCGTGAGCGTGATCTGGTCTGGGTGGTCCGCAAGCGATCGTTGAAGGCATCGAAACCACCGAGCAACTCGACATAGTTCGAGGAATCGGCATCGAACGCGTGCAAGGGTTTCTGTTCGGTCGTCTGGCGGAATCGTCGGACTTCGAGCGTTTGTGGGCCCGGCCTGGCGGTCAATCGCTTCGGATTGTCGCCACGACCGAAATCGAAAGTGTCCCTGCGCACGCCTCCGCCGACACCCTCCGGGGCGCCCTCGGCTGAAACCAGGTCGCCTGGCTGAAGCGGTAGGCCGAGCATCGAGAGGCCGGGGTGTGCGGGATGGCTTCGACGATTTAGTCGGCCAGCCAGTCCAACAGCTGGGCTTGGACTCGGGTATCACCGAGCAGTCCGCTGTGGTTCACGCCTCCGAATACGACCTGTTCGCCACCGTCACCGAGCTCGCCAGCGGTTGCGCTGGCCGGTCGAACGACGAGGTCGCCGAACAATCGCCCGATCAGGCCATCAGGATTCTCGGCCACCGTCCCGGCGATCATCGCCACCCGCTCTGGGTGATCTGCCTCCGAGCCGTGGCGAAGGTCTTGGATGCCGACACTACGGCGCTCGACAAACTCGGCCAGCGGACGACTGTACGGCGATACCGCCAACGCTTTGCTCGCCAAGTCGACACCCTTCTCGATGGGCGAACCCCCATGGGGCGTGCCGATCGTGATGATGGCCGGGTCGGCGAGGGCGGCAACCCAATCGCGGCTCGATGCCCGGGCCGCCTCGAGCGCCGCTCCTGCGACGAGGCCGCCCATCGAGAACCCCACGAGCGACAGCGGGCCGGTTCCGAGGGCTGCATCGTCGATGGCGGCGGCTAGTTCGTGACCAGAATCGGCCACACTGCGGCCGGTGTTGTAGCGGACAAGAACGACCGGGTGGCCGGCCTCGACCAGGCGGTCGACGATGCCGGCCGAGTGCCACACCGTTTCGGTCTCGCCCAAGCCATGCACCAAGACGGCGCACCTCTTCGCCCGGTCTGGACCCGTTGTCTTGCCCGCAATGACGTCGGTGATCAGTGTTTGCGCAGCCCCTTCGGATTGTCGGTCCTGAAGTTCGTCGCCCCACAGCGCGTTGCCGACCGGGACGATTCGACCGAGTGTGGCGCTGTGCTGAGCGGCTGCCTCGGAGGTGGCGGCGCCGATCGAGCGGACGGCCTCATACACCGCCGCCGTAGTGCGACGCCCGGCCCGAACTCCCGGAATGGTTCCCTCGGCCCGAAGTAGGGGAGCAGCGATCGCGGAATGCATGGCCTCGACGGTGTCGGTGACCCGCTCGACGGCCAGTGCCGCGAGCGGGCCAGCGTCGTCGTCCGGTTGCGTTTCGTCATCCACGGCTAGATCTTCGCGCAGGGAACGCAACCAGGCGGGGTAGAACGCGACCGAGGGCTTCAGCTCGATAGAACTGAAGCCCCCGGCCAGCAATGCTGTTCAAGAGTTACGAGTCGGTGGGGTCCTCAGACTCGTCTTCGTCGTCGTCCTCATCTTCACCGTCGTCGACTTCGATGGTGGTCGAGCCGTCGATTGCGTCGACGTATACCTCGGTGACGGTGCCATCAGCAGCGGTGACCTCGACCTCGTAGACCAGAACGCCGTCCTCGTCTTCGAGTTCGGCTGCGCTCGCCGTGCCGCCACCAGCGGCCTCGACCGCTGCGGCCTCAGCTTCGGCGGGGCTTACCTGTGCTTGGGCGGCCCGCTCGGGATCAACAACATCGTCGTCCTCCTCCTCTTGGCCTTCGTCGTCGTCCTCGTCGTCGACCTCAACGGTCGTGTTGCCGTCGGTGGCGCCGACGATGAAGTCGGTTTCGGTTCCGTCTTCGGCCACAACTTCAACGTCGTAGACCAGGGTTCCGTCCTCGTCTTCGAGTTCGGCCGATTCGGCGGTGCCGCCACCGGCCGCCTCAAGTGCCGCGACCCCGGCCTCTTCAGCGCTGAGCACCGCCTCAGCGGCTCGTGCCGGGTCGATCGTGTCGTCGTCCTGGCCGTCGACATCGGCGACCGAAGCCACTGCCCCGACTGCCGGTTGAGTAGGCGTCGAGTCGCCGGTTGCGGCGGCAATGCCGAATCCTCCGGCGAAGACGCCGGCTACTGCGGCGAGACTGATAGCTGCTTTTCGTTTGGTGTCCATGGTTAATGGGTGCCTTTCTTTGGGTTGCTGTGCTCACTGTGGCGAACCGGTGCTGACGCTGACCTGACTGTCGTGAAAGCGGTCAGCTCAGGGTCAGGAACCGGTAGACGGGGCACGGTTCGTGCCGAGCGAAGGCGTGCGCTACCGAGGAGCTAGACGGTGCTCGCTCGTGGGTCAGGCGGTTGCGAACGTCGCGACGAATTTGGCCCCACCGAGGGGCGACTCGTCGCACACGATCGTGCCGCCGTGGCGGCTCACGATGTCGCGGGTGATGGCCAGCCCGAGGCCGGCTCCGCCGCGGTCGGCGGTGCGTGCTTCGTCGAGCCGGCTAAACCGGTCGAAGATCACGTCGCGTTTGTCGGGCTCGACACCGGGGCCATCATCCTCGACGATCAGCATCACCTGCTCGGGGTTGTCCTCGAGGGTGACCTTCACGGTCGATTCGGCATGGCGTGCGGCGTTCGCCAGCAAGTTCTGCACGGCGCGCCGCAGCTGAGCGTCGTCGCCGGTTAGCTCGCAGCCGGAAACACCGGTGGCATCGATCGTCGCACCGGTGGTGCGGCTGCGCTGTTCGTGTATCTCGGCCATCACCAAGTCGTCGAAGTCGAGCAGGGTTGCGTCGTTGTCGGCCTGGTCGTCATCGCTTCGGGCGAGGTGGAGCAGGTCGTCGATGAGGTTCTGTAGCCCGATCGCCTCCGCCTGAACCTCAGCATTGGTACGCGATGGCACGGCGGCCTCGGGTTGGGCCAGGTCGACCTCGACCGTGGTGCGGATTCGGGTAAGCGGGGTGCGAAGTTCGTGGGCCGCGTCGGCCACAAACTGGCGTTGCTGTTCGCCCGACCGGTGCAGGCGGCGCAGCATCTCGTTCAGGGTGTGGTTGAGGCGACCGATCTCGTCGTTTCGTTCCGGTTCGGCGAGCTGGCGAAGCTCGCGGGTGTCAGAAATGGCGTCGACCTCGGCCCGCATAGCGTCGACCGGTCGCAAGGTTCGGCCTACCAGCCACCAGGTCAGACCAGCGAAAAGAAGCGAGAGCGCAGGAATGGCGATGGCCAGGGTCGACACCAAGGCATCGGTGTTGTCGTCGAGGTCGTCGGTGTTTTCGGCCACGTGCATCACGAAGGTTTCGCCGTTCGATTCGAACCGGCGACTGAGGACCCGAAAGGCGTCGTCGTCGAGGGGGAAGTCGTCGACCGTGCGAATGACCTCGACGTCGGTGGATGCGAGCGAAGCAACCGCACCCTGGCCATCGAGGTTCTCGCTGGCGATCACGACCTCGCCGTCGCCCCGGGTTACCTGGACCCCTCGATCGTCGTCGTCGGCGGTGAAGCTCACCGGAAGGTTGCCGGCCGCAAAGAGCCCCTCGACGGTGTCGGCCCGTTCGCGCAACGATCGATCGACACTGTCGGCCAGCTGCGCACGCTGCAGCACGAACAACAGCCCCGCACCGGCGAGTAGTACGGCCAGCACGAGCACGGTCGCCAGCGCGGTGAGTTGAAGCCTAAGTGAGCCCACTGCTCAGCCTCCGTTCGGGTCGAGTCGGTAGCCGGCGCCTCGAATCGTCTCGATCGCCTGTCGCCCAAACGGGGCATCGATGGCGCGTCTGATTCGTCCCACGTAGACCTCGACGATGTTCGGGTCGCCATCGAAGTCGTATTCCCATACTCCGAGCAGGATCTCGTCGCGCGATAACACGTCGCCGGCCCGGCGGATGAAAAACTCGAGTACATCGAATTGTCGGGCCGTCAGCTCGATTTCGGTCTCGCCTCGCCACACTCGTCGGGCGCGAGAGTCGAGTCGTAGGTCGCCGGCGCTTACCGGAGCGGGTTCGGTACGGCCGCCGGCGCGGCGCAACAACGCTCGTAGCCGCGCCACCAGAACCGGAAACGAGAACGGCTTCGACAAGAAGTCGTCGGCGCCGGTGTCGAGGGCCTCGGTCTGGTCGAACTCGCCCTCTTTGGCGGTGAGGACCAAGATCGGTGTCCAGTCGTTCGCTTCACGAAGAGTCGAGCAGATCTTGAAGCCATTGGTTCCGGGCAGCATGAGGTCGACGATGAGAGCGTCGTAAGTTCCTTCGGTGGCCTGGTGAAGGCCGTCGGTGCCGTCGAACACCACGTCGACCGAAAAACCTTCGCCCTCGAGGCCGCGCTTTACCGCCGTAGCGATCCGCACGTCGTCTTCGATCAGCAGCAACTTCATTCTCAACAGTATGCAGCCCGAACCTGACTCTCACCTGAAGCCAGCTGAAGCGGGGTCGGTAATGTTCAGCAAAGAGTCAGCATTGATTTGTGACGATATCGGTCAAGTAACCCCCAGCGATTGGAACGAGTACGTGACCTCGACGGAAACACCGTCTTCACCGACCAGCCAGACCAGCACCCAAGCAAAGGCGCGGGCCCTTGTATCGAGGCTGCCCGGCACCCGCCAGGACTGGCGTTTGTATCGCCCCTCCGCCCCGCGGTTTGCTCCCCAACGGTCGTGGATCGGGTCGATCATGGTCGCCGTATCGGTATTGGTCGGCTGGTTTGCCTTCAGCGGAGCTACGGGCGACGGCAACGTGTCGCTCGGACTCTTCGTCGGGGCGGCTGCTATTCAGCTGATGGCCTGGAGCTTCCTGCTGGCGGTCCGGATCAAGTGGCTCCAACCGCTGTTCGGCGGACTCGACTCGATGTACCGCGTGCATCGCTGGTGCGGATCGCTTGCCGTGGCGGCCATGCTCATGCACACCCAGATCGAGCCCGAGATCAAGAACGGCATTCGTGGTGCGAGCCGCGACCTGAAGAATTCTGCCGAAGACTTAGCCGGCCTCGGCGAAACGGCGATCTATGTGCTGGTGGGCATCAGTCTCCTGCGGCTTATTCCGTACCGGTTCTGGCGGCTCACCCACAAGCTGCTCGGTATCCCGTTCCTCTTTGCGTGTGCCCACTTCTTCACCGCCACCAAGCCGTACGCCAACGGCTCACCTTGGGGGATTTGGTTTGGGCTGTTCATGGCGGGCGGCACGGTGGCGTACCTGTGGCGGGTCATCGTCAACGACATGATTCGTCGAGGCGCCCGCTACAAAATCGTCAGCACCCGCCGGGTCGGCAACAACACCGAGCTTCAACTCGAACCATCGGGTCGCCGCCGCATCGATCATCGGGTTGGGCAGTTCGCCATCCTGCGGGTCCTGCGTCGAGGGCTGAGCGAACCGCATCCGTTCACGATTGCGTCGCACCCCGACGAGGATCAGCTGGTGTTCATCATTCGCGACCTCGGCGACTGGACCGACAAGATCGGGGCGCTCGACCTCACCGGAGAAGCGGTCGAGATCGAAGGCCCGTTCGGCCGGTTCGAACCATTTGGCGAACCGGACCAAACCCACGTGTGGGTGGCCGGGGGCGTGGGGATCACACCGTTCCTGAGCGCGCTGCCAACCGATAGGCGGCCCCACGACGTGGTGCCGCACGTGTTCTATGCGGTGAAGTCGCAGGCCGATGCGCCGGGCCTCGACCGCCTGCAAGAAGCGGCTGCCGGCGGACACATTCGGCTGCACGTGTACGACTCGTCGGCCGGCCAACGCCTCTCGGTCGACGTCATTGCCAACATCGTGGGCGCGGTGAACATCGTAGGTGCCCACGTTGCGCTGTGCGGCCCGGCCGGGCTTGTACGAGCGGTGCGGCAAGGCACGGCGGACTTGGGTGCCCGCTCGATCGAGGTCGAGGATTTCGACTTCCGGCAAGGCTTCGGCCCCGAACTCTCCCGAGAGGTCGACGACCTCGTTACGAGTGTTGCTCGGCGTTGACGTCGTTGATGAGGTCCATGAGTTGGCCGATGCCATCGATGTTCTGGTCGAAGGTGTCGCCGATCGGGCCGATACGGATCGAGTTGATCCCAGCGTCGCGGTACTGGTGGAGCCGGCGCCGGACTTCCTTCGGTGGGCCTATGAGGTTCTGGCCGAGCCCGATCTCGAGGGGAACTCGGGCCGCGGCCGCTTCTCGGTCGCCCGCCATCCAAAGGCTCTGTACCGCTTCTACGTCGTCGCCCCAGCCTTGGCGAGCGAAGGCATTGTTGTAGAAGTTCGACTCCTTCGAGCCCATGGCTCCAAATACAAAGGCGAAGCCGTCGGCGTGGCGGCGGGCCGCGGTTTCGACATCATCGGTGAACTCCACCCCGACCGACACGGTCAGCTCGATGTCGGCCATCGTGCGGCCGGCTGATTCGGCACCGGCGCGGATCTCGTCGAGAAACACATCAGCGGTCTCACAGAAGAACGAGTTGCCGATCCAGCCGTCGGCCGCCGCGCCGGTCAGGCGCAGGTTCGCCGGCCCGAGCGACGCCAGATAGATCGGCACGTGAGCGGTGTCGGCCCGGGTGCGAATGGCCTTGCCTTCGCCGCCGGGGCGAGGAAGTTTGTAGATGTCGCCGTCGTACTCGATCCGGTCTCCACGGCTGGCAATGCGGACGATGTCGATCGTTTCGCGGGTTCGGGCGATAGGCCGGTCGAATTCCACGCCGTGGAACCCTTCCATCACCTGCGGACCACTGGTACCCAGTCCGAGAATGAACCGCTGGTCCGACAGCTTCTGCAACGTGAGTGCGGTCATGGACAACAGCGCCGGGGTTCGAGTGCCGAGCTGAGCAATCGCCGTGCCGAGTCGGATGTTCTCGGTGACCGCTGCCGCGGCACCGATGGGTGTCATGGCGTCGTAGGCCCACGCTTCGGGCATCCACGCCACGTCGACGCCAAGCCGATCGGCCTCGCGCACGTAGTCGAGGCCTCGCTGGTCGACAGGAAGTGCCCAGATTCCGAGTTTCAATGTCATGGCGACTCCTCGAACGATTGGGTCCGCACCGCTGGCATCCAGCGAGGACCGGCGGTCTCGTCGATCCGGCTAACAAACGCATCGTGGTGCGGTTCGATTGCGTCACAGAACGCCGTCGTCGTCGCCTCGCCAACCGCTTGCCACGCCGGAGCGGTGAGGTCGTTGGTTCGGCGCTCGAGGTCCACGCGGAACTCGCGGCCCTGGTCGGTCAATGCGCCGTCGCTCGCCAACCCTCGGGCTTCAAGACGTGACCACGCCCCGGCGACTGCTTCGTCGTTGGCTCCTCGGCTGCGGGCGATCCACTCTTCGCTGCCGTACTCGTCGACATCGATCATCGCCGAATGAAGTAACCCGACCTCGATGTCGTCGAGTTGTTCTGATGAGCACAGGCTCCAGTGATTGTCGGCTCGGAGCTCCCGAAGGCAGTTGGCGGCTAACCATGCCGAAAGGGCCGGGTTGTCGTGGGGCCGAGGCTCGGACCGGTGAGCGGCGAACATGGGTCGGGCGCCGTGGTGCACCGAGTCGACCCCGCGCCACAAGTCGTCGGCTAGGGGCGCAAGCTGGTGGGCGAGTCCGGGGGCGATGTGGTCGAGGCCGGGGATCACCGAGGCGTTGCGGACCTGTGAAATTGCCTCGGTGGTGGTGACGTCGCGGTACAAGCCGATGATCATCGCCACGATGTCGGGGTGAATTGAGAAGGTGGCGGCCGCAGCAGCGGCGGGGGAGATATCGCCCAGCGGCGCCAGCCGCCAGGCCTGAATCCATCCGGCGCCGTTCGCCACACCCAAGGCTTCGAATCGGGCGATGGCCTCGGGATCCCACATCAACCAGCCGACGAGGTCGTGGCCGGCGAGTCCGGCTCGATCGGTTAGCTGCGTCCAGTCGGTCATCTTTGGGCTGTCTCCTCGGTGTCGATGCAACGCTGGTTGCCAGCGTTCCGGACCCTACCGGTGGGTGGCCAAGGAGTGGTAGCGGAAGCGATTGCGTTGCACTAGGGTTTCAATAACGAGAATCATTCTCAAAACGGCGGAACGCCATAAAGGAGCCAACGTGCCCAACCTTTCGAACAAAACCCAGCCTCAGTGCTTGCTCTTTGCCCTGGCGCTTATGCTCGGTCTGGCGGCCTGTGGCTCCGCCGAAGAGGTATCGAGCAGTGCCGAGGCAGATCCAGCCGCCGTCGTGGAAGAACAGGGCGATGAAGAACAGGGCGATGAAGACGAAGACGACCATGACGACGAGCACGACGATGAACACGGCGACGACGACCAGAATGATTCGAGCGGACTCGGAGCCCACGAGCACGGGGCGGCCGACCTCTCGGTGGCCTGGATCGGCACCGACGTTGTGGTCGACATGATTAGTCCAACCCAAAATGTGTTTGGGTTTGAATACGAGCCCGAAACCGAAGAAGATCTCGCCACCGCGGCCGAACGGACCAAGGCGCTTACCACAGACGGAATCGTTGCGGTGAATGCCGAAGCCGACTGCACCCTCCTCGAACCGGCGACCACCGAAATCGAACGGGAAGCGAGTCACTCCGAGGTCACGGTTTCGTGGGCGTTCACGTGCGCCAACCCCGACCAGATCGAGTCGGTCGACCTCACGGCGCTTTTCGCCGAGTTCCCCGGTTTTGAAGACATCGATGCCGAGTGGATCTCCGAATCCGATCAGTCGGGCGCCGAGCTCTCGCCCGACCAACCGACCCTGCGGCTCACGTCTTGATCGTCCCCGGTCCGGTTCTGGCGCTCGAACGTCTGCGGTTCCGCTGGCCGGGCCAGTCGCACGACACGGTCGCCATCGACGACCTCAGCTTGGCCGCTGGCGAGCACCTGTTTGTTCGGGGCGCCAGCGGCAGCGGCAAGACCACGCTGCTCAATCTCTTGGCTGGGGTCCACACCCCGACCAGCGGTTCGGTTCGGCTCCTCGGAACCGATTTGGCCGATCTGTCGGCGAGCAAACGTGACCAGTTCCGGGCCGACCACATCGGCGTAATCTTTCAGCAGTTCAACCTGCTGCCGTACCTGTCTACCCTCGAGAATGTCACCCTCTCGTGCGCCTTCTCGGCTCGCAAACAACAGCGGGCGACCGGAGGGTCAGATGGTGGAAACGTCAACGCGAAGGTCACTGCTCGGCGACTCCTCGAGGCGCTCAACCTTGGCGAACCACTGCATGACGCACCGGTTAACAAGCTCAGCGTTGGCCAACAACAGCGGGTGGCTGTTGCTCGGGCGCTTATCGGAGACCCCGAAATCCTCATCGCCGACGAACCAACTTCGGCGCTCGACGCCGACAACCGCGACCGGTTTATGGAGTTGCTCTTTCGCGAGGCCGAGGCTCAAAACTGCACGCTGATCTTTGTGAGCCACGACCCGCAGTTAGCCGACGGGTTCGCGCAGTCGATCGAGCTTCGGTCACCGGTCGACGACCTCGAGGCCGTGTCGTGAACCTGTTGCGGATCGCGCTCAAGAGCGCTCGATTCCGTCGGACGAGTTTGCTGCTCACGATCTTTACGATCGCCATCAGCGTGACCCTTCTGCTCGGCGTCGACAAGATCCGCAAGGAGTCCAAGAGCAGTCTGCTCAATACCGTGTCGCAGACCGACCTCATCGTCGGGGCGCGTAGTTCGCCCACCAACTTGTTGTTGTACAGCGTGTTTCGTATCGGCAACGCCACCAACAACGTCACGTGGGATACCTACCAAGACATCGCAAGCCAAGATGAGGTTGCGTGGACCATTCCGATCTCGCTAGGCGACTCGCACCGCGGCTTTCGGGTGATGGGCACCAACACCGACTACTTCGACTTCTACCAGTACGGCGAAAAGCGATCGTTGGTCGTCGGGGAGGGCGAGCGGTTCGCCGAGGTGTACGACACCGTGCTGGGTGCCGACGTCGCGAACGAACTCGGCTACTCGATCGGCGACCAGATCACCATCGCCCACGGTCTCGTTTCGGCCGACTTCGCCGAACACGACGACAAGCCGTTCACCGTGGTCGGCATCCTCGACAAAACCGGCACACCGGTCGACCGCACCGTGCATGTGAGCTTGGCCGGTATCGAAGCCATCCACGTCGACTGGCAAGGGGGCGGACGTTCGGCGGTCGAACTCGACGCCGAACAGGCCCTGCTGCTCGATCTCACTCCTGAAGCGATCACCGCATTTATGGTCGGCCTCGAGAACCGGGCCCAGACCTTTCGGGTCCAGCGGGCCATCAACGACTACTCCGACGAGCCCATGTCGGCCATTTTGCCCGGGGCCACCTTGGCCGAGTTCTGGCGCACGATCTCCACGGTCGAACAACTACTGTTCGTCATCTCCGGGTTTGTGCTGATCGTTGGGCTGTTGGGGATGTTGACGACCATCTTGTCGACCCTGAACGAACGACGCCGAGAGATCGCCGTGCTGCGCTCGATCGGGGCGCGAGCAAGTCACGTGATCTCGCTCATCTTGTTAGAAACTCTGCTGGTGGTGGCGGCCGGATGTATGGCTGGAGTGGCCCTTTTGTATGGCCTGTTGGCCATCGCCCGGCCGATCGTGGCCCGCCGAACCGGCATCGACTTGGCCATGACCTGGCTCGACCCAACCCAGCTTTCGATCCTTGCGGGGGTGGTGCTGGGCGCCGGATTAGTAGCGCTTATCCCTGGTATTATTGCCTATCGAAGGTCGATCCAGGACGGCTTGGCGCTCAAGGTATGAAACAGCCGAACGTAGGAACGATCTCAATGAATGAACGAAGAATGCCGATGATGACCCATATGGACCCCCACTCGACAGCGACCCGCGGAAACGCACGATCCGGCTCGCCGGTGCGTCTCGCCGCGGTGTTGACGGTCGTCGCGCTGCTTTTGGCGGCGTGTTCCTCGACCGGAGTGCCAAGCGCCGAACCAGAACGGTCGTCCACGCCGGAGATTTCGCCCTCACCGCTCGACCTCGATAGCCCCGAATATGGCGCCACTCTCGACGAGTTCCTCGATGGCGACCGCCCCGAAGGCACGCCTCCGCCCGATGGGTTCGCCGAGATCGACTGGGACGACCTGGTTCCGCCCGGATTCTCCAACGCCGAAATCTCGGCCCGATTCGATGAACGGATCGCCGAAGTAGAGCCCGGTTCCCCCGAGGCCGACGAAGTGTTTGCCGAGCTCGACGCCGAGTACGCCAATCAACCCGTAAACGACGAACTCGCCGGCGATGCGGTGCAACTTGCGGGCTTTGTTGCCCCGCTCACCTACTCGGGCGACACCATCGTCGAGTTCCTCCTCGTGCCGTACTTCGGCGCATGCATTCACGTGCCACCGCCACCGGTCAACCAAACGGTCATGGTCAACTTGCAAGACGGCCAAGGTCTCACCACCGACGAGGCGTGGGGCACGGTCTGGGTTGCTGGCACGCTGACCATCGACGGCACCGAAACCGATATTGGCTCGGCCGGGTACTCGATCACCGACGCCACTACCGGCGTCTACAACAGCGAGTACTAAGGAACCCTAGGTTCGCTCTTTACAACAAGAAGACGTCTTGAAGGTCATCAAAGATCGTCGACCGCCAGCGGGCGAGCGGACTCTGGCCTTCCAGTAAGTCTTTCGTCGCATCGAGTACTACGTCGAGCGGCATCAGATGACAGTACGGGTCGTGGGGAGAACGCACGCCCACCCCGCCTTCGGCGTCGACCGGTGGCTGCCATGCCACCATTTCGCGGTGAGCGCCATCGACTAAAGACCGCACAGCGACGTTTCCCATGCGGCTGCCGAGTAGGCGGTCGAACGCGCTGGGTCGGCCGCCTCGAACCACGTGGCCAAGTACGGTGACCCGGGTTTCGATATCGACCACGGCTTCGCC
>CALHTF010000084.1 GCA_938038815.1 uncultured Acidimicrobiales bacterium | reverse complement strand
CTGACCGGTGCCGGTGAACCGTTGTCGACCACGACCACCTCGTAGTTGAGGTCGTCGACCGCCCGCTGATAGGCGGGGGAGAGGGTGGCAAGGGTGCGCGGGAGTTCGCGAGCCATGTCGTACGCCACAACCACGATGCTCAGATCCATCAACCTCAGTATGGCGTAGGCCCAGGGTGCAGATAACGTCGTGGGATGCAAGATACGAACGAACGCCCATCCATCACTGTCCCGCCTGGCGAACCGCCAGCGACTTTGGTCATCGAAGACATCGTCGAAGGCGACGGTCCAGAAGCCACCGCTGGCGTGTTGGTCAACGTCGACTACGTCGGGACGTCATGGTCGACCGGCGAGGAATTCGATGCCTCCTGGAACCGCGGAAGCGTGTTCTCTTTCGGGCTCGGCAGTGGTCAGGTCATCGGCGGCTGGGACGAAGGTGTGCAGGGCATGAAGGTTGGTGGACGACGCAAGCTCACCATTCCGCCCTCGATGGGTTACGGCGCGGCCGGCGCTGGTGGGGTTATCGGCCCGAACGAAACCCTCATCTTTGTGGTCGACCTTCGCGGCATCGGGTAACTCCAAGCATTACCACCGAGATCCACGAATCTCAGCTGGCCTCGACAGTCCGGCGCAGCACGCGCCGCGCACTGTCGAGGTCTTCTTTGTCGAGGTAACAACCCTTGAGGTTGCGCCGACCCGTCGCGCCGAGTTCGAACGCCGTCCGGCCGTGGAGCAGTCGGTGGTTGTCGAACGCCAGCAGGTCTCCTGGTTCGAGTCGAAGCTCGAACTCGTGACGCGGCTCGTCGAGCTCCGATGCCCAGAGCGTCATCGCCCGATAGAGCGCCGGGATCTTCGCCGCCTCGCCCGCAGCAGTCCCAACAAAGGGTGAGCCGACCAAGTCGGGGGCCCGGCGAATCTGAAAGTAGCGACCATCGGGGCGCAGCCCGATAAGCGGCGCTCGGCCAACCAGTTCGACCGTGTCGCGAACAAACGGATAGCCGAACTCGGTGGTGGTGAGCAGCGACCACGCCGCAGGAGCGTTCGCCCGGAGTCGTTCGGCAGCGGCGTAACCGTCGACCAGAGTCGACGCTCCACCAGCGACGTCGGCCACCGCGGCGAGCAGTAACTGCAGTCCGGGTGCGGTGGTTCGGTAGGGGAGGTCGGTATGAACCAGGAGGTGTCGTTGGCTGTCGACGGCGCTTACTGGTTCGATGGTTGCTTCGATCTCCCAGGTGACGCCGTAGTTGGTCGCTCGAATCTCCCCGATGTGGGCGGCGGTTTCCACCAGAGCTTCGTTGGTGGTGGGGGCACCTCGCAGCAGTGCCACGCCGGACTCGGCGATCGTATCGAGCCAGGCAAGCCTTTGCTGGGGGTCGGCCAGGTCGGCGAAGGCGAACGATCGGAGTTCCAGGTCGGTTGCGTCGTGCCAGAGTGCGACCTCGACGGCTGGAGTGTCTGCTGGGTTCGATCGTGACAGATGGGCGAGCAGCCAGTCGGTCGAGAGCATGGCGCGATGGCCGTCGCTGTGAACGAGAACCAGCGCGTCGGCCTCGACGGTCGCCGACTCGATGGTGATGGTGGATTCGATCGTGGTGGAATCCAGTAGACGCTCGTTGGTCGATGGGCGACGGCACGAATCGCACTGGCACGCATCGCGCAACCATAGGGCATGAAGCTCGTGCACCCTGCCACCCACCGAGAGTCTGAGCACCGACGGGTCGTCGGCGATCGTTGGCGAATCGATCGACATGAGAACGAAAGGTACACGATCACAGATCTATGCTGGCGAAATGTCCGAAACGCTTTTATCGCCGGTAACCCTCGGGTCGATCGAACTCGCCAACCGTGTGGTTATGGCACCGATGACCCGCTCGCGGGCCACCGCCGAGGGCGACGTAACCGACCTCATGGTCGAGTACTACCAACAGCGGGCGTCGGCCGGGTTGATCATCAGCGAGGGCATCTATCCGAGCGAGAACGGCAAGGGGTACTGCCGTACACCCGGGTTGGTCACCGCCGCGCAGGTCGCAGGCTGGAAACGGGTTACCGATGCCGTCCACGACCGGGGTGGCCAGATCGTCGCCCAGATCATGCACTGTGGTCGGGTAACCCACACCGACAACCAGGCCGCCGGAGCCGAAACGGTCGCTCCATCGGCCATAACCGCGACGGGCGACATGTTCACCGACACCGCTGGCTTGCAACCGTTCAGCGAACCTCGAGCGCTCCGGCTCGACGAGATTCCGTCGGTGGTCGCCGAGTTTGGGGCCGCGACCGAGCGGGCCTTTGCTGCCGGGTTTGATGGGGTAGAGCTGCATGGCACGAGCGGCTACCTGCCGGCCCAGTTTCTTTCCACCGGTACAAACCACCGCACCGACGAGTACGGCGGATCGGTCGCCAACCGCATCCGGTTTATAGTCGAGGTGCTCGATGCGATGGTGGCGGTCGATGGCCCGGGCCGAGTCGGTATGCGGATCTGTCCGAACAACCCGTACAACGACCTACACGACGATGATCCGGTTGAAACCTTTTCCACCTTGTTGTCGTCGGTGGCCGACCTCTCCCTTGCGTACCTCCACGTGATCCGGTTGTACGACACGCCTGATGGTCCGGCGATCGATAACTTCGATCTCGCTCGCCGCAATGTGGATTGGCCGTTGGTACTCAACGATGGGTTCGAGCCCGACACGGCCGAGGCGATGCTTGGTTCGGGTTCGGGGGCCGCGGTGTCGTTCGGCCGACACTTCATCTCGAATCCCGATCTCGTCGAGCGTATTGCCGCAGGCGCACCACTCGAGCCGTTCAACCACAAGGTGCTCTACACAAGAGGTGCCGACGGATACACCACATACCCCACGATGGATGGCTGACGTCCTCTAATTCGTCACGTGACGAAAGAGCTAGGAGTTCGGCGAGAACGGTAACCTCTCGTAACGTCGCACGAAGGGCCCCGGGGCGAACTCGCCCGCCTCGTAGTCGACTTCGAACTCGGGGAACCGGGCCAACGTGCGCTCGAGCACCACGGTTCCCTGGAGGCGTGCGGCGGCCGCGCCGAGGCAATGATGGGCGCCTGAACCCAGACTCAGCATCCTCAGTGGGTTCTCGACACCCCGCAAGACATTGAGGTCGGCGGCCTCGTCGCCAAATTCGCGTTCGTCGCGGTTAGCTGATCCGTAGAGCAACATGACCTTCTTGTCGGCGGGAATCTTTACCCCCTGGATTTCGACCGGTTCGGTGGTTGTACGAGCCAGGTTCTGCACCGGCGACGTGAGCCGCAAGAATTCGTCGATCGACCCCGCAATGCGCGTTGGATCATCGATCAGGAGCTGACGTTGCTGCCGGTCGGTGGTCAACAGTTCGGCGGTACCGCCTAGCAACCCGGCGGTCGTGTCGTTTCCGCCAGCGACCATGGTGAAGATGAACCCGACGATCCACTCGGCCGAAACGGATTCGTCGCCGGCCTGAACGAGATCCGAAACCAGGTCGTCGCCCGGGTCGACCTTGCGGCGTTCGATCAATTCTTCGGCAAACCCGAAGAGCTCGAGTGCGGCGTTGGGTGCGCCCGCAATGTCGCCATCGGCGTTGGCCGCCACGATGGCGTTGGTCCAACCGTCGAAACGCATGCGGTCGACCTCCGGAACACCGAGATACTCCGCAACCACGAAGCTGGCGAGCGGCTTGTACACGCCGCCCACGATGTCGGCGGTGTCGGGATTGGCGGAGAGCATCTCATCGAAGCGTTGGTCGACGAAGTCACGGACCGCTGGTGCGCTATTGGCCACCTTGCGGGGAGTCATCGGGCGGCTCACCAGGCGTCGCATCTGGGTGTGGTCGGGCGGGTCGAGCATCACGATCGGGGCTGCTCGTCCTTCGAACATCTCCATGGCGTTGTCGCCGGGGGTCAAGCCCTGGGCGGAGGAGAACGTGGTGGTATCTCGGGCGGCCCGAAACACGTCGGCGAAGTGCGACAGGACCCAGAACTCGCCCATCTCGGGAAACCGCCCGGCGGGCACATGGTGAACCGGGTCGTGGTCGCGTAGGCGGCGGTAGGCGTCCCACGGGTCGCGCCAGGACTCTCGTCCTCGAAACGTGTAATCCGATGAAACGGTCTCGGTCATGGGGTTCCTAATTTCGTCACGTTACGTATTTGTGCCTAGATAGTGCTCGGCGCATGTGCAATCGCCGAACCGCCGGGGCATCCTGTTGGGATATGGACCCCAGAACACCAGTCATCGTCGGCGTTGGGCAAATTACCCAGAAGCTCGCCGACAACTATCAAGACGCGCTCGAGCCCGTGAAGTTGATGGAACGCGCCGTGCGGGCGGCGGCCGATGACGCTGGCGCCACCTCGCTACTGTCGTCGATCGAGCGCATCATTGCGTTGGGCGGCCTGTGGAGCTACGAGGACCCGGCCCGCCAAGTCGCCGACGCCGTCGGCTCGCCCGATGCGGCGTCCGAACTCACCTACTTCGGCGGCAACACGCCCCAAACGGTCGTTGGTTCGGTTTCGCAGTCGATTCTGAACCGCGAGGCCGACGTGGTCGTCGCCGTGGGCGGTGAGGCTGTGTACTCGCGAAACAAGCTGAAGAAGGCGGGAGGCGACTTCGACTTCACCCGGCCCGAGATGGCGCCAGCGACCCGCTTCGGGAAAGAGCTGAAAATGAGCTCCGAGCACGAGCAGTCGCTCGGGCTCATGCGGCCAACGATCGTGTACCCAATGTTCGAATCGGCGTTGCGGGCCCAGGCGGGGTCGACGGTCGACGAGCACAACGCCAAGATCGCCAACCTCTGGAAAGGCTTTAACGAAGTCGCGGTCGCGAACCCGAATGCCTGGTCGCAAACGCCCATGACCGCCGAAGAGATCGGTGCGGCCAGCGAATCCAACCGCTATGTCTGTTGGCCCTACACCAAGGTGATGAACGCCAATATGTACGTCGACCAATCAGCGGCGGTCATCATGTGCTCGGTTGCCAAGGCCGAAGATATGGGGATCGACCCGTCGCGCTGGGTGTTCCCTCACTCGGCTGCCGATGGCCACGCATCGGTGCTGTTCTCTGAGCGCGAGAACTACTACGAGAACACGGCCCTGCGGGTCACCGGCAAACAGGCATTGAACGCCGCAGGGGTGGACATTGATCAAGTGGAACACTTTGACCTGTATTCATGCTTTCCCTCGATGCCGCAGATCAGTACCCGCGAGTTGGGGATCGATATCGATCGTCAATTGACCCAAACCGGTGGCCTGGGCTTCTTTGGCGGGCCGATGAACAACTACGTCATGCACGCGATTGCGAGCATGGTCGACACCTTGCGGGCGAACCCGGGCGACCTCGGACTGGTGCACGGTAACGGTGGCTTCGCGACCAAGCAGGCCGTCGGTATCTATGGCGCCGAACCTCCAGCGCAGCCGTTCTCGTGGGTCGACGTGCAACCCGAGATCGACCGGGTCGAGATCACCCGCCCGGTCAACGAAAACCCCGCCGGTGAGGCGACCGTTGAGTCCTACGTGCTCCCTTGGAGCGGTGACGCTCCGGGCGAGGCCGTGTTGACCGCCATCAATCCCGATGGCAGTCGCTCGCTTGCCCGCACCGAAGAGCCAGATGTTCTGGCCGCCATGTTGACCGAAGAATTCGTCGGCCGTTCGGTGGTTCTGCAACCCGACAACACCGCCGTTTTCGCGTAGCTCGACCCCTGGACTACCCACTCGGCTGAGGAGGTGCGCCAGGCGCGCCGTAGCCTTGCCGGATGGAATCCTTTGCATCGGTGCGGACCCTTATCGGTGTTGTCGTTGTTGCCGTAGCCGCGGCTGCGTGCTCGTCCCCGGTAATTACCGCCGATGCACCCGCAACCACCGCCCAAGCAGCCGAGGCCACCACGGCTGCGCCAACGGTTGCCCCGACCACTGCGGCTCCGGCCACCAGTGTCGCCGAGACCACGATTGCGCCCACCACCGCTGCGCCCGAAACCACCGTGCCGCCGACCACGGTGGCCAACGATGTACCCGCGGCGGTGGAGTCGGTCGCAACCCTGCTCGACGAGGGTGCCGAGCCACGCCAAGAACTTCGCTTCGATTACACCGATGGTGCGACCTACGCCCTCGATACTGAGGTGACCCAATCGATCACCCAGTCGTTTAATGGCGCTCCCGCACCTGCTGGACCCGAGGTCAGTACGACTACCGGAGTAAGCGGGGTAGTCCGGGTTGCGGACGGATTGTTCGTGCTCGAATCGACCACCGACGTCGCCGTTGGTTCGGTAGCGGGCGACCCGGCGTTGTCGGCCCAGGTGCAAGCGGGCCTCGATCC
>CALHTF010000083.1 GCA_938038815.1 uncultured Acidimicrobiales bacterium | reverse complement strand
TTGGGCGCATTCGCCGGTGGTGATCATTACGCCCCAGACGGGCACGATGGGTATTGGTTTGGGTGGGTTCCAGGAGGCGAATCAGCTTCCGATGTTTGAGGAGTTCACGAAGTATCAGGGGCATGTGAATAACGAGCGTCGGATGGCTGAGTTGACGGCTCGGTGTTTTGATCGGGCGTTGTCGGAGATGGGTCCGACGCAGTTGAACATTCCGCGTGACCGGTTCTATGGCGATATTGATGTGGAGATTCCTGCGCCGATGCCGCTCGACCGCGGCGCCGGCGGCGAAAAGTCGCTCACCGAAGCAGCGGACCTGCTCGCCGCCGCTGAGTTCCCGGTAATCCTTTCCGGTGGCGGTGTTGTTATGGGCGACGCGGTCGATGAGTGCGTTGCGCTTTCGGACCTGCTTGGCGCTCCGGTCGTGAACTCGTACCTGCACAACGACTCGTTCCCCGCCTCGCACCCGATGTGGTGTGGCCCGTTGGGTTATCAGGGTTCGAAGGCGGCGATGAAGCTGATCAACAAAGCCGACGTGGTGTTGGCCCTGGGTACTCGGCTTGGCCCGTTCGGCACCTTGCCCCAGCACGACATGGATTACTGGCCCGCCGACGCAAAGATCATTCAGGTCGACGCCGACCACAAGATGCTCGGCCTCGTGAAGAAGGTTTCGGTCGGCATCCACGGCGACGCCGGCGCCGCTGCTCGCGAACTGCTTCGTCGCCTCGGCGAGAAGGACACCATTGCGTGTCTCGCCAACCGCGATGAGCGGGCTGCGACCATCGCTGCGGAACAAAAGGCGTGGGAAGACGAGCTCGACGCATGGACCCACGAAACCGACGACTTCTCGATGGAGATGATCGCCGAAGCCGAAGCTGAACCCGGCGACTGGCTGCATCCTCGCCAGGTTCTTCGCGAACTCGAAAAGGCTATGCCCGAGCGCGTGATGGTCTCGACCGACATCGGCAACATCAACTCGGTCTCGAACTCCTATCTTCGGTTCGAAGAACCACGCAGCTTCTTCGCGGCGATGTCGTGGGGTAACTGCGGGTATGCGTTGCCGACCATCATCGGCGCCAAAGCTGCCGCCCCCGACCGCCCGGCGGTCGCGTATGCGGGCGACGGCGCGTGGGCGATGAGCATGACCGAGGTCATGACCGCCGTTCGTCACGACATTCCGGTTACGGCCGTGGTGTTCCACAACCGCCAATGGGGCGCCGAGAAGAAGAACCAGGTCGACTTCTATGGTCGTCGTTATGTGGCGGGCGAACTCGATGGCGGCGAGAACTACGCCGAGATCGCTATCGCCATGGGTGCCGAGGGCATCCGGGTCGACAAGATCGACAACGTGGGAGCGGCGCTCACCGACGCGATCAATGCCCAGATGAATGAAGGCAAGACCACCGTTATCGAGATCATGTGCACCAAAGAACTGGGCGACCCGTTCCGCAAAGACGCACTCTCCACCCCGGTACGTCACCTTCCGCAATACAAAGACTACGTATAAGGCGAATCCACCATGGCCGAACCGGTATCGGCGATTGTCGAGCGAGCGCGAGCTGCTCAAAAGAGCTTTGCGTCGGCATCGCAAGACGAGGTCGACAACGCGGTTCGAGCCATAGCGTGGTCGTTGTACGAACCGGGCCGGGCGACCGAGCTCGCGGAACTTGCCGTTGCCGATACCGGCCTGGGCAACGTGGCCGACAAGGTCATCAAGAACCAACGCAAAACCGAGGGCACGCTGCGCGATTTGCTGCGGCAGCCCTCGGTGGGCATTTTGAGCGACGACCCGGCCACCGGAATGACCGTGTACGCAAAGCCCGTCGGGGTTGTCGGCGCGGTGACCCCATCGACCAACCCGGCCGCCACCCCGATCAACAAGGCCATGATGGCGATCAAGGGGGCGAACGCCATCGTGCTGGCCCCGTCGCCCGCTGGATGGACCACCACCGCCAAGGCCGCCGACTATGCCCGGGCCGAACTGGCTGCGATCGGCGCACCGGTCGACCTCGTGCAGGTTCTGGCAAACCCGGTGACCCGCGAAGCGACCTACGAGTTGCTCGAACTGGTCGACCTCGTCGTCACCACCGGCTCGCAGAACAACGTGCGAGCGTCGTACCGCAGCGGCACACCCGCCATTGGCGTCGGCGCCGGGAACGTGCCGGTGATCATCGACTCGAGCGCCGACCTCGCCGATGCAGCCGCCAAGATCGCTGTCTCAAAGACCTTCGATAACGCAACGTCATGTTCGTCAGAGAACTCGTTGGTGATCCTCGATGAGGTCTACGACCAAGCGATCGCCGCCCTCGCGTCCGAGGGAGGTTTCCTCGTCGACCCCGCCGATTCCGCACGAGTCGTTGACCGGCTCTTTCCCAACGGGGCGTTGTCGCGAGACCTGATCGCCAAGGACGCCTCGGTGCTCACCGAAGCCTTTGAACTCGACGCCCCAGACGACACCCGGTTCTTCCTGGTTGCCGAACCGGAACCCGGCGCCGATCGGCCACTAACCGGCGAGAAGCTCTCGTTGGTGCTCACGGTCTACCGGGCCTCGGACTTCGAGCACGCAACCGAACTGGTGAGTCGGGTTCTTGACTTCCAAGGCATTGGACACTCGGTCGGCATTCACACCGCCGACCACCAGCAGCCGTCGGCTCTCGCCGAACGACTGCCCGTAGTGCGGGTGTTGGTGAACCAGGCGCACACATTCGGTAATGGTGGATCATTTACCAATGGGCTGCCCTTTACGCTCACCATGGGTTGTGGCACATGGGCCGGGAACTCGATTAGCGAGAACCTGAACCTGAGCCACTTCTTGAACCGCACGCATCTGGTGCGCACGATTGCCGAAGATCGCCCGACCGAAGCCGAGCTGTTCGGCCCCCTCTGGGAGGGGCGGAGCTAAAAGACCGGGTCCAGGAATGCCCGCTGCACGCCCGCCGGGGTGATCATCGCAACGGCCTAGGAATCTCGGCGCCGCCGGCTGGCCATGATGCCCATGAACAAGGCACCAATGGTGATCAGGATCAAGGCAATTTGGACCAATACGTCGGTACTCGACCCGGTAAAGGCAACCTGAGGGTTACCGCTCGGACCGATTTCGACCGGGGCCGCGGACTCGTTGTTGTCGAGTGTTGTCTCACCGAGCAGGGCGTCGGTAGAGAGCGGAGACGACACCGTGGCCGCGTTGTTGATGGTGCCCGAGGCCGACGAAGAAATTGACGTATCGACAAACAGCTCGATGCTCTGGTCCACCGCAAGATCTCCCGGCGAAACACAGCGGACCAGCTGGCCACTCGCACCACAAGAGAACGCGGTACTGCTGGTGTCGACGAAGCCAAGTTGAGACGGAAGGGGATCGGTCACCGTCAGCGGACCAGCGGCTGTTCCTGGGCCGTTGTTGGTCACAACGAGCTTCCACCGGGCGGTTCGTCGACTTGCATCGACCGAATCGAGGGTCTTGATGATCTCCAGATCGAACGGGGTGCGTTCCAGAATGGCGGTGTCGGTTTCCTCTACCGGTTCGGTGACCGGGATCGGTGTGCCGGCCGGGTCAGCGTAGGGCGTCGCGGTCACGAGAACATCGTTGATCATCGAATCATCGACCTCGGTGACGGCGAAGTAGTAGATCGCCTCCCTAGGAGCAAGGGGAGTCGAACCCGAGGCGACGGTGAAGTCTTCGGTGGTAAGGCCGAGCGGTTCGTCTTCGATCTCGATGTCGGACAAATAGGTATCGCCGATGTTGCTGACTCGGAAGCACCAGGTCACGTCTACGCCGTGATCGGCGACGATCTGGTTCTCGCCGGGGCACCCAGCACCGCCGTCATTGCCTTCGTAGAGCGCTTTCTCCACGAAGATCTGAGGCGCTACGAGGTCGACAACCGCGGTATCGGTCGCAGTTGGCGCCGACACATTTGCGAGGGGGATAGCGTTTGGCGATGAGGGTACGCCGGTCGCTTGTGCGGTGTTGGTGTACTCCTGGTCGAGGGTGGCCTCGTGCCACAGCGTGACACTCGCACCAGGCAGAAGTACGCCTGGTTCGGTGAGGGTGATTCCAAGGTCGGGGTCGGTTACCGTGACGTCGGACAGCGCGGTATCGCCGGTGTTGGTGACGAAGAAGCACCAGGTCATCGCCGTGCCGGTTACGCCGACGATCGGGTCGGTTCCGGGACACTGAGCGCCTTGATCCTGGGCAAGATAACCCGCTTTGGTGATATCGATTGCGGGTCCGACAACGTCGATAGTGGCCGATCCTTCATCGGTCGGCGGCTCAACGCCGGGCAACGGGGTACCGCTCGGGTCGGTGGGGGTGCCGGTGGTCGAGGCCGTGTTCACGAGATCACCGGTCGCCGTTGTTTCATAGAAGAACGTCGCCGTTTCGCCCGGAGCGAGGTCGGTCGGATCGCCCGACAGAAGAACCAGGTCTCCGGGGAAAGAAGCAGCCAAGCTCGGATCGTCAATCGTGATGTCCGCAAGATGATTCGTGGGGTCGGTATTGACCACGTTGAAGCAATAGGTGATGTCGGCCCCTGAATCGACCGAAGTCGTAGCGACTCCGGGGCAGTTGGCGCCGGCGTCATGGCCAACGTAGGCGGTCTTGATGATGGCGATGGCGGAGTCGGCAGCGACAACGGTTGCGATGTCGGTACTCTCAACTGGAGGTGTTGGGTTCCCGTCGGGGCCCGGCAACGGGTCGCCGGACGAGGTTAACGGTGCACCCGTAGCGGTTGCGGTGTTCACGAGGTCGGTCGTGACGGTCGCTTCCACCGAGTAGGTGGCGGTACCGCCAACTGACAGGGGAAGTGCATCGTCGTCGTCGGCAATGCCGACCAGCGTGAGGTCACTGGTGGTGACGCCAAGATCGGCATCGTCGATGGTCAAGGCGTCTAGTGGGGTTTCGCCGGTGTTGGTTATGACAAAGCAGTACGTCACACCAAAGCCTGCACCTGCGGCAAGCGTGTCGGCGCCGGGGCAGGTGCCGTTGGCGGACACGGTCTTTTCTAGCTCGATGGCCGGGGTAAGAACATCGATCTCTGCGGTATCGGGGGCGGCAACGTTTTCGACCGAACCGGGAAGCGGGGAACCATCAGGCGCAACGGCTGAGGCGGAGACCTGGGCCGAGTTGGTGGTGTCCGCGTCGGCGGTTGCGGTGATCGCGAAGGTGATCGTCTCGCCGGTGAACGCTGACGGGTCAGTTACGGGAGCAAGGATCACGCCTGCGGGATCGGGAGTGAGAAGTACAGACTGGTTGGTTCCGTCGAGGCCCAGTTGAGCGTCGATGAGCACCAGGTTGCTCAGATGGGTATCTCCGGTGTTGGCGACCGTGAGGCACCACGTGATCGGCGCATCGACCGATGTCTCAACCCGTCCGCTTCCAGGGCATACGCCGGAGGTTGAAGCGGTTTTGGTCAAACTGATCTGCGGAGCGCTTTCGTAGACGTTCGCCTGTGCTGCGGCGATGACCGGGTCGACGTCGGGCAGGGGCGCACCCGAGCCGTCTCCGGGCTGACCTTCGGTGGTGGCAATGTTCTCCAGGTTGCCCGCAAGGGTCGTGTCGTAGCTCAGCACGACGGTTTCTCCGGCCGGGATTTGGCTGAGCGAACCTGACACGACGGTCATGTCGGCATCGGTAATTCCAAGGGGCGAATCGTCGAGCGTCACATTGACCAGCTCGGTATCGCCGGTGTTGGTGACCGCAAAGCAGTAGGTCAACCCGTCGCCGTTTTCTCCGTAGGCGGACGATGCGCCTGGACAGGTTGCGTCGACGCTGACTGTTTTGACCAGTTCGATCTGCGGATCGATCAGTTCGATCTGTGCACCGTCAAGGTCGGTCGGATCCGACACCGTGTCGGGCAGCGGGTTGCCGTTGGGGTCGAGTGGGCTACCAACCGCCGTGGCGACGTTGGTGAGATCGCTATCGATGGTGCCCTCAAAAGCGTAGGTGATCGTGTCACCCGGCGCGAGCGGCATGGTACCTGCGACGACAAGCAGGGTTGTCGAGGCATCGAGGCCGAGCAAGGGGTCACTGATCTCGACCGATGCCATATCGACGTCGCCGCTATTGGTCACGGTGAAACACCAGGTAGCGGGCTCGCTGCTCAGGCCGCTTGCAAGTTCGGTCGCTGCGGTAGCGCATCGAGCTCCACCGTCGTGTGCGCCGGCGTAGACCGACTTCTCCAGCGTGAGGTCGGGAGTTACTACAACCACCTCAGCGTCGTCGGGGGCCGACAGCGGCGCATCGAGATCGGCGAACGGGGTACCGCTCGGATCGGTGGGTAGGCCGGTAGCGGTGGCGCTATTTACCAGGTCGGAGGAAATCGTCGACTCGGCGAACACGGTGACGCTTGCGCCAGGAGCGAGCAGCGCCGGATCGGACAACGTGATGCCGAGGGTCGGGTCGGCCACCGTAATTCCGGAGAGGTGGGTATCGCCCGTGTTGGTGACCGTAAAGCAATACGTTGCGGGCTGGCCGGCAACGCCGTAGGCCAAATCATCCGCACTTGCGGTACCGCAAAGGGCGCCCGCGTTGTGCCCCTCGTACACGGTCTTGTCGATGGTGATACCTGGTGCAGCGGTGGTGACCAAGGCGGTGTCAGATGCGGTCGGGTCGGTCAGGCTTGGTAGTGCGGTTCCCGCCGCGTCTGCTGGTTCGCCCGTTGTCGAAGCGGTATTCGTCTGGTCGCCCGACGCAGTGGCGTCAAGGTACAAGATTGCCGATTCGCCCGGGGCCAACAGCGTCGGATCACCGGTGAGCAACGTGATGTTTCCTGGGTACGTCTCGCCGAGGGTGGTGTCGTCGATCGTGACGTTCGCCAACGATGCCGTCGCGCTGGTGTTGGTGACGACAAAGCAGTAGGTGAGCGAGTCGCCAACCTCGACCACTGCGTCGTTTATCCCGGGACAGTTGCTGCCGCCGTCGTTACCGACATACACCGTCTTCGTGAGTGCAATCGCTGTTTCGGCTTCGAGCACCTCAGCAGTATCAAGGTCGTCAACTGGTCCCAGCGGGCCCGATGGGCCAGCGATGGGGACGCCGGTTGCATCGACGGGATCGGCAGCGACGGTCGCGGTGTTGAGCTGTCCGCCGGCGGGGATCGTTGCCCCGCTGTAGGAGAACATGGCCGAATCGCCGGGAGCGAGTGGCGAACTTGCGCTGGTGACGGTGGTGAGGTCCGCAGCGGTGATGCCAAGGGTTGGATCGTCGAACACCATGGTGGAAAGGTCGAGGTGGGTGGTGCCGTTGTTGGTGACCTCAAAGCAATAGGTGAGGGCCACGCCTTC
This sequence comes from uncultured Acidimicrobiales bacterium, assembly GCA_938038815.1. Taxonomy (GTDB): domain Bacteria; phylum Actinomycetota; class Acidimicrobiia; order Acidimicrobiales; family SHLQ01; genus CALLQB01. The sequence goes on along the minus strand of CALHTF010000083.1, from coordinate 51,720 downwards.
GCCGCCGGTTAGTTGGCCAAGGCCAGGGCACGAGGTTCCGGCCGTGACCGTCTTGGTCAGTTCGATGCTTGGCGAGACGACATCAACCGTCGCCTGGTCGGTGTCGGCCACCGGGTCGACATCAGCAAGAGGCGCACCGCCGGGGGCAGACGGGGTTGCCGCAACCGACGCAATATTCACCACGTCGAGCGTTGCGGTGGCCGGAGCCGACAACATGATCGACTCGCTCGGCGCGAGGACGGTCGGATCACTGAGCGACAGACCGAGTGTTGGGTCGGTAAGGGTCAGGCCCGAGAGGTGGGTGTCGCCACTGTTGGTAACTTCAAAGCAGTAGATGATCGGTGCAGCGCTGCCGACAAGGGCGCTGGCTTGTCCAGCGCACGTGCCGTCGACCGACACGGTCTTCACCAACGTGACGTCGGGTGCGATCGCATCAACTTCCGCGGTGTCGTCGTCGGCCACGTCGGCTAGGCCGAGCGGAGCTCCACCGGGCGACGACGGGGTTCCGGTCGCGGTGACGGTGTTGAGAAGATCGCCGGTGATGGTCGAAGCGAACTGCAGAGTCGCCGATTCGCCGACGGTGAGCAGCGCTAGCGAACCCGAAGTGAGAACCATGTCGGCGTCGGTGATGCCCAGCGTGGTGTCGTTAAGCGACACGGTGGCCAGAGCAGTGTCACCGGTGTTGGTGACGGTGAAGCAATAGATGACCGGGTCGCCAAGGTTGCCGGACACAAGTTCGGTGCCGGGGCAGCTACCGGTCGACGAAACCGTCTTGTCGACCTGGATCGCTGGATCGACGACGTCGACAATTGCCGAGTCGGTTTCGTCGATAGACGGAACGCCAGGCAGAGGGTCGCCTGAGGGGTCGACCGGCGTGGCGGTTGCCGTGGCGGTGTTGACCAGGTCGCCACTGAGTACCGTTTGGGCGAAGTACACGATCGACTCGCCGGCGCCGAGCAGCGGCGAGCTCGCCGGCGCCGAAACAACGGTTGGCGGGTTACTTGCGTCAAGACCCAACGTGGCGTCGTCGATTTCGATGGCGAGCGCAGTGTCGCCGGTGTTGGTGACCTCGAAGCAGTAGGTTGCCAGGTCGCCAGCGAGTCCTGATATCTGCGCCGAGCCACTGCACGAAGCGCCAGCGTCGTGGCCCGCGTATACCGACTTGTCAAAGGTTATGGCCGGGTCGACGGTAACGACCTCGGCATCATCGGGAGCCGAGACGACCGGTGGTTGACCGGGGAGAGGAGCACCTGCCGGTGTCGAAGGGGTTCCGCTCGTGGTTGCGGTGTTCACGAGGTTGCTCGTGATCGTCGATTCAAAGATCACCGTGGCCGAATTGCCGGGGGCAATCGGGCCGGGAACCGCAAGGTTGATACCAAGCGTTGGGTCGTTCACCGAGATGTCGGTCAGGTCGATGTCGCCGGTGTTGGTGACCTCGAAGCAGTAGGTGATCGCAGCGCCCACGAGGCCTGAAGCGAGTTCTGCACCTGCGCAAGACGCTCCCGCGTCGTGGCCGGCGTAGACGGTCTTCGACAGGGCGATAGCCGGTGCATTCACGTCGACGGTGGCGGTGTCGGGTGGTGAATCGATCGCCGTCGCGTCGGGCAACGGCGTACCGTCGGCGGCCGATGGAATCCCCGACGCGGTTGCGATGTTAACCAGGTCGGCGGTGAGGTTGTCTTCGGCGTAGAACACAACCGATTCGCCAGGCGCAAGGGTCGTGGCACCCGACGCAACCAGGGTGATTGGGTTCAGGTTCGGATCGTCGACCGAGGTGCTCGACATCGTTGTCGTCGCGCTGGTGTTGGTGACCACAAAACAGTAGGTAACCGCGTCGCCGACGAGGCCGGAGTACGAGTTGGTGCCACCACAAGAAGTGCCAGCGTCATGGCCGGCGTAGACAGTCTTTACCAAGCTGAGCGACGCCTCTGCTTCGGTGACCTCGGCCGTGTCGGTGTCGCTAACCGGCCCAGCGCCGGGAAGGGGGGCGCCGCCAGAAGTGAGCGGGTCGCCGGATACGTTGGCGGTATTGACCAGATCGCCCGTGATCGTGGTTGCGAAGCCGTACGTAGCGCTTGCGCCCGGCGCGAGCGGAATCGTCCCGCTAACCAGTGTCGGGTCGGTAGCTCCGAAGGCGAGGTCGGGGTCGGTGACGCTGATATTGGCGAGCGGCGCATCGCCAGTGTTGGTCACGACGAAGCAGTAGACCACCGCCACGCCGTTTTGGGCGTTGACAAGTTCTGCGCCAGGGCAGTCGTTCACGTTGGATCCCGGCACAACCGTCTTCTCGAGAGTGATCGCGGGAGTCAAGACATCGACCTGTGCTGGGTCGGTGTCGTCGACCGAGGGTACGCCCGGCAGCGGGGTACCGGTTGGGTCGGCAGCAGTAGCGATGGCTTGGGCGGTGTTGACGACATTCGTCGCGGCCACCGGACCGAAGCTCACAACGTTGCTGTCGCCGTTGGCGGGGAGGTCAGCCACGGCGAGACCAGTGACGCCGAGGGTTGGGTCGTCAACGGTGACATCGGTGAGGTAGGTGTCGCCGGTATTGGTGACTTCAAAGCAGTAGGTAACATCGGTTCCCGCCGCCACCTCAAGAGTGGCGCCGTCGACGCCGGTACACGCAGCACCCGCCGCGACTGCCGTCTTGGTAAGGGTCAAACCTGGGCCGATCACTAGGATCTCGGCGGTGTCGTCGGGAGAAGTTACGTCTCCAATGCCGAGCGGCGAACCAGCGCTGTTTGATAGTGTGCCGGTGGTGGATGCGGTGTTGACCTGGTCGGCTGCAGGGCTGGTCGTGTCGTACCGGACCACGATGGTTTCGCTCGGCGCGACCAGAGCGAGGCTGCCGGCGACGGCGGACGTGCTCGCCGAATCAAGAACGCCATAGATGTCATCGTCGATCGTGAGATCAGCGAGGTACGTATCGCCAGTGTTGGTTAGTGCGAAACAGAACGACACGGCGGTACCTGGCTGCAGCGAGACCGTCTCGACTCCCGGGCACGTGCCATCGACCGAAACGGTCTTGGCGATCTCGACGCTCGGTGCGAGGACGTTCATCAGAGCGTCATCGGTGTCGGTCGGATCGGGAGCACCGGTGAGATCGGCGCCGATCGCGTTGGTTGGGTTACCGGTAACCGACGCAATGTTGGCGACATCGGTCGCCCCGGCGACGACCTCGAGGTACACGACCGCCGAGGCTCCCGGCGCAATGGTGGCCAACGTTCCACTGACCGCGGCTTCGTTGGCGCTACCGATCGAAACACCGAGGGTTGGGTCGTCGATAGTCAGGTCGGAAAGGTACGTGTCGCCGGTGTTGGTTACCAGGAAGCAGTAGGTGACCGTGCTCCCTGCGACGGTGAGCGCAGAGTTGGTGGCCGAACCGCACGATGCGCCTGCATCGGACCCGACATAGATGGTCTTGTCTATCGAGACCGATGGGGCGATCTCATTCACCTGGGCATCGTCGACGTCGGTCGGGTTCGTGAGACCAAGTGGGGTACCGGCGGCCGTCGAGGGTACGCCCGACGTGGTTGCCGTATTGGTCAAATCGCCAGTGATGGTCGACTCGGAGAAGACCGTGACCGAATCCCCGACGAGAAGTACTCCCGGAATCGGCAACGAGATCCCCAGCGCAGGATCGCTCACACTCACGCCACTCAGCGCGGTGTCACCGGTGTTGGTGACGGTAAAGCAATACGTAACCGCTGCTGCCGCAATGCCGTTGACGATCTCGGTGCCACTACACGATGCGCCAGCATCGTGACCTGGGTACACGGTCTTCGCGAGTTCGATCGCCGGTGCGGTGACATCGACCGTTGTTGGGTCGGAGGCGGTCGGGGCCGGAGCGGCAACGGGGTTTCCTGATGCGTCGGAAGGGGCACCGGTGGCTTCGGCGGTGTTGGTGATGTCGCCCGTCGCGGTCGCGTCGAGGTAGAAGGTGGCGGCTTCGCCGGTCTGCAGAAGTGCGGGGTTGCCGGCAAGCAACGTGATGTTGCCGGGGTAGGTTTCGCCGAGCGTCGTGTCATCGATCGTGACGTTGGCGAGGGCGGTGTCCGTGCTGGTGTTGGTGACCACAAAGCAGTAGGTGATCGCCGCTCCGGCTTCGACGGTGGTCGTATCGGTTCCGGGGCAGCTGGCTCCGCCATCGGTGCCCGCATAGGCCGTCTTGACGATGCCGATTGCCGGGGAGGCAAGAACAACATCGGCGATGTCGTTATCGGTGACCGGCGATGCTCCGCTTATAGGGTTGCCGGCGGCGTCCACGGGGTCGGCTGCGATGTCGGCAGTGTTTGTTTCCGTGACGTCCATCGTTGTCGTGAACGCGTAGGTGTTCGTGCCGCCGGGAGCCAACGGGTCGGTCGGCGCACCCACGGGAACCAGATCGGCGGCGGTGATGCCGAGCGTTGCGTCGTTAAAGGCAAAGTTGCCCATGTCGAGGTGCGTCTGGCCGGTGTTGGTTACCGCGAAGCAGTAGGTGATCGCTACGCCGAATCCGGCGGCCAAGGTTTCCGAGCCAGGGCAAAGCGTGACGTCGGAACCGCCGACGACGGTCTTGTCGAGCGCGACAGCGGGGGTCACGACATCGACGATTGCTTCCTCAGTGTCACTTACCGCCGCGATGCCTGCGAGAGGTGTGGTCCCGTTGGCCGGCGTTCCGGTCGCCGTTGCGATATTCGTCGTATCGGTGGCAACGCTGGAGGGCGCCGCAACCGTTGCAGCAGCACCGACGGCAAGGTCAGCGACGGCGAGACCGGCAATTCCCAGGCCAGGGTCATCGACCACCACGCCGGTGAGGTCGGTGTCGCCGGTGTTGGTGACGGTGAAGCAGTAGATGACGCTCGAACCGGTTGCGACGACCAACGTGGTGGCATCGATGCCCGGACAGGTCGAACCAGCCGGAACCACCGTTTTGACGAGCGAGATCGAGGGGGCAACAACATCGACGGCTGCGGTGTCGTCATCAGAGACCGCGTTTAGCCCGAGGGAATCTCCTGCCGGGTCGGCGGGGTCACCGGTTGCGGTTGCGGTGTTTGGGATGACGTCGACGGTGGCGGTTGTGTCGTAGCGCACCACGACGGTTTCGGCCGGGGCGATCAGCGCGAGCGACCCGGTCACCGGTACAAGGTTTGCCGGATTGAAGCCCGAGATATCGGCATCGGCGATCGAAACGTTGGCGAGGTGGGTTGTTCCGGTGTTGGATACTTCGAAGCAGTAGCTCAGCGTTGCTCCGTTGATCTGGTTCACCAGTTCGCCGCCCGGGCACGTGCCGTCGGTCGAGGCCGATTTCTGCAATTCGATCGCAGGAGCCTCTTCGGTCACCACTGCGGTGTCGGAGTCAGTTACCGGCGTCGCGCCCGGCACTGGCGACCCGTCGGGGTTGGTTGGGTCGGCCGATACCGCAGCCGTGTTGGTAAGGGTTCCGGTAGCGGTGGCCTCGAAGTAGTAGACCACCGACGCACCGGGGGCGAGTGGCAGCGCGACGGGTGCAACGGTCTGGGTGATGGCGGGACTGCCGAGGGTTGCATCTTGGATATCGATGTTGGCGAGGGGAAGGTCGCCAGTGTTGGTCACCGTGAAGCAGTAGGTCACCGCCGTGCCGGACACGATCGCCGCCGAATCGGTGGCCGAGCCGCAGTTGGCTCCTGACTGATGGCCGAGCACAACATCTTTGGTGAGTGACACGGCCGGCGACATCGTCTCAACGGTTGCGGTGTCAGTGTGGGTAACGGGGTCGAGGAAGGTAATGGGATCTCCGGCCGCGTCGACGGGAATCGCTTCCGCGGTTGCGCTGTTCACCAGGTCGGTGAGTGGCGCCGATGCCTCGTAGTAGAACGAAATGGTCGCACCGGGGGCGACAGGTGTTGTGCCGCTCACGACTTGAACCTCGGGCGGGACGGCATTGGTTAGGCCAAGCGCAGCATCGGTGATGGAGAAGGTGTCGAGGGCAACCTGGCCAGTGTTGGTCACGTCGAAGCAGTAGGTGATGGCTTCGCCCGGGATGGCGCCGGTCACCAAGTCAGCGCCGGTACACGCGGCGCCGGAGTCATGGCCAAGATAGGCGGTCTTGTCGAGAGTCAAGCTGGCATCGAATGGCTCACAGAGGGTAAATCCGCCGAGTCGAACCGCATGGCCGTTGCTTACGCCATCCCACGTGCCGGGGTTGTTGGCATCGGCAATCTCTGCGGCTTGATCCTCGGGGCCATTGGAGTAGTCGATGGTGAGGTTCGTGAATGGCTTGGGTGTGGAGATCAGTACCTGGCCAGCCGGATCCGTAGGTTGCAGGTTGGTGCCGCCGTTTTGGTCGTACGGGTCGGCCTTGGCCGACTGGCCGGTGATGGTGATGAAGTTCTGGTTGGTCTGGCTGACGATTGCGAGCCCAACCGGAACGTCGCCGGTTGGACCGGTTGCCGTAAAGGCAACCTCGTCTTGGAAACCGTTTGCCGGGATCGGGTTATTGCTGAGGTGACCGATCCAGTCGACGTCATCGACGGTGAAGTCCGAGGCGAAGAAAACCGGCCGCGAGAAGTCGAAGCTCATCTCCACCGGTGCATCGCTGGACTCGGAGTACATCGCCAAGGTGAAGTAGTCCGAGCCATACGCTCCGTCATTGCCGCCCTGGGTTCCACCTTCGTTGGTTCCGGTTGGGAACCCGTCGATTGTACCAACCGCGCCTGGTCCGACCGTTCCGCCGTTGTTGCCGTCGATCACGGTGCCGGTGAGGCCGATGGTTACATCGAGTCCGCTGCCGCCAACGTTGGTCCACGATTTGTTCGTGGTGTTCGCTGGCCACGTCGCGCCGTCGGCTCCTGCGGGGTTGTCGCTTCCGCCAGGAGCGGACGACCAGTTGAACTCGGTCAGAAAGGTGCTGTTCGGCGGGCATGAGCCTCCGCCACTTTGGGCAGCCGCTGGGTTCAAAAAGAGGCCGAGCTCCGCCGGAAGAGGGGCCGCGATGACCAGGGTCGAAGCCAGAACGGCAAGCACAGCGAGCAGCGCGACCGCAAGGTGACGCAGGGAGGCGAAAGGTCGATACGACATAAACTCAGATTTCGTAGCGGGGCGGCGGTAGTACATCGGAGGTCGAAACCTCAGGACTCCTTCGACATCTCGAGCGAAAATTGAACTCGAACGGCGATCGAATGGGCGAAGCCCCCAAATAAGGGTCCGTCCTGTGGTCGCATGTCCGAGACCGGTCCGCTGGTTACACCGGTAACGTTGATCGTTCATGGTTTCTGATCGGAATCGGCCGTTTATCGGCCATAGGACCGCAATCGCTGCCGTTCGGCTCCTTGCGCTGGTGTTGGTTGTTGCGGGTTGTTCGGTAGTTGGCAACGACGATGAAGCGGGGATTGGGTCCGACGCTCCTCCCGCATCGGTGTTGGCCGAGATCGAGTTCCCCGAGATCCCCGGTTCGGTTCGGGTGGCGATGGTGGTCGACCTCACGACGACGGCTCGCGACACAGAAGCCGATCTCGTTCCATATGTGATCGCAGCGGTGAACAACCTGAACGGCCGGGGTGGCCTGCTCGGCGAACCGGTAGGGCTCGAAGTGGTCGATGGCGCCAACGATGTCGACATCACGCTCGATGCTGTCGAGGATCAACTGCGGCGCGGCGCCCGGCTCATCATTGTGGGCTGCGAACCCGAGACGGTGATCCCGGCTGCTGAACTGGCGGTCGACCAAGGGGTGCTCGTCATGTCGCCGTGCCTGTCGAACTCGACCTTTGGCACCGACGCTGGCGATCTGGCGTTTGCGCTCGAGGCCCCCGATATGGCCCAGGGCATCGTCTTGGCCGATCACGCCATCGACAACGAAGCATCGACTGCGCTCACCGTTAGCTCGCTTGCCGGCGAGTCGTCATTTGAGCAGTGCTCGTCGTTCTCGGACCGATTCCAATTCTCGGGAGGCCAGATCACGGCCACTGTCGAGTACGGCTTGGGTGGGATCGGTCGGGCCGAGGTGGGGTCGTCGGTTGCCCAGTTTGAAGCGCCCGACGTGTTCGTGGTTTGTGCGCCGGTCAACGATCTCGTCGCCGTCGTAACCCAGATCCGCGAAGTTGATCCCGACACCCCCATCTTCACCGGAACCGAGGGCGACAACTTGTTCTGGGTGGAAAAGATCGACGGCCTGTCCGAACTGACCTTTGTCTCCTGGACGGGTCTCTATGGGCCTCGCACCGCGTCGGAGAATCAGATCCTCGACGATCTCGACATTGCATTCCGCGGTGGTGCCGACATTGCCTCAATCTCGATCATCGGACTCTTGGAAGCGGTCGCCACCGAAACCGGCTCCCTCGAAGGGGTAGACCTCGCCGCTGCGCTGTCGGGGCGGACACTCGACGAATTGGTGCTCGAAGACGCGATCTTCTCCAAGGGCAACATCTTTACGCCCCGCGGACTCGGCCTGGTAAAGGTCACCAACGGCTTCCCCGAACTGTCGGTTGTTCTCGACCCTGCGGCGCCCGCCGAGCCGCCACCACCCCCGCCGACCACCCTCGCCCCCGACGAAACCACGCCGCCGACCACCGGCTAATTCGGGCGAGCCGGAATGGATCCCCCCTTGTGGTGGTTCCCAACCGGCCTTAGTGCAAGAATCAAGAGCGACCGGTAGGTCGCCACCGGTCAGGACATCACGACCATTCGAAATCGTTCGAAATCATCGAATCAAGGAGCAGCAGTGGAGATCGCAGATTCGGCACTCGACCTGATCGGTAACACACCGCTCGTCCGACTGCCCCACATCGGTAACGGACTCGCGGCCGACGTGGTCCTCAAGCTCGAGTTCACGAACCCCGGTGGTAGCTCAAAGGATCGACCGGCGGTCACCATGATCGACGCCGCGGAAGAAGCCGGACTGCTCAAGCCCGGCGGCACGATCATCGAACCAACGTCGGGAAACACCGGTGTCGGTCTGGCCATCGTCGCCGCCCAGCGCGGGTACAAGTGCATCTTTGTTATGACCGACAAAGTAAGCCCGGAGAAGGTCGACTTGCTCCGGGCCTACGGCGCCGAGGTTGTGGTCTGCCCGGTTGCGGTTCCGCCCGACGACCCGGATTCGTACTACTCGACTGCCGAACGCCTCGTCGCCGAAACCCCCGGCGCCTACCGTCCGAACCAGTACGACAACCAGCACAACCCGCGGGCGCACTACGAGACGACTGGCCCCGAGATCTGGCGCCAAACCGATGGCAAGATCACTCACTTCGTGGCCGGCGCCGGAACCGGCGGCACGATCAGCGGGGTCGGCAAGTTCCTCAAAGAACAGAACCCCGACATCCAGATCATCGCCGCCGACCCGGAAGGATCGGTCTACTCAGGCGGATCGGGGCGTCCGTACTTGGTCGAAGGGGTCGGCGAGGATTTCTGGCCAACCACCTATCACCCCGACCTGGTCGATCGCACGATCGCCGTGCCCGACATCGACTCGTTCTTGATGGCTCGCAAAGTTACCCAGGCCGAAGGTATCCACATCGGCGGGTCGGGCGGAACCGCCGTGAAAGCGGCACTTGAGGTTGCCCAAGAGGGCAAAGAGGGTGACTTGGTCGTTGTCCTTATTCCCGATAGTGGCCGGGGATACCTCTCGAAGGTCTTCAACGACGAATACCTGGCGAACTTTGGTTTCGTTACTGCCGAAGAGGGCCCCGTGGTGGCCGACATCATCGCCGGGAAGCGCAACAACGTTGCCAACCTCATCTATGTGTTCCCCGAGATGACCGCCCGCAAGGCCATCGCCACGATGCGCGAGAACGGCGTGTCGCAGCTTCCGGTTGCCAAGGGCGACATGCCCCTTGCCGCAGCCGAGGTGATGGGCGCAGTAAGCGAACTACAACTCATGGAGCTGGCGTTCCAGGAACCCGATGCCCTCGACCGCACGGTCGAAGAGGTGATGGATCCAAAGTTACCGACCATCGGCATTGGTCAGCCGCTCAAGCGAGTGGTCGAGATGATGGAAACCTGCCCCGCCCTTCTGGTGCTCGACGGCGGTCGACCCGCTCACGTGGTGAGCCGAACCGATGTGTTGTCGTTCCTTTCGCCGGGCGAAGACATCGACCAGATCTAGCCCCGACCGTCTTTCGCCCCAATTTCACTATCTACCTAAGAGGAGACCGTCGCTGTGGCTGACGTCGACCCGTTCGCAAACCCTGAAGGTTATGGATTTGAGACCCGCGCAATACGCGCCGGGCAACCCCACGACCCTCAAACCGGAGCGGTCACCATGCCGATCCACCAGGCGACCACCTTCGCCCAAGAGGCGGTTGGCGAACACAAGGGATTTGAGTACTCGCGCACCGGAAACCCCACCCGGAGCGCCCTCGAGCAGTGCCTCGCGTCGCTCGAAGAGGCTCGCTACGGGCGGTCGTTCGCCAGCGGTATGGCAGCCACCGACGCCATCTTGCGTCACCTTCGTCCGGGCGATCACCTGATCCTGGGCGACGACGCCTACGGCGGAACCTTCCGGTTGATTTCGCGGGTGTACGGCGAAGCCGGAATCGAATATTCCGCGGCCGATCTCACCGACCCGGCGGCCCTCGAAGCGGCGTGGCAGCCCAACACCAAACTGGTGTGGCTCGAAACGCCTACCAACCCGCTGCTCACCGTGATCGATATCGCGGCGATCGCTGAGGTCGCCCACAACAAGGGCGGGCTCTGCGTGGTCGACAACACCTTCGCCACCCCGTACCTGCAGCAGCCGCTGCGCCACGGCGCCGACATCGTCACCCACTCGGTAACCAAGTATCTCGGCGGCCATAGCGACGTCGTCGGCGGCTTTGTAGCCACCAACAGCGAAGAGGTCGATGACCGGCTCGGTTTCATTCAGAACGGCGCCGGTGCCGTGCCCGGCCCGATGGACTGTTTCCTCACGCTGCGTGGAATCAAAACCCTCGCCGTGCGGATGGACCGGGCGTGCGACAACGCCGAGGCAATCGTCGAACTGCTCCAGGGGCATCCGGCAGTTTCTCGAGTCCGGTACCCGGGCCTCGCCGACCACCCCGGCCACGCGGCGGCTGCCAAGCAGATGACCCGCTTCGGGGGCATGGTTTCGTTTGAGTTGGCAGGCGGACGCGACGTGGCGATGAAGATGGCCACTGAGACCACGGTCTTCACCCTCGCCGAGTCGCTTGGCGCCGTCGAGTCGCTGATCGAACATCCGGGCGCCATGACCCACCTTTCGGCGGCCGGCTCGCCGCTTGAGGTCCCCGACTCGTTGTTGCGCTTGTCGGTGGGAATCGAGACGACCGAAGACCTGCTCAACGACCTCTCCACGGCCCTCGACGGGCTGTAAATCGTTCGGGTAATGCCCGTGGCGACCGTCGATTGGACGCCGGGGCCGATACCGTAAGGCTCCTATGTCAGAGCAGTGGCCGCCGCCATCCCCCGACGCTGATTCGTGGGCTCCCGCGCCCGTCGCCGCCGCGCCGGCCGGTCCGTCGAAGTCCAAGATGTGGGGCGCGGGCCTCGGTACTGCAGTGGCCGCCGGTCTTTTGGCGTTGTTGTTGTGGGGCCTGGCCGCCGACCGAACCCCGGCGATCATCGCCGCCGATGACGGAGCAACCACCGCTCCTGAACCCGGCACGGTTGATCCGGGCGTTGTTCCGGTTCCCGAGCCCGAGGTCGCCGAGGAAGAATCCGGCAGCGACGACTCAGAGGCCGAACAAGGCGAAGCTGAGGAAAGCGCACCACTCGATTCGACCGAAGACTTCGACGCCGTGATCGACGAGCTGATCGAATTTGTCGAGCGCGAACGCGAACTCGAGTTCAAAGAGCCGGTTGTGGTGCAGGCGCTCGACGACGATGCGTTCATCGAGCGCTACAACTCCTTGGTCGACGAGGGCATCTCCGAAGATGCCGAACTGATCGCTCACTACACGGGTATCTATCAAGCGTTGGGCATCTTGAACCCGGGCGTCACGCTCGAAGAAGCTACCTATGCGTTCGGCGCCGCCGGCGTGTTGGGGTACTACGACCCCGAAACCCAGGAACTCGTGGTTCGCGGTGGCGAGATGACCGTGTTGCTCAAGACGATCATCGCCCATGAGTTGGTGCATGCCATCGACGATCAGTGGTTCGACCTCGACCGGCCCGAGTACGACGACGCCGAGGACGAGATCGGGTTTGGCTTTCGAGCGGTTGTGGAAGGCAATGCTCGCCGCATCGAAAACATCTACCGCGACACCCTCAGCCCCGCCGAGCAGGTCCAGTTGACCGCCGATGAGTTGGCTCTGTCGGCTGGTGTCGGTGTCGACTTCTCCAAGATCACCTTCGAATACATCTCGCTTCAGCTGGCGCCATATGAGGCTGGTGAAACCCTCGCCAACCGCCTCGACCGCGAAGGCGGAGAAGCCAAGGTAAACGAGGCACTCGAAACCCCACCCAGAACCAGCGAGCAGGTACTCAACCCCGATGCCTACCTGAGCGGCGACGATCCCTTGGTGTTGATCGACCCACCGCCCGCCGACGGCGATGTGCAAGAGGCTGGCGTGTTTGGTCAGGCGCTTTGGCAGATCCTGTTCGAGCAAACCTCGGGCGAAAGCGATGCCGTTGAGGCCACCCAAGGCTGGGAAGGCGACTGGTTCGTCAGCTGGCAAGACGGTGATACCAGCTGCGTACGAGTCGACACCGAGTTCGACGACTCGGGCGATGTTGACAAGTTTGTTCGAGCTCTCGAGAACTTTATTCGGGTCAAGGTCCCGAGCGGCGGCGAAGCCGAAAAGCTAAGCGACAACTCCGCCCGCCTAACCGCCTGCAACTAGACCACCGAAATTTTCGCGTTCAACCCGCCCAGAGCGGGTCAAACGCGATCAGAACTGGGGGTTGTCAGGTTTGGAGGGGGAGGAGCTTTTGGGCGAGTTCTTCGAGCTCTTCGGTCCAGTTCGGTGGTTCGTTCACGGCGAACACGATGAACTTCGAGAACCCGACATCGACATAGCGGTGCACCAATTCCTCGAGCTTTGCTGGGCTGTTGGCGACGATATCGTCGATGGGGGAGTCGGGCTGGCGGGCCTGAGCTGCTGCGGTAATCAGATCGGGGATCTCGCCGTGAACATAGGGGATCAGAACCCCGAAGTGTTCGTCGTCGATCTCTCGCCCGGCCTCCTCGGCGGCTTGGTTCACCACCGGTAAACCCTCGGCCACCACTTCGGGGGTGCAGAACGACGGCATCCAGCCATCGCCTAACCGGCCACACCGGCGAAGCTCGGACTTGGCGGCGCCACCCAACCAAACCTCGATGGGGTCCTGGACCGGCCGCGGGCGGACGGTGACGTCTTCGAGGTGGAAGCGGTCGCCATGATGAGTCACCGAGTCTTCGGACCACAGTCGTCGCATGAGCGGCAATGCCTCGTCGAACCAGGGGGCACGGTCGCCTCGCTCGACCCCGAACGATTGGAACTCGGCGAGTTGCGGGCTGCCCAAACCGAACGCCGGAAGGCAGCGGCCGTTCGAAACCCGGTCGAGGCTGGCGATCGCTTTCGCCACCAGCACCGGGTTACGGCCCGGGAGCACCATCACGGCCGGCCCGAATTTGAGCTTCTTGGTTCGAGCCGCGGCGAAGGTCATCGCCACGATCGGGTCGAGCGTTTCGTTCGACACCCGCTCGCTGACCCACAACGAGTCGAACCGGAGCCGCTCCAGCTCGTCGACAACGTGAGCGAACGACTCCTGTTCGTTCACCGCTGCTAGGCCACCAAGTCCATAACCGATCCGTACCTTCATAGAGGCGGACCGTAGCAGGAGGCCGAACCGACGCCGCCACCACGAACCAGGAGCGGTACCCGCGCCAATAGACGCGACTATCGCACCGAGTTCGGGTTCGCTGGTTGTTACAGCGTTACTGGGGTGCTCACTTCGGCGAAGAAGTCGTTGCCTTTGTCGTCGACGACAATGAACGCCGGGAAGTCTTCAACGTCGATCTTCCAGACCGCTTCCATGCCAAGTTCGGGGTAGTCGAGTACCTCGACTTTGCGGATCGAGTCGAGGGCGAGGCGAGCCGCTGGGCCGCCGATGCTGCCGAGGTAGAACCCGCCGTGCTTGGCGCACGCGTCGGTGACCTGCTTCGAACGGTTGCCCTTGGCGAGCATCACCATCGAACCGCCTACCGCCTGGAACGGATCGACATAGGGGTCCATGCGAGATGCGGTGGTCGGACCGAACGACCCCGACGCGTAACCCTCGGGGGTCTTGGCCGGGCCGGCGTAATAGACCGGGAATTCCTTGAAGTACTCGGGCATTGGCTGGCCCGAGTCGATCAGGTCCTTGATCTTGGCGTGGGCGATGTCGCGGGCCACGACTACGGTGCCGGTAAGCGACACCCGGGTCTTCACCGGGTAGTTGGTAAGGGTGTTGCGGATCTCGTCCATCGGCATGTTGAGGTCGATCTGCACAACCTTGCTGCTGAGGTCGGCCTCGGTTGGCTCCGGAAGGAAGCGGGCCGGGTCGGTCTCGAGTTGCTCGAGGAAGATGCCCTCGGCGGTGATCTTGGCCTTGGCTTGGCGGTCGGCCGAGCACGACACCGCGATGCCGACCGGGTTGGAGGCGCCGTGGCGGGGGAGGCGAATCACCCGTACATCGTGCAAGAAGTACTTGCCGCCGAACTGGGCGCCGATGCCGATCTCACGGCTGTGGTCGAGGATCTTCTGCTCCCACTCGACGTCGCGGTAACCGTTGCCGGCCTCGCCGCCGGTGGTCGGCAGCGAGTCGAGGTAGTGGGCCGACGCGTACTTTGCGGTCTTGAGTGTGTACTCGCCCGAGGTTCCGCCAACGACGACACCGAGGTGATATGGCGGGCAGGCTGCCGTGCCTAGCTTGCGCATCTTCTCGTCGAGGAACGTCATCAAGCTGTCGTGGTTCAACAGCGCCTTGGTCTCTTGAAACAAGAAGCTCTTGTTCGCCGAGCCGCCGCCTTTGGCCATAAACAAGAACTTGTAGGCGTCGCCTTGGTCGGCGTACAGCTCGATTTGGGCGGGCAGGTTGTTGGCGGTGTTCTTCTCCTCAAACATCGACACCGGCGACAGCTGGGAGTACCGCAGGTTCGACGTTTGGTAGGTGTTGTAGACCCCGCGTGAGATTTCCTCGGCGTCGTCGAAACCGGTGATGACGTTCTGGCCCTTCTTGCCCATAACGATTGCGGTGCCGGTGTCCTGGCACATCGGCAGCACACCGGCGGCGGCGATCGAGGCATTCTTCAGCAACTCGGTCGCGACAAAGCGATCGTTGGGCGAAGCCTCGTCATCGTCGAGGATGGCCGCCAGCTTTTCGAGGTGTGAGGTACGCAGGTAATGCGCGATGTCGCGCATGGCTTCGCTGGTCAGTAGTTGCAGCGCTTCGGGCTCGACCTTGACGAAGGTTTGGCCATCGACATCGACGGTCGAGACACCCTCGGTCGAAACGAGTCGGTAGGTGGTGGTGTCTTCGCCGAGGGGGAGAAGATCGGTGTAGGTGAATTCAGCCATCCACCGAACTTAGCGCTAGCTGGCTGGTGTACCTGCGTACGGGATGGGATCTCCGTTGGCCGGAATCGTCGGCCGGCTCCAGCTGGTAAGGGTGGCGAGCATCTCGGTCACCGGGCGCCAGGTTTCGGGGTCCCACGACTCGGCGCTGGCGACGATCGATCCGTCTTGCTTCAGCACAACCAGGGCAGGGAGCGTTTGGAGATCCATCGCCTTGACCAATGCCCGATCGGCATCGGTGAACGTCAGGTATTCCTCGGCAAGTGGGCCAAGAAACTCTCGTGCACCGCCCTCGGCTGAGGTGACCAGCCAACCAACTCGGCAGTCGGCGCCAGCGAAGTGATGGAAGATCCGACGCATGGTGTCGAGGATCCAGCCACTTTCGTGCGTGTAGGGGTCGATGACCCCGAGCACGAGCGGGAAGGTGGTGAGCCAGTTCTCGAGCGGGCGAGATTCGCCGCCGAGGGGCGTAAGTTCGATGTCTTGTGAAGGGGCTGTAGCCACGGCTAACAACGCTAACGCAATCGGCGGGGTTTCAGCGCCACCGGATTTCGAAAAATTTCTGGACCAATGGGCGCCAAAACCGCAGGGTTTGCGCCCCGTTTGAGTCTTCGCATTCAAAGTGGACCGCTACTGTTGGCCTGTGCACCCTATGGAACGACTGCGCTATCTGGCGCGAAGCAGTCATGTCCCCCAGCAGTTGCTGGTGGAAGAAGCGGCTGGTTCGCTCGCGTCGTTTGCCGACGAACACCACTCGCTCGTCATGGCGTGCCGCCAAATGCTGGCTCATCATCCAAGTTCCGGGCCGCTGACGTCGTTGGCTTGTCGCTTACTGACGTCGCCCGATCCGCGCCAAGAGGCATGGGAGGTTGTCGATGAGGTGCGCTCGGACTGCACCACCGAACACCTGGTCAACTCGCTGCCGTCGCCGACCAACGTGTTTATCGACGGCTGGTCCGAGCACATCGAAACTGCGGCGTACGAGCGGCCCGACCTGGCGCTGGTGCATGAGGTTGAGGAGGCCGACATCATGTTGGTCGACACGTGTGCAGGCGGGCCCCACTGGTTCTTGGCCGAACGCGGTATCGGCGAGCAGGTACATCAAGCTCGCGACGCCGGAGTCCAGCGCTGGGCCATCGCCGCGTTCGGCTCGATTCTTCCCAAGCCGTTGTTCGATGCAGCAGCGTCGCGGTCGGCGTCGACCCATGAAGTGCTCGAGTTGTCGGATTTCGACCGGGTGATCTGCCCCGACGGAATGTTGAAGGTCACGCCGCGGCCGTTGCCATCGGAGTGTCCGCTCGCCGCCGAACTCACCTAGTTCCTCAGCCGAAAAGCCAAGATGCCGGGGAAATGGTGTCGGTTGGAATCTAGACTGGTGTCGATGTCGGCGGTCCGTGCACTCTTGGTGTTGGTACTGGTTGGGGCGATCGCGGTCGGCCCCGGGGCAGTCGCCAGCCCGGGCGACGATGAGGGTGGCGTGCTTCGGGCAACCGAGGCCGAAACGACCAGCGCCTCGGACGAAGCGCTCGCAACGAACGAGTGGGCAAAGGTCGACACGCCACCACAATCGTTCGCGCTTCGCAAACGTCCACCTCGGCTCGGCCGGATCGTGCCTCCGCTTCCCGAACGCCTCGTCCCCAAGATTGCACCGGTCCGGCGGGTCACGATGGCCTTTAGTGGCGACATGATTCCCCACGGGGCGGTAACCCGGCAGGCCCAGGCCAACGCCGGGGGGAGCGGGTATGACTATCTGCCCATGCTCGAACACATCGCGCCCTTTATCGAGCGGGCCGATCTGGCGATCTGTCATCTCGAGTCGCCATTGTCGGCCACCAGTTCGAACCTCAGCGGCTACCCACAGTTCAACGCCCCGCGCGAACTCGCCGAAGGCGTAGCGGCCATTGGGTACGACGGCTGTTCTTTGGCCTCGAACCACTCCTTTGACCGTCGCGAGTCGGGCGTGATCGAGACGGTCGATGTGATGGAAGACTCTGGCCTCGGATCGGCGGGCATGTCGCGCACCCCAGACGAAGCGGCCGATCCCCAGATCTACCAAGCAAACGGCATCAGCGTTGCGCATCTGTCGTTCACGTATTCGCTCAACGGTTTCCGATTGCCGGCCGGCAAGGACTATCTGGTCGACCTCATCGATCCTGACGTCATCGAGCAGCGGGCGGCCGAGGCCCGCAGCGCTGGCGCCCAGATCGTCGTGGTCAGCATGCATTGGGGCGACGAGTATCGATCGACGCCCTCGCGCTATCAGGACGATCTTGCCAACCGACTCATGGCGCACCCCGATATCGACCTCATCGTTGGGCACCATGCCCACGTTGTGCAGCCGATCGAAAAGCGAGGCCGAGCAAACGACCCCGGGGTCGTGGTGTTTGGCATGGGGAACTTCTTGTCGAACCAGTCGTCGGCCTGTTGCATCACGGCGACCCAAGACGGGGTGATCGTCATGGTCACGTTCACCGAGACCAAACGCGGCCAGTTCGAGTTCACGTCGGGTTGTATCGAACCAACCTGGGTCGACCGGTCCGACTACACGATCCTTCCGGCCAGTGGCCCCGACCGAGCAGCGCCGGAAGCCTCGGTGGCCCGCACCCGTTCGACGATGGGTTCGGCGGGCGCGTTCGACCAAGGCTTTGCCTCGACCTGCGCCCGGTGATCCTCGAAGGCCTGCCGACGGTGCAGCGCGACCTGCCGTGGCGCCGTAGCCGCGACCCGTGGGAGATCTTGGTGTCGGAGCTGATGCTTCAGCAGACCCAGGTGGCTCGCGTGCTGCCCAAGTACGCCGCCTTCCTCGACCGGTTTCCCACCGTTGCGTCCTGTGCCGAAGGTTCGGTAGGTGAAGTGGTGACCCTATGGAAAGGGTTGGGTTACAACCGTCGGGCGGTGAACCTGCACCGCTGCGCCACCCGGGTGGTGGCCGGCCACGGCGGATCGATTCCCGATTCGCTCGATCAGTTGCTCGATCTTCCAGGGATAGGCCCGTACACGGCTCGAGCGATCTTGGCGTTTGCGTTCGAACGCGACGTTGCGGTGGTCGATACCAACGTCGGGCGAGTGTTGGCCCGCCAGCTCGGGCGCCAACTTCGATCCGCCGAGGTGCAGGCATTGGCCGACGATCTCGTGCCGGCCGGGCAAGGGTGGGCGTGGAATCAGGCCATGCTCGACCACGGTGCGCTGGTCTGCACCAAGCGCAATCCGCAGTGTGGTGAGTGCGCGGTCGCTCCGACGTGCGTGTGGCAAGGCGTCGGCGAAGATCCGGCGGTGGGGTCGTCGGCGGTCAGCACTCCGCAGTCGCGATTTGCTGGTTCTGACCGCCAAGGGCGGGGCCGGTTAGTCGATGCACTGCGCGTTGGCCCGGTTGCGTTTGACGACCTGGCGGCAGTCATGGGCTGGGCCGGCGACCCCGATCGAGCTCGCCGAGTTGCCGACACCCTTGTGACCGATGGCCTAGCGATAATCGCCGCCGACGGTTTTCGCCTCCCGGTTACCAGCGTTTAGTCTCGACGAAGGCTGCTTTGGCCATGCGGTAGTTGCCGTTACGCTTTAGCTCAATCACGTCGACCCGGGGGTGAGTCACCTGATCACGATTTCGTTCTATGGCGTGCGCGGTTCGACGCCCTGTTCGTCACCGGCGATTCATCGTTACGGCGGCAACACATCGTGCGTTGTCCTCGAGCCCACCGACGGTGATCCCATCGTGTTCGATCTCGGTACCGGTCTGCGGGCATGGGGCAATTCGTTGTCGAACGACACCCCGTTCAACGGGTCGGTGCTGCTCACCCATCTGCACTGGGATCATGTGCAAGGTCTCCCGTTCTTTGTCCCGATTCACGTACCCGGCGCATCGCTCGACGTCTTCGGGCCGGGCGAGGAGGGCGAGTCGCTCGCCGAGTCGTTCAGCACGTTTGTTAACCCGCCCTTCTTCCCGATCCACTACTCCCAGCTCGAGGGTGAGATCCGGTTCCACGATGTCTCGAACAGCGATCTCACGATTGGCGACGCAACCGTACGTTGCCGGCCGGTGCCTCACGTCGGGGTGACCAATGGTTACCGGGTCGAGCTCGATGGTCGCGCCATCACCTACATCAGCGACCATCAACAACCGGTTGGCCAGCCCAACCACGTCGCCCCCGAAGTCCTTGAGCTCGCCCAGGGCGCCGACGTATTGATCCACGATGCGCAGTTCACCGACGAAGAGTTCGAGGCGCATCCCGACTGGGGTCACTGCAGTATCCGCTACGCGCTCGAGGTGGCCCATCAGGCCAAGGTTCGCCAGCTGGTGCTGTTCCACCACGATCCGTGTCACACCGACGAGATCATCGATGACCTTTTGGCCGACGCTCAGCAGGTGGCCAAAGGCCTCAACGTCGGGTCGGTTGTGGCGGCGTCCGAAGGCCTCAAACTCACGCTCGACTAGCGGCGCACCGCTGGCACTCCTACGGTTGGCGCACGACCAAACGAGGAGGATCGATGGCCGACATCGACAGTGGAATGTTTCGACAGGTGATGGGAGCGGTGCCTACCTGCGTGACCGTGGTTGCGTCGATCGCCGATGAGGCTCCTCAGGCGATGGTGATCGGTTCGTTCGGTTCGGTCTCGCTCGACCCGCCGCTCGTTCAGTTCATGCCCGGCAAGAGCTCAGCTACCTGGGCCCACATCGAAAAGGCCCGCAAGTTCTGTGTGAACGTGCTCACCGACGCTCAGGTCGATGTGTGCAACTCGTTCTTCAAGAAAGACGTCGATCCGTTCACCACCGTCGAGTGGACCACCACCGACAACGGTTCGCCCAAGATCGCCGACTGCCTGGCGTATATGGACTGCGACATTCACGAGGTTGTCGACGGCGGCGACCACTGGATCGTTCTCGGCCGCATTGTCGAAATGGGCGCCGCCGACGAGGGCAAGCCGCTGGTGTTCTTCCGTGGTGGCTACGGAACGTTCGAGGCCATCTGATGCCGCTGTACGCCCTGGGCGATCGCGAACCTCAGATCGACCCGGAAGCCTTTGTTCACCCCGACGCCATCTTGATCGGCGAAGTCACGATCGGTCCCGAGTCGACCGTTTGGCCCTCGGCGGTGTTGCGCGGCGACGACGGCGGGATCATCGTCGGCGCCCGAACCTCGATCCAGGACGGGTCGGTTATTCATTGTCTCGCCGACAAAGCAACGGTTATCGGCGACGACTGCACCATTGGGCACAACGTGCACATGGAAGGTTGCGACATTCACAACAAGGCCCTGATTGGTTCGGGGTCGATCGTCTTGCCGTATGCCGTGGTGGGCGAAGAAGCGATCGTCGGCGCCAACGCGGTGGTCACCCAAGGTCTTCAGGTACCGCCTCGCGCCATGGCGCTCGGTATTCCGGCCAAGGTGCGCGAAGACAAAGTGACGCCCGGAACCACCATGCTCAACGCGGCGGTGTACGTCGAGCGGGGGCACTTCTACCGAGAGAACATGCGTCGGATCGATTAACGCGATTGCAAGGTCGCTGCTGGCTGGTGGCGGTTGATCTTCAATGCCGCTACGCCGGCCACGATCGCCAACATCGTCATAGCGCCGGTGAACCCGGCCGACGAGTCGGCCAGGACGCCGACCAAGAATGGTCCGGCTACCGCCCCGACCTGCGCGCACGAGAACCAGAGGCCGTTGGCGGCGCCAATGTTTGACTCGTCGACGCCGTCGGCCTCCATCAAGGTGATCAAGATCAACGGGATCATCACGCTGCGCAGGGCGGTGGGGATGATCCCACCGATGGCGACCGCTCCCGACCCGAATCCGACCATCAAGATTCCGGTGATCACGGCGGCCCAGGCTGCAATTAGCAAGGCGGGGCGGCCAAATCGATTGGTAAGCCTGGGGAGCAAGAACAACAAGCCCATGCCCGCAACGCCGACGATCGAGACCCAATTCGATGCCGCCGTTGCGGTCACCGACGCCCGTTCGGTCACCGCGTCGATCAGCCAGTTGTTGAGGCTGTGCCCGACAAAGAACGTGAGTGCGCCGAGGATCAATACGTGGCGGACATCGGCGCTGGCGAGTAGCGCCTTCGATGTTTCGACCATCGACACCGTCGAGCGCTCGGGGCGTTTGGCCGGTTGCTCGGGGGCGCGTTGGGCGACCACAAACCAGATCAACGTCGCAGCAAGCGCCACCCCGGCCTCGAAGCGAAGCACCGTCCGCCAGTCGCCAAGCCAGGGCAGCAGAATCGAGTTGGTGGCAAACAACGTGAGCAGCGAGCCGATACCCGGCCCGAGGTTGTAGGTGCTCATGGCCAACTCTCGTTCGTTGTCGGCCACGAACCACTGACCGCACAAGGTGGGTGCCGATGCCGACACCAGCGGACCTCCGATGCCCATGATGGCGATGGTGAGCCACAACGAGATCGGCCCGACCGCAAAGGATCGCAACAGCGAACTCGCAACCAGGCTGAGCCCACCGAGGGTGAGGGCGGTCTTGATGCCGAGTCGGTCGACGATCCGGCCCGCGGGCGACGCGGTGACGATGTAGATCGCCGTCCAGGCGCCGAGCGCCAGGCCCATCGCTCCTCGGCCCATATCGAGGTCGGTGCGAACTTCGGTGATCATTGGGGGGATCGCCGCGAGCACCATGCCGAACGCTGCGTACACGCCGACCATCGATGCCCACATGATCCAGCGGTACCGATGGCCGGCGCTGGTGTTGTTTGCTGTGTCGCTTGGATTGGCGGCCGGCGGGTGGGTGGGCACGCCACAGAGTTGCAGAAACCAGCGTCCCGAGCGAACCGCATTCGGGCTCGCTCCGCTGGTTAGTCAGCGACTAGGCCGTTCGGCCCTGCTCATATGAGTGTCAACACTGTTCGCTTCATTTCGATTGCCAATCGAACGACATATTAACCATGCAGGAAGCATCACCAGTGTCATCATTTACCGCTCGAATCCTGCGTTTGCACCGATCTGAGCTGGCTGGAACCCCGACGATTTCGTCGTGGACCAGCGGCGAATTGGTCGACAAGGTCGATGAGGTGTTGGCCAAAACGTCGGTTGCCGAGTCGGTTGCGGTGCTGCAAATCGTGCCGATGCCACTCGCCGATGTTGGCTCATCCGATGGCCGACAAGAGGCCACCGCCCGCCTTCAGGATTTGGCCCAGCGGTGTCGTCAGCGGGTTCGATCCTACGACGAGGTCGGCATCTGGAACTGGTCGATCGTCATTGTGATGTGGGGTGTGTCCTCAAACGGGCGGGCGGTAGAGAGTGTGGTCGAGCGGGTGCTGGGCGACGCCATGCAGTCCAACGGTGCACCAGCGTTTGCGGTTGGCGCCGTGCTCGCCCAACCCGGTGCCGACGCCATCGAGCTGGTCCGCTCGGCAAGCCAAGCGGTGACCGATGCCCGCTCGGAGTCGAAGCTGCTGACGGTGGTCGGAACCGAACCGACCGCCGAGCGCTCGATCGATCGCTTGGCCGGGCTCGAGTTAGCGCTCACGCCGGTCCGAGACCTCGTCGAACCAAATGTCAACAAAACGGTAGGCCGCATTGTGCTGGCCTCTCCCGGGGGAGGAAGAGTCGACTTCTTCTCCCATCCAGGCCCAAGTGTGGTCGACCGACTCCTTGTCGCGATTGAGTCGTTGGCTGCACTACTCGTCCAACCACGTCCGGGTTGGGACGAGTTGGCGCTCGAAGTACCGCTCTCAGTACTTCGAGCGTCAAATACGACCCCCAAGGTGGTGGCCTCGGTGATGGCCGAGTTGCATCGGCCAGAACGACTCGCCGTGCTGCTCACCGGCCCAGGCGATGCCAACACCTTGGACGAGGTAAGCCACATGCTGGCGCCGATCCGAGAGACCGGCGCGGTCATTGCACGAGTGTGGGAATACGACCCCCGCCGCTTCGACCGGGCCGAAGCGTGTAACGCGTCGCTGATCCGCCTCGGTGCCGATGCCACCGCCCGATTCGTGCAGCACGACTCCCCGGTCGACGCCCTCAACCTTGGCCCCTTGAGCTTGGCGAAGAAGCTGGGTGTCGAAGTGCTCATCGACGGCGGATCCGACCTCAAGACATCCGAAGTGGCCCTCGCCGCTGGCATTCGTTTCGTCACCGGCGAAGCAATCGGCGAGGCCCGGTACGTGCCGTTGCGCGACGCAAAAGCCCGAGCGGCGTAACGCCGGCGATCATTTGGTCGTGGCGGACACCGAAGATCCAACGCAGGACCCGACCCCCCGACCGGCGCGGTCAACTGGGCATTCGGAACTAGCTACATGGGCTGAAAGGCCTAAGAAATCGCTCAAGGTTTCGGCGATTCCTCTCGATGGGGAATCAATGCGCGACACACCACTTGTTTCTTCGTTCACCTCTCGGATTCTCCGACTTCACCGAACGGAGGTCTCCGAGAGCCAAAAGATCCACGCCTGGAACAGTGCCGATCTCCAGCGGACGGTGGAGACGCGCCTCGAGTCGTCGTCGGTGGCCGAAGCGGTGGCGGTTGTTCAGGTTGTGCCGATCCAGCAGCCCAACCTCAAGAGTTCATCGGCCCGCAAGACCGCCGAGGCGCGACTCAAGGCGTTGGCCGAACATTGTCGGGCGATGGTTCGCGGCTACGACCAGGTCGGTATCTGGAACTGGTCGGTGGTCATCGTGATGTGGGGAGTCACCGCAGATGAGGGATTGATGCGAAGCGTCGCCCACCGGATCCAAGGCGATCACGAGGGGGCAGCATCGGTTCCGCCGTCGATCATCGGGGTCTCGATCGCCCGACCGGGCACCAACGCCAGTGAGGTGGTGTCGGCCAGCACCCGCGCGGTAGCCCAGGCGCGTTGGTCGGCAAAACGGTTCCTGGTCTACGGCGCCGACCCGGTGGCCGATCACCGGATCGACGACCGGTCGAACATCGAGGTTGCGGTTTCCACGCTTCACGACCGGCTCGAACCCGAATCGCAGAACGTGAGTGGCCGCCTCGTGCTCTGCTCGCGACGTCGGCGCCGGTCGGACTACTTCACCCACCCTGGCGCCAGCATGGTCGACCGCCTGATGGTCGGTATCAATTCGGTCGCAGGCCTGTTGGCCGAACCGAACCCCGGCTGGGAGAACCTGTACTTCGAACTTCCGCTCGCCGTGCTCCGGGCCTCGAACACGACCCCTCGAGTCGTCGAGTCGGTTATGGAGGAGATGCAGCGACCCGAGCGCTTGAACCTGATGCTCACCGGTGCCGGCGGCGCTGAGATGTTCGAGGTTGTACAGGAGCTCCTGGTGCCGATTCGCGAGTCGGGAGCCCGGGTCGAGCGAGTGATCGACTACGACCACCGGTTCCGTCACGGGATGCAAGACGCCACGATCCTTCGGGTGAGCGAAGACGCCGCCAAGGACCTTCTGCTGCGGTCGAACCCGGCTGCGGTGATGGCCGACGGTCCAATGCAGATCGCGGCGGCCCACGATGTCGAGGTGTTGGTCGAGGCAGGTCGCAGCCCCAAGGTGGTCGAGTTGGCCCGAGGGGCGGGCGCCCGCTTTATCTCTGGCGGCGGTGCGAGCGCGAGCTCGTATGTGCCGCTCCGGTCAACGGACCGGGCGGCTTAGTTCGTGCAGAGCTCGACGATAAACCGGTCGGCATCCGCCACCGCCCGGTTGTAGTCCAGCCCGTCCCGGGTGCTCGGGTCGTGACGGCCACACACGGCCGCCTTCAACCGTTGGGCGTCGTCGGGGTCGAGTTCGGCGAACGAGCCGGCCACATCGCCTACGGCATCGGCCGAGAGCCGACCCAGATAGTCGAGATCGATCTCGTTGGCCCGGCCGATGGCATCGAGGTTGTACCGGGCGACATGAGCTTCCGGGTTGGCGATGTTCAACCCGAACACCACGAGCAGCACCACCGAGATCGTGGCGCCGAGGAACCAGTCGCGGTCGGCGCGCACTCCCCAGAGCCGCAGAGCCAACAGCACGAAGATGGCGGCGATCGCGGCCGACGCGACCAAGCACAGGTACCGGAGCACGGTGAGCTCGTCGATCTGAACAAACAACACGAGACGGCGGGCGGCCATGGCGGTAATGACCAAGGTCAGGCCGATCGCCGTCACCGACCCCCATCGCAGCTTCTTCGTGATCGACGGCGATGCCTCCTGGGTGATCGTGGGCACCAGCATGAACGTGGCCAGGGTGATCACCGAAACGGCCAACAGCTGAAAGAACCCGCTGCGGGCGTAGTCGCGAATCTCGGCGTGGGAGAACGTGGTCTGGAGGACATCGGCCAACTGCACGCCGACAAAGGCGGCGTACAGCAACACGAACGACGCCACGATGGTGAGCGACGTGACCGGGGTGAATATTTTCGTCCCGGGGATCTCGGTGTCGGTCAGGTGGTTGTTCGACCGCCGGACCAACACGAGCGCAAGGTAGGAGCCCACCGCGGCGCCGAGGATGTGGGTGAACAACCCGACGTTGCCGAGCCAACCAAACAACGCCTCGAACTGTTCGTCGGCCTCGGCGAGCAACGCTCCGACGATCAACAGAATCGGCGCGGCAACAAACAACCCCGACAGAACTTCTCGCAGCGTCTTGGCGTCGAGGTTCTTGGTTGCGCTGGTCAGGCCACTCACCGCGTAGGGGCCAGCGAAGATCGAGTCTTCGACCACGGCGATGGTTGATCCGGCCAACCAGGTGAGGCGGTAGTCGAAGAACCGGCCCCGTTTCGCCACGCCGGTGCCGATCATCCACACGGCGATGATCGCCAAAATGTTGAACGTGGTCAGCGAAGTACTTGCCCGAATCGCGAGCCAGATCCCAAACATCGGCGCCAATCCGACCAGGGTCTTTGAGGCTCGCGATTCGAGCGATCCGCTGGTCAGCAGAACCAGCGAGAACAACAACACGGTGACGGCGCCAATGAGGCTGTTGGGGTGGCGGCGCACCGATTGATCGACGGCGAGGCCAACGATCGCCACCCCGATCAGGGTTCGATGGCTGGGGGTGCCAATGGCGGCGAATCGGGCCTTGGTGCGAGCGAAGGACTCATCGGGCGCGGGGTGCTCCGACGGGGGAGGAGGCAGGGTTTTGGTGCCGCCGGCCGGACGAGGGGTGACATTCTCGGCTGGGCTGCTGACTGGAGCGGGGTCTGATTCGTTTTCCGACATAGGCCAAAGGTACGAATCAGGTAGCCGCTGGTGATGAGGGCCCCACGCCGATTCTGTGTGGCTTTTGTGAACGCTCGGCCCCGGTCGGTAATTCGTGTCCGTGGCGCCCCTCGACGCCGGTAGCCTGAAGGGCTATGGCAGAGATCACGATCTCCCTTCCCGATGGCTCCGAGCGGGCCCTCCCCGAGGGATCTTCCGCGTACGACCTTGCAGCCGAGATCGGCCCTGGTTTAGCCAAGGCCGCATTGTTGGCCCGAGTCGATGGGGTCGAACTCGACCTCAACGTTCCGCTAACCGCGGGAGCGTCGGTCGAACTCATCACCGAACAGAGCGACGAGGCCCTCCACACCATCCGGCACTCGACCGCCCACGTCATGGCCCAGGCGGTGCAGGAGATCTACCCCGGTACGCAACTGGCGATCGGCCCGCCGATCGACGACGGCTTCTATTACGACTTCGAGCTGCCCGAGGGCAAAACCCTGAGCGACGACGACCTCGCCGCGATCGAAGCCAAGATGAAAGAGATCATCAAAGCCAACCAAGCGTTTGAGCGGCACGAACTTCCGGTCGACGAAGCCAAAGCATTCTTCGCCGACCACATCTTTAAGGCCGAGATTATCGACCAGGTGACCGGTGGGGCGGCCGACCAAGAACTCGCTGACGAACTCGGCGGCGCAGCCGAGACGATCAGCTACTACAAGAACTCCGAGGAGTTCCTCGACATGTGCACCGGCCCGCACGTACCGAGCACCGGACGACTCGGCCACTTCAAGTTGATGAAGGTTGCCGGGGCCTACTGGCGCGGCGACACCGACCGTCCAATGCTCCAGCGGGTGTACGGCACGGCCTGGAACAACAAGAAGGCTCTCAAGGCGCACCTCAACCGCCTGGTCGAGGCCGAAAAGCGCGACCACCGCCGCCTCGCCCAAGAGCTCGGCTTGGTTTCGTGGCCCGAAGAGCTTGGCCCCGGACTCGCCGTGTGGCACCCCAAGGGCGCAACCGTGCGCCGGCTGATGGAGGACTACAGCCGCGAACGCCACGAGAACGGCGGCTACGAGTTTGTGTACAGCCCCCACATCGCCAAGTCGGTGCTTTGGGAGACCAGCGGCCACCTCGACTTCTACGCCGACGGTATGTACCCGCCCATGGAGATGGACGGCGCCACCTACTACCCGAAGCCGATGAACTGCCCGTTCCACGTGATGATCTTTCGCGAGGGGCAACGGTCGTACCGCGACCTGCCGATCCGGATGTTCGAGCTCGGAACCGTGTACCGCTACGAGCTGTCGGGCGCCATCCATGGCCTGATGCGTAGCCGGGGCTTCACCCAAGACGACAGCCACATCTTCGCCACCCGCGAGCAACTTCAAGACGAGTTGGCGTCGCTGCTTTCGTTTGTCCTGTCGGTGCTTCGGGCCTTTGGCTTTGAGGACTTTCAGGCCAAGCTTTCGACCCGTCCACCGGAGAAGTCGGTCGGTGCTGACGAACTGTGGGAAGAGGCGACCGAAGGTTTGCGCCTTGCGCTCGAAGCGGCCGACCTCGACTACGTGGTCGATGAAGGTGGTGGTGCGTTCTACGGACCCAAGATCGATGTCGACGTGCGCGACGCGATCGGTCGTGCCTGGCAGCTCAGCACCATTCAGGTCGACTTCCAGCTTCCCGACCGCTTCGACCTCGAGTACGTGGCGAGCGACGGGTCGCGCCAGCAGCCGGTGATGATCCACCGGGCCCTGATGGGTTCGATCGAACGGTTCTTCGGGGTGCTCATCGAGCACTATGCCGGGAACTTCCCCGCGTGGCTGGCACCGATCCAGGCCCGGGTTCTTCCGGTGGGCGCGGACCACGCCGACTACGCCCACGAGGTTGTTGCTCAGCTGAAAGCGGCCGGACTCCGGGCCGATACCGGTGAGGCGGCCGAACCGCTCGGCAAACGAATCCGCAAGTCAAAGATCGAGAAGCTGCCCTACATCTTGGTGGTGGGCGACGACGATGTTGCCTCGGGAACCGTCGGGGTGAACAAGCGCGGCCAGAACGACCCCGAACGCGACGTGACGGTTGCCGACTTCATCGCCCGACTCCAACAAGAGGTGGCCGACCGGGTCCTCGACCTTCCCAAGGCCGAGGCCGACGGCGCCCAAGGTGACTAAACCGGTCGATCAACTGGCTCGGCTGTGGGCTGGTTGGCGCATACCTGGCCTAGCGGCCAAGGACGACGTTCGAGCCTCGTCGATTCCCGAGGGCTTGTCGCTCTTTGAAGGGATCGAACAAAGCGGCCTCGACGACGAGATCACCTACATCCTGTGGCGGGGCGAACACTGCTTCTCGCTGCTCAACGCCTACCCGTATACCAACGGCCACATCATGGTGTTACCCAAACGGGCGGTGGTCGGGCTCGACGAACTGTCCGACGCCGAGTCGACCGAGTTGTGGCTTGGCGTGAACAAGGCAACCACGGCAGTAAAGGCTGCGTACGCGCCCCACGGCATGAACGTGGGCATAAACATCGGACCCGGATCGGGCGCTGGCGTGCCCAACCACCTACACGTCCACGTACTTCCCCGCTGGACGGGCGACACGAACTTCGCCACCACGGTCGCCGAAACCCGCGTCATTCCCGAAACGCTCACCGACAGCTGGACCCGACTCAAAGCTTCCTGGCCTAACTAGCGGTCCGGATGCGCGTTGGGCTGGTGGGTGCCGTAGCGTTTGGGCATGGCCGACGACTCGCAAGGCGCAAAAGAAACCATCGCCGAAACCAAAGCTCGGCGCGCCGCAGAAGCTGAGGCGCTGGGCGACGAGCAGGTAACCGACGTATTGCCCGCCGACCTCGATCTCACCCAACTCGAGAGCGACTACGTCTTCCCCAACAACAACCGACGCCGCATTCCGGGCGTGTTGTACCTGGTGCTGTCGGCAATCTGTTTAGGCTTTTGGATCCTGACCCGGGGCGGCGACCCGGTCATGGTCAACACCGGCGTGCTCTGGGCGGCTATCGGCATGGCCGCTATCGGCATCTACTCGCTCCAGGGCGGGTGGGATTTAGCGATCGACGAACGCGACGCCCTCGCCAACGCCGGTGGCGCGGTTGGCTTCCCCGTAGGCCACGCGTCGGCCCAGATGGGTTGGCGAGGCCTGCGTAGCCGCCCGACCTGGCGCATCTTGTTGTATTCGGCCGAGTCACCGCCCAAACAACGGTCGTTGGTGTTCGTCGACGGCGTCGACGGCCACATCGTCGACAAGTTGGTCGAACAGAACCCCGAAGACTGGTCGGCGTACGACGCCTAGACGGCGTCGCAAAACCCCCACAACGGTTGCAAACACAGCGATCGGCGGCCTTGTCGGGCCTCATTTCACCCTCGCTTTGACCGATGGATACCCATGAGTCGAGTGCTGGACTTCGTGCGTGATCCTTCACCTATTCGGCGCCGTCGCGCCCTCGAACTCGCTCGCCGTCGAGCCCTCCAGGCGGTGTCGTCGGTCAAGGGTTCGATCGGCTCATTGTGCCGGGTGTGTGGCGACACCACCTTGCGGTACCAACGCCAGGTCCTTTGGGACTCATTGATCGATGCCTGGGCGCTGACTCCGGCCGAACACGTGGCCATCGAACGCCGAGAGGGCTCCCAATGCGTCTCGTGCGACGCCTCCTTGCGGTCGCACCATCTCGCCACGGCACTACTCGAGCACCTCCAGCAGTTCACCTCGAGCCCGATCTCGTCGATGGCCGACCTCGGTCTCGAACCGGTGGTCGCCGACCTCGCCTCTCTACGGGTCGCTGAACTGAACAGCTGTGGCGAGCTTCATCCATATCTCGCGAAGCTCGCCGGTCTTCGCTACAGCGAATACCTGAGCGAGGACCCGGCAGTGCCGCACGAGGATGTTCAGGCGCTGAGCTACGACGACGATTCATTCGACCTCGTGTTGTCGTCGGACACCCTCGAACACGTGCCCGACTTCGTCGGCGCCCTAGCGGAGGTCGAACGGGTCCTTCGGCCCGGCGGTACCCACATCTTTACGGTTCCGGTGTTGTGGAATCGGCCGACCTCGCTGCGTCGGGCGGCGCTCGAGAACGGCGAGATCGTTCACCTCCACCCGCCGAGTTTCCACGGGGTACCCCTTCGGGGAGCGGTGCCCGACAGCCTGGTCTTTATGGAGTTCGGTGCCGATATTGCCGATCTGATCGCAACCGGAGCGATCGACTACGAGATTGTACGCGACCCGGAGGATTCAACGCTCACCGTGTTTGTCGGGCAGATGCCGGTCGAGCCGTGACGGTCGATACCGCGGTTCGGGCGCCGAACGAAGCCCAGTCGTTGGTCCACGATGGGCTGTGGAACCTGGTCGCCCGTGCCCTTCCGGCTGCTTCGACGATCCTTCAGGGGTTCATCGTTGCCCGCATCGTCGGCGTCGAACGGTTCGGTGCGCTTGCGCTGGTGCAGACCACGGTCGCCTTGGCGTCGCTGCACGCTCCGGCGGCGATCGGTGCAACGTCGACTCGGTATATCGCCGGGGCGGGTGCCCGAACCCGACAGCGGGTGCGCGACCTTCAGGCCCTTGGTATCAAGGTCGCCCTATGGATGGGTGCTGCCCTTGCGGTGTTGGGGCCAGCGTTCGCGATCATCATTCGAGGCGAGCCCGATCTCGCCGTGGCCTTTGGACTCGCCGGGGTAACGATCGGCGCGATCGGTACCGCCTCGGCCCAGACCGGAACCTTGGCCGGGTTGGGCCAATTTCGCCCCGTCGCTCGCCTCGGTGCCGCCCGGGCGCTTTTGCAGTTGCCGCTCGTTTGGATCGGTGCGGCGGTGGCCTCGATCGAGGGTGCGCTTGGCGGCTCGTTGCTCGGATGGTTGATCGTGATCGTCTACGGGCAAACGGTGGTAGCCGCTCACGAACCAACCGACACGACGGTGCCTGACCAGCCGCTACCCTCGGCCCGGATTCTGCGGGACTTCTCGCTGCCGGTGATCGTTGGGCCGGTGTTGTTCGTGGCCGCCAACACGATCGCCTATTTCCAACTCGATGCGGTCGAGGGCGGACGCGCCGAGGTTGCGTTGCTCAACGTTGCGGTGCAGTGGCGGACCATCGTGTTGTTCGTTCCTACCGTTCTTGCCGCCCCCTTGCTGGCTCGTTTCGCGGAGGCGTACGGGAACCACGACAGCGCCGCGTTGCGTCGGGCGATGCGCCAGGGTCTGTTGACCACCATGGCTGCTGTTTTGCCGCTCGTCGCCGCAATCGGGTTGTTGTCGAACGTGGTCGCCTCGTTGTATGGCGACGGCTTTGAGGCCAGCGCCAGCGTGATCGTGACCACTATGATCGGCGCGGCTATCGCCGCACCGACCACCGTGCTCGAAACCGCCCTGCGTGGTGCCGGTCGGGCTTGGGCCACCGTGCCCCTGGTGGTGCTGTGGGTTGTGGTGTTTGCCGTGGTGCTGGCGGTGACCGAGTTACGAGCCCAAAGCGTGGCCGAAGCGTTCTTGTGGGCCTACGTGGCGCACTTTGTCGGAGCTCTGGTGTTGTGGCGCCGAACCGTTGGCGGCGCGCTATGACAAACCGGTTGTCGATCGATGTTGTGCTTGCCACATATGACGGTGCTCGTTACCTCGACGAGTTGTTGGCCAGCCTGGCCCAGCAAACCAAGGTGGCGGATCGCCTCATCGTCATCGACGACGGGTCGACCGATGCGACCGTCGAGATCGTTCAGAACTTCGCCGAGTCGGCCCCGTTCGAGGTCGTGGTCGTGGCGAACGAGGCCAACAGCGGCTCGGCCGCCGCCTTCGCTCGAGGAATCTCTCTCGCAACCGCCGACTGTGTGGCGTTGTGCGACCAGGACGACGTATGGCGCCCGGAAAAGCTCGCCCATCTACTGGCCCAGTTCGACGACTCGGTGGTGCTTGCGGCGAGCGACGCTGCGCTTATCGACCACGCTGGCCAGCGACTCGCCGGTTCGCTCTGGCACTCGGTCGGGTTCACGCCGCCCCCGATCGACGCCCCGACGCAACGGTCGTTCGTGGCGCTTAGCTCGTCGGGTTCGATCGCCGGTATGACGATGCTGATGCGAACCCGCGTTGCCCAAGCTTGCCTACCGGTCGGCGAGGGTTGGCATCACGACGGTTGGCTCGCCGCCCAAGCTCCGTTACATGGCCGGGTTGTGCTGTTGACCGAGTGCCTCGTCGACTACCGGATTCACGGCGACCAACAGACGACGCCGGGCGAAGCCGAGCGGTTGTCGTCGCAGGAACGGGCGACCCGGTTCGCAGCAGGAGCCGAACGGGCACGGTTGCTCGCCGCCGAGTTGGAACGGTACGACCAGGCCCCGTGGGCAGCTCGTCATGTAGCCGACAAAGCGTCGTTTCTCCAGCGCCGAGCCGATGCCGCCGAACGTGGTGTTACCCGGGTGGCGCCGGTGCTCGCCGCGATCCGGTCGGGCCAATACGGAACCTTTGCCTCATGGCGTAGCGTGATCGGCGACCTTTTGGGCGTGTCGGCGCCGCACACCTACGTCGGTTAAGGACGAGCGCCGGTGCCTCGTGTGGCATCGAGTAGCTCGGGCGGTACGAGTTTGCTCGAGCGTGCGAGTGCACCGCGTAGAGCTTCACCAACGATGCGCAGATCCCGCGACGACCAGGCCGACCGTGCGGTTTCGACCACCCGGCCAACCACGTTGCGCGCAACCCAAGCCGGTTGGTCTCGCCAGTGCTTTGCTACGACGACTCGGAGTCCGGCGGCCTTGGTGTAGTAGCGCCAGGGGCGATGGTTGCCCGGCGCGGCGCGAGCCACGACCGAGGGCGCCCGGTCGCCGACCTGGTGTTCGACCACGATGTCGGGCTCGACCAGTACCTGGTAGCCAGCACTTTGTAGCGCCAGCGCCATGTCGTGATCGCACAGGTCGAGGGGAAGTCGAGGGTCGAACCCGCCTACCGCCCGACATGCGGCGGTTCGGTAGAGGCTCCCCGAACCAATCGGGGTGATCGTCGGCCGGGCGAGCGTACGGCCGCTGTACCCGAGGCTTCCCGTCGAGATCTGGCGATATTGCGGGCTCACGATGCCAACCTTGGTCGCCGCAGTACGTGCCGCATCGGCGAGCCGCTTGAGTTGTTCGGCTTCGACTCCTGAGTCCTGATCGAGATACAGCAGCCACCGAGGCGGATCGGGGTCGAGCGCTCGATTGAGATGGTGGGGGAGCCCATGGTTCTGCTCGGACCTCCAAAAGGTCGCCCCCAAGCGTTTGCTGAGCGCTTCGATGGCGTGCGCATTGGTCGAGGCGTTGTCGGCCAGAACCGGCTCGATACCCACGTCGACCAGTACTTCGACGAGGCGTTCGATGTTGGCGAGGTCAGGGTCGCGGGTGACGATCAACGAGGCCAGTTCGGTCCGTTCGAGGTCCTCGGGTGCCGCCTGGTCGAGGTCCATGATTCCTTCGGCGAAGGCTTCGGCGACCTTGGCGCTCACCTCGATCGGCGACTCGCCACGACGCCACGAGTCGGCGACCAGGCGGTGCAGCGGCGAGCCCGGGACTCGGGGGAGTGCGGTCCGGTGCACCCGTCGGAAGGCTCGCCAGCTTTGCGGCCGATGGAGTTCGAGAAACAACTCGACCCCGACGAACCGCAGAACCTGTCGCCACGATGACGAGGTCGGAGCACCCGACGCCTGGTCGTGACTCGCCACGAGATCGTTGGCAAAGATCATCGAGTAGCCGGCGTTGCGGAGCCGGTACCAGAGGTCGAGGTCTTCGGCGTACAGAAGGAACCGCTCGTCGAATCCGCCGATCGACTCGAATGCCTCACGACGCATCACCAGCAGTGCCCCAGACCCAAACCGGTGACCGGGGGTGGAGGGCGGCCGCCGACGAGTATTCGGTCGTTGCTGGTCGGTGAATGCCGGAGGTTTCGCCGACCGAGATCTCGTCATCGCGGCTTGGGCGACGGTGCGGGCGATTTGTGGTTCGTGGTAGCCGCTTTCGATCACCCCGTTGGGTGTATGCAGCGCTGGGACGATCGCCCCGGAATCCGGGTCGGCTACCAAGCGTTGAACCAGCGCGTCGAGGTCGGTGGTCGAAATGTCGAGGTCGGGATTGTGCAGGCACAGTACCGAGACCTCCGAGGGCATTGCGGCGGCCCCAAGATTGCAGGCGGGGCCAAAGCCAACGTTGCCGCCCGCGTCGATCACCACACCCGGTCCGGTGTAGTCGCCGCTGTTATCCACGACGACGACATGGTGGCCTTCGGCGATTCGAAGCGCGGCTCGCTCCGCTATCGCAGGCGCGCAGCGATAGTTGACGAACACGACGCCAAGACCAATAACCATCTCTGTTCAATCGGCGGCGGCGGCGCCCAACTAAGCGGGCGCTGGGTGAGCCTTAGTAGGTCTTGCCCAGCGCGTCGGCGGTGTCGAGTTCGGCGATGGCCGCTTTGGCCAGGCACTGTCCGAGCTTTTCGACGGTGGCCTCGCCGCCGCCATCGATACTGGCGACTCGACCCCAGTCCTTGCCCGACATCACCGACAGAACCTCGCCCATCTGGTCGGCTGCCGCTTCGAGCTTGTCGAGTTCTTCTTCGCGGCTGCCCGACGCCCGACCTGGGCCATGCAACGACGGGTCGATCGCTTTGGCGCTGACCGAGGGGTTATCGCGGTTCGCGGCGACCGAGATCTCGTGGCGAGCCTCGGTGAGGATCTTGGTGGCGGTGGCCACGATGTCGAGCATCGACCGGCCGTCGTCGCCGACGAGTTTGGCGACGTCGTCGGGTTCGGCGGTCGGGGTCGGGGTGAAGGTCGATTCGAACCGTCGGCGAAGCGAGCCGACGGTGCTGATGATCGCTGGTGGACGAAGTTTGTCGAAGCGTTGAGCCATACCCCAAGGCTAGTTCGTCACGCCGAGCTTCTCGGCCGTGTTCACGTGAACAAACACCATCCGGGCAATGTTGCGCCCAATCTCTTCCACCGACACCGAGTACATCCCCTCGACCGGGTTCACCCGGCCCCAATCGGTCGCCGACATAACCTCCATCACCTCGACCAGCTTGTTGGTGGCGTCCTCGAGCTTTTCAAGTTCGTCGTTGCGGTCGCCCATTGCCTTCGCCAATCCAATCGCCGACGGGTCGACCGCTCGAGGCTTGAGCACCACGTTGTCGCGGTTGGCTGCCGCCGAAATTTCGTAGCGGGTTTCGGTGAGGATCTTGGTGGCGGTGGCCACGATGTCGAGCATCGTTTGCCCGTCGTCGCCCACCAGATTGCTCACCTCGTCGGGGTTGAGCTGGGGATTGTGGCTGAACGACGCTCGCATTCGGGCCGGCACCGCGGCGATCGTCGCAATGATGGTCTTGGGGCGAAGCTTGTCGAAATGGTCGGCCATGGCCGCAGGATAGCCAGCGGGCGCGTCTCGCCCGTGAAGGCTTGGCCCGAGTGGGTCCTGCTACCGTAAAAGGACCGCTTCCAGGGGAGTAACCATGTTCGACGGTAACTGGCGTACCGCGGTTGACCGAGCGCTCATTCCAATCGGAGTAAGCCTTCGCCGCACCGGAATTTCGGCCGACGCGGTCACCATCACCGGCATTGCCATGGCGGGCGCCGCGGCCTACTTCATCGGCCAAGGTTGGTTCCGCTGGGGCGTGCTGTTCCTCGCGCTTACCGGTGTGCCCGACGCGCTTGACGGCGCGGTGGCCAAAGCATCGGGAACCGTGTCGGATCGTGGCGCATTCTTCGATTCGGTATCTGACCGGCTCACCGACGCCATCTTGTTTGGTGGTGTCGCGTGGTACCTGGCATCAAACGAACCTGGCCGGATCATGATGCTGCCCGTGGCCATCATGGCGGCCGCCATGATGGTGTCGTATCAACGAGCCAAGGCCGAGTCGCTCGGCTTCGATGCCAAAGGCGGCATCATGGAACGCGCCGAGCGGTTCATCGTGCTCGGCATTGGTTTGTTGTTCAACGAAGTGTTGATTCCGATC
The DNA here is from genome assembly GCA_938038815.1 of uncultured Acidimicrobiales bacterium. Classification (GTDB taxonomy): domain Bacteria; phylum Actinomycetota; class Acidimicrobiia; order Acidimicrobiales; family SHLQ01; genus CALLQB01. The sequence continues at coordinate 15,227 of CALHTF010000083.1, read as the reverse complement.
CTGTGGGTGATGTTTGCGCTCACGGCATTCACTGCCCTGCAACGCTTTGCGAAGGTTTGGCGCCAGGCGAGTGTGCAGCCCCCAGCGGTCGACTCGCCCGACGGCATCGCTCGGCGCCGTCGGGCTCGTAGCGAACGACGCCCCAACAAGTCGTCGATCAAACGCGGCCGCCGCTGACCAACGTGGTCGACAAAGCCGCCAAGGCGTACAAACTCGGCGCTCGTTTGGCCCGCATGCTGCCCACCGAGGCGGTCGACCCGGTCAACAAGGCGCTCGGCGCGATCGCCGCTCGGTTCGCTGGTGATCGCCGACTGATCGTCGAACGTAACCTCGAACGCGTCTACGGACCGATGCCGAAAGAGCTAATGGCCGAGCGGGTGAACGCCAGCTTCGCCAACTACGCCGCCTACTGGGTGCAGAGTTTCCGGTTGCCCGACATGGGTGCGGCCCGGGTGTCGGCCGGTTTCCGGTATGTCGGGTTTGAGCACATTGTTGGGGCGGTCGAGGACCCCGATTCACCTGGGCCGATCCTGGCGTTACCGCACCTTGGCGGATGGGAGTGGGCCGCGTTCTGGCTGGCCCTTGTTCCGCACTACAAGGTGACCGGGGTAGTCGAGCAGATCGACAGCGAGGAACTCTTCGAATGGTTCCTCGAGTTCCGCGAATCGCTCGGCATGAACATGATTCCGCTCGGCCCCGAGGCCGGCGCCGGAGTGATGAATGCCCTCAAGGCCAACCATGTGATCTGTCTGTTGGCCGACCGCGATATCGAGAACAACGGCGTGGAGGTCGAGTTCTTCGGCGAGCGCACCACCCTTCCCGCCGGGCCGGCGACCTTGGCATTACGCACCGGCGCTGCGCTGATCCCCACCGTGTGTTACTTCGAGGGCGAGGGCGTGTACGCCATCGCCGGGCCGCCCATCGACACCACCCGTCAGGGCAAGTTCCGCGAGGATGTCGTACGGCTCACCCAAGAGTTGGCCTACGTGTTTGAAGAACAAATCCGCCGGGCCCCCGAACAATGGCACCTGCTGCAACCCAACTGGCCAAGCGACTTCGAGGCGCTTGGCTTGCCGATGCCCCAGTGAGTCTTCGCGTCGGCATCATCTGCCCTTACAGCCTGACCATGCCCGGCGGCGTGCAAGGCCAAGTGCTTGCCTTGGCCCGCGCCCTGCGGGCCGAAGGTTGCAACGCTCGGGTGTTGGCTCCCTGCGACGGGCCGCCCCCGGACTCCGACGTCACGCCGCTCGGCAACAGCCTGCCTGCGGTGGCCAACGGTTCGGTTGCGCCGGTGGCGCCCGACCCTGCGGCTCAGCTGCGCACGATCCGGGCCTTGCGCGACGAGGACTTCGACGTGCTGCATCTGCACGAACCAATGGCCCCGGGCCCAACGATGACCGCCGTACTGCTGAAGCCGGCCCCGCTCGTCGCGACCTACCACGCCGCCGGCGGTAGCCGCGCTTACGACTACCTCAAACCGGGTGTGGCGTGGATGGCCCGGCGCATCGACCGCAATTTCGCTGTGTCCGAAGATGCCCTACAGATGGCATCGGATGCTCTAGGCGGCGACTACGAGGTCGTGTTCAACGGGGTCGAGATCGAACGAGCCCGAACCGCCGAGCCCGAACCCGCCACCGGCCCCACCGTGTTCTTCGTCGGCCGTCACGAACCGCGAAAGGGTTTGGCGGTGCTCCTCGAGGCGTTCGAGTCGCTCCCCGACAACACCCGACTTTGGGTTGCCGGCGACGGGCCAGAAACGAACGAGCTGCGAGCGGCCCGATTCGGGATCGACCGGATCGAATGGCTCGGCCGGATATCCGAAACCGAAAAGCTGCGGCGCATGCGCGGTGCGACCGTATTTTGTGCCCCGTCGCTTCGGGGGGAATCGTTCGGGGTCGTGCTGATCGAGGCCATGGCGGCTGGCACTCCGGTCGTGGCGAGCGATTTGCCGGGTTATGCGGCGGTCGCCCTGCAAGGAGAAGCCGCCGCACTGGTTCCGCCGGGCGACGCGGCGGCTCTTGGGGCCGCGCTGAACGACGTGCTCACGAGTGAGCGTCGCCAAAAGCAGCTCAGCGAAGCGGGGGAGCGGCGAGCCGACGATTTCGCCATGCGGCGACTCGCCCGGACCTACTTGGCCGCCTACGAAGAGGTCGCCGGCGCTCGTCGCAGGTAACCGAGCACTGAAATCGTCGGCTCTTTCGCCGATCGAAAGGCGTATGACCTCCGCCGATGCCGATTTCAGCCCCTACTGGCTAGACTGGTTGAACCGCCTGGCGGACCAATTCGGAGGCCCCACGAAATGTCAGCAATAGCTCTTATCTTGATCATCGCGATCGTTCTGGTACTCGTCTTGATCGCTTGGGTGATCGGCCAGTACAACTCGCTGGTCAAACTGCGTAACAAGATCGAAGGCGCCTGGGCGCAGATCGACGTGCAACTCAAGCGTCGTTATGACCTCATCCCGAACTTGGTCGAGACGGTTAAGGGTTATGCCTCTCATGAAAAGGAAACCCTCGAGGCCGTTATCCAGGCCCGCAACATGGCGGTGTCGGCCGATGGTCCAGCGTCCCAAGCTAAGAACGAAAACATCCTCACCGGTGCGTTGAAGTCGCTGTTTGCGGTTTCGGAGGCCTATCCCGACCTCAAAGCCAACGAGAACTTCATGCAGTTGCAAGAGGAACTGCGCGGCACCGAGGACCGGATTGCGTACGCCCGCCAGTACTACAACGACAGCGTCTTGCGCTATAACACCAAGATTGAAGTCTTCCCGTCGTCGGTTATCGCCAACTCGTTCAACTTCACCGAGCGCGAGTACTTCGAGACCGACGAAGGTTCTCGAGAGAACGTTCAGGTCGACTTCAACAACTAACGAACCTGATCCGTCTCGGCGGACCAAACTCCTCGTCGGGATCCCATGAATATTCGTCAACAAGCATTTCTGCTGCTCGCCATCGTGGCCGACATCGTCGCCCTGGTGGTGTTCGCCATCGTCTGGCTGCTGACCAATTGGTGGATCGCCCTGATCGTTGGATTGATCGTGTGGGCGGTGGTCGTCGCTGGTGTGTACCTGCGCCGTGAACAGTTGGCCGTCGCCGGCATGGCGCCTCGCCAGCTCGACCCGTCCGACAACCCCCACGTGCCGAACCTGCTCGATGTATTGGTAACCGCCCACGGCTTCGAGCGGCCCGAGATGCAGCTGCTCAACTGCTCGGGTGCCAACGCCTGTGTGGTGGGCGCCGACAACAAGTCGTCCAAGATCGTGCTCACCACCGGTTTGATCGATCGCCTCGAACGGCTCGAGATCGAGGGCATGCTTGCCCACCTGCTGACCGTGGCGAGCAACACCGACCTCGGTGGTAGCACCTTGGCGGCCGCTGTGTTGTCGATTCTGCCCAGCGCGGGGTTGAAGCGGAAGGCCATCGAGTGGATGTATCCGGAACATTTTCGCCTCGACGCCGACCTCGATGCGGTGGGGTATACCCGGTACCCACCAGGCTTTCTGTCTGGACTCGAGAAACTCCGAGCGTCCGAGACCACGGTACCGATGGCCCGTACCTCTAATGCTCACCTCTGGTTAGCCGATCCAATAGGAGACCCGTCGGTCGTTACAGAGCGGATCCATCCGCCGATCGACTTACGAATAAGCGTTCTCCGGGAGCTCTAATGCCACACCACCTCCGCGACGTTCTGCGGCTGCTGGCCGTGGTCTTTGCCGTGCTCGTTTTTGTGTCGTGCAGCGACAATGAGCCACCCGATGCCGGCTCGGCGATCGGTGTGACCGATGCACAAGACGAAGATGCCAGCGAAGACGAATCCGACGTTGCCGGTGCCGACGCCGGCGAGGACTTTGTCCTCGATCTGACCTTCACCAAAGAAAACGGCGACATCGAACCGTTCACCGGACGCCCGCTCGGCGACGAAGCCTTGCTGTCGAAGCGGGCCATCGTGGCCAAGATCGACAACGACGAAAAGGCGTGGCCGCAGGACGGACTCGACGAGGCCGACATCGTGTACGAGATCGCCATCGAGAACCAGCTCACCCGGTTCCTTGCGGTGTTTCACTCGACTGCCCCCGAGGTCGTGGGGCCAGTCCGCTCGGCTCGCAGCAGCGACATCGACCTGCTCGCTCCGCTCGGCAACCCACTGTTCGCCTACTCGGGCAGCAACGACATCGTCGGCCAAGAGGTGCGGGGCGGCGAGAACGCCGGCCTGTTGGTTCGAGCCAGCTTTGACGACATCACCGCGGCCTACGAGGACGTGGGCGACCGGCCTCGTCCGCATCAGCGGATGCTGTTCCCCGAGCGGGTAATCGAGGATCGCCTCACCACCGCCGAAGCCACGGTTCAACCGGTCTTTCGTTACAACGCCGAAGGTGAATCGACCGAAGGTGCACCGAACCCCGGCATGCGATTTACCACCAACCAACGCACCCCCGTCACCTACGCATGGGACGACGATATGGGCGTCTGGAAGCGGTACCAAGGTTTGGTTCCGCACCTCGCTGGGTCGGGCGACCAGATTGCGCCCGCCAACGTGGTAGCGCTTGAAATCGACTACAAGATCAGCGCGGCCGACGCCGCGTCGCCCCAAGCGATCACGAGTGGAACCGGCCGGGCGGTCGTGTTCACCGAAGGCGGTCGGGTCGAGGGAGTATGGCGTCGCGACAACCCCCGCAACGGGTTCGATATTCTCGATCTGGGCGGGGATCCGGTGCGCTTGGCGGCCGGTCAGACCTTTGTCCAGCTGATGCGCGAGGGCGATATGGCGCTTCTCGACCAGGACCAAGCAGATGCGGCTGCCGACCCGGCATCGGTGAACGAATAACCCACCCCATAAACGGGTGGGCTACTAGGCAAATCCAGTCCTATGCTGACTCCATGTCTGAAACTTCGACCTCTCGTGAGACCGGCTCGCCGCTTGTAAAGCGTGGCCTTGCCGAAATGCTGAAGGGCGGCGTCATCATGGACGTTGTCAACCCTGAGCAGGCAAAGATCGCCGAGGACGCCGGCGCCGTCGCCGTTATGGCTCTCGAACGAGTCCCGTCCGATATCCGCCGCGACGGTGGCGTTTCGCGGATGTCGGATCCCGAGATGATTCAGGGCATCCAAGAGACCGTGACCATCCCGGTGATGGCCAAGGCTCGCATTGGCCACTTCGTCGAGGCGCAGATCCTCCAGAGCCTCGACGTCGACTACATCGACGAGTCCGAGGTCCTCACCCCGGCCGACGAAACCCACCACATCGACAAGTGGGCGTTCACCGTTCCGTTCGTTTGTGGGGCAACCAACCTGGGTGAAGCGCTTCGCCGTATCAGCGAAGGTGCCTGCATGATCCGCTCCAAGGGCGAAGCCGGAACCGGCAACATCGTCGAGGCCACTCGTCACCTGCGTTCGATCCTGGGCGACATTGGCAAGATCACCAAGGCCGACCAGGCCGAACTGTTCGAGTGGGCCAAGCAGCTTCAGGCGCCGTTGCCGCTCGTGCAAGAGATCGCCGAGACGGGCGAACTTCCGGTGCCGATGTTCTGCGCCGGCGGTATCGCTACTCCGGCCGATGCGGCGATGACCATGCAGCTTGGGGCTCAGTCGGTCTTTGTTGGTTCGGGCATCTTCAAGAGTTCTGAGCCTGCCCAGATGGCGGAGGCGATTGTTCAGGCGACCCTCAACTACACCGACGCCGATATCTTGGCCAAGGTAAGCCGTGGTCTTGGTCCGGCGATGAAGGGTCTCGAGATGGCAAACCTCGAAACCAAGATGGCCGAACGAGGTTGGTAGCTGGTCCGGCCGTTGGCGTCCTCGCAATGCAGGGCGCCTTTCGGCTCCATCTACAAGCCCTAGACCGCCTCGGCGTCGAGGGATTTGAAGTTCGAACCGCCGCCGATCTCGATCGGTGCGACGGCCTCATTTTGCCGGGCGGTGAGTCGACCACCATGTCGATGCTGCTCGAATCGCAGAACCTCTTCGATCCGCTCAAAGCGGCGCTCGACGGTGGACTTGCGGCATTCGGCACCTGTGCCGGCATGATTCTGCTCGCCTCCGAGGTGGCCGATGGGCGCTCGGATCAACGGTGTTTCGGAGCGCTCGACTACCAGGCTCGCCGCAACGCCTATGGCCGCCAAACCGAATCGTTCGAGACCGACCTGGAAGTCACCGGGCTCGACGAACCGTTTCATGCGGTTTTCATTCGGGCGCCAGCGGTAGAGGCGCTGGGTGACGATGTCGAAGTACTATCGACCCATCAACAAGAACCGGTGCTGTGCCGTACTGGCGCTGTTATGGCGTCGTCGTTTCATCCCGAACTCACCGGCGACGACCGATTGCACCAACTGTTTCTCGATTTACTCTCGTAAGGGGCGCACCTGATGTCCGGCCACTCCAAATGGGCAACAATCAAACATAAGAAGGGCGCCGCCGACGCGAAGCGGGGCAAGCTCTTCGCCAAGCTGATCAAACAGGTTGAGGTTGCGGCCCGGACCGGCGGTGGCGATCTCGACGCCAACCCCACCCTGCGCACGATGTACCAGAAGGCTCGCGATGCCTCGGTGCCTCTCGATACGATCGACCGGGCTGTCAAACGGGGCACCGGCGAACTCGAGGGCGTCAACTACGAACAGATCACCTATGAGGGTTACGCACCCCACGGTGTGGCGCTCTACCTCGAGGTGTTGAGCGATAACCGCAACCGTACCGGAAGCGATATCCGAAGCCTGCTGTCCAAGAACGGTGGATCGTTGGCCGAGCCGGGTGCGGTGGCCTGGCAGTTCGAGCGCAAAGGTGTTGTGTTGTTACCTCGGACCCTCGATGAAGACGAGTTGATGCTCGTGGCGCTCGACGCGGGTGCCGAAGATCTGACCGACGAGGGCGATATGTGGCAGCTCACGTGCGAGGCCACCGACCTGCCAACGCTGCGCGAGGCGCTCGAGTCGGCGGGTGTGGCCTTTGAGTCGGCCGACGTCACGATGTTGCCGACCCAGACGGTCGAGCTCACCGACGCGGGCCAGGCCCAAGCGGTGCTCAACATGATCGACCTGCTCGACGATCACGACGATGTCCAAGACGTCTACTCCAACTTCGATATCCCCTCCGAAGTAATGGAATCCCTAGGCGCCTAACCCCAAACCCCGAAATTTTCGCGTGGAACCCGCCCAGAGCGGGTCAAACGCGATCAGAAACTGGGGTTGTTGGTCAGATCGGCGAACGTGGGTATGCCCAAAGTGCGTGTTTGGCAGCTGACACGTACCATCTGCCATGTGGCGCGACATGAGTTTTGGCAGTTAGCGGGTGGTTGAGCTCGCGGGTCGGTTTTTCGATGGTGTCCGGTTGTTGGCCCGTCGTTGGTGGTTTGTACTGGGCTGCGGGGTGATAGCTGCGGCGCTCGGATTTCTTTGGTCCTCGACGGTGGCAGCCGACGACGGCGAAGCGACAGCGCGGGTTGGGTTTGGCCCCGACCCCGAATTTTTCGACATCCTCCCCAACATCGATCGCATCAACGCCTACGTGGCGGGTGAAGAGTTCCAGGTTGCCCTAGCCGACTCGACCGGATCCGATGGGTTAGAGGTTGTTCCGAACCCGCCAAACGGAATTCTCGCCTTCCTCGACTTGGACGTGAGCGGCGCAGCAACCGATGCCGAAGCGGTCGATGCGGCAAACGCTGCTGCAGGCCTGGTGGCCGACCATATGAACTCGCTGTTCGCCGCGTCAGGGGCGGCCGCACGCGAAACACTGGAGGCACAATTGGCCTTCGTCGATGCGGAACTTCCAGCGCTCGAGGACGAGCGCGGTCGGTTGATCGACGTTCAGGCTGCCCGGGTCGTAACCCGCTTTGAAGATGAGGTCGCGTTCCAGCAGTACGGCGATGCAGGCATCGCCCTCGATCGAATTCGCGTCGAAATCGACACGCTGTTGCGTCAACGCTCCGAGGCCGAACTCGACCTGGCGGGCCTCGACCGTACCCCGCCCGATGGCGGGTTCGAGGTGCTTCGGGAGGCGACGCTCGACGACGGCTCTGCCGATCGCCCGGTGTGGCCGATCGCCGCCGTTGTTGGGGCGATCCTCGGTGCCCTGGTGGTTCTGGCCCGAGATCGCGATCTTCTCCCCATTCGCGAGTCGGCCGATCTTGAGCCGCTACGAATCGGCGAGGAGACATTGCTTGTCGATGGCTCGGTCCGTTCGGTGGCCTTGATGCTGCGGCGAAAGGCTTCGGTCGGCGACCGGATACTGCTCGCAGGCGTCGGTATGGCTACCTCGGACACCGCGACACGGATTGAACGACTTTTAACCACGCTGGAAACCCCCGCTGAAGTGGTGACGCCCGATAGCGCGATGCCTTTGGGCGACGTGGTCACCCTCATCGATGGTGGGCAGGTAACGGCGCGCGTGGCCGAGGAGGCCCTACAGGCCGACGGCGCGGTGCTACTGGTGGGGAGCGGCCGGGCGCAGACCAGCGATCTCGAAGGACTTATCGCCGAATTCTCGGCCTTGGGCGTCGACCTGCATGCGGTATTGATTACCGACCCTGTGTCCTCAGCGGAGGCGTAGATGGGAACGCTGTCATCGACGGCACCAATCGCTACGGCGGGTTCACGCGAGTCGAAGCGGCCGCTGCTTCTCGAGTTGGTGCTTGGTGGGCTTCTGATCGTTCTGCCCGTTGCTGGCGCATCGATCGGCCGCGGAGAAATCGGCAACCCCAGTGCGGCCGAAGTGGGTGTGAAGATTGCGGCAGTTCTGAGCGCACTGCTTTTGGTGGCCCTCTACGGCAAAGGCCGGTGGCCCGCAGCGCGACCGTGGTGGATCTTGGTGACGCTCGCCGGGTTTCTTCTGGTCGCGGCACCCTTCGCGTTAAACCCCGCGATTTCGATTCCGGACGCGGGATTGTTGCTCGGCTCGACAGTCGCCGTTGGTGTACTCGCCAGCGACGTTGGTACGGAGCGGCTGTTGCGAGCGTTGTCGTCGTCTTCGGCCGCCCTCGTGATTGCTGGTTTCGCAGTGGAGCGATGGTTTGAACGGTCGGTACAGAATGCCCTGGGCATCGATGGGCTGTTCGGTTTCGACCGGGTTGCCGGGGTCTTTACCGACCCCAACACCCTGGGGCAGACGGCCGCGGTAGGCGCGCTGGCAGCCTTGCTGTTGTTGACCCATTTCAAGCGGGGTGACCTGGCCGCCATCTCTGGTGCGATCTGCCTTGTTGGATTAGTGGCCAGTCAGTCACGAACAGCGGCTGGCGGGGTGGTGGTGGCGTTGGCTTTGACCATCGTGCGCAGCAGAACGGCACGGGCCATCGGTGTTGGTGGCCTGATGGTGGTGGCCGCACTTGTGGCAACGCTGCCCGGAGCGGTTTCGTTCGCGGTTGACGAACTCACCCGTAGTGGGGACCCCCAGGAGGTGGCTACCTTTACCGGCCGCACCAGAGTATGGACGGCGGTACTCGACGAGGTTCCTGAGCGGCCGATCATTGGTTACGGCGCTGGGTCGTCGCCCGAGGTGCTCAGTGGGCTCATCCGAGACGGTCGGGTCACCTGGCCCGCATTGCATGCCCACAACGCGGTGTTGCAGATGATGTTGAGCGGCGGCGTTGTTGGTTTGGCGCTGCTTATCGCCAGCGTCGCCCGATGGTTCGGGTACAAACATCGCGACCGGCGCCTCAGCCCATTGGTGTGGCTGGTGATTATCGGAACCGTGACCGAAGTGCTGGTGGTGCGATCACCGTCAACCTATTGGCTACTGATAGCGGGAGTTCTCGCGGTACGTACCAACGCTTCGTAACTCGCCCCAAAAAGGAGCAAGCAGAAGTCGGCCAAAGAGCCCGGAGCCAGCGGAGGGCGAGTGTGCCGGTTGAGGGGCATAGCGAAGCGCCGGAGCCAGAGGCGGAGAAAAAGTATTACGTATCGATGGCTACGCCTAGGAGGCGGCCTCGGCTGATCGACTTCATGCCTCGGTTGAGGCTGACGAGGGCGATGACCCAGGCGACCAAGCCGATCCACAGCGACGATACGCCGGCGCCGAAAAGGGCGCCGGTGCTCTGGCTGTAGGCGACACCGATGAGCGGCAGGGTAACCAGCCCCGATGCCTGGTGGGCGGCTGCGGTGCTCTTGACCCGGCCCGACAATCGCAGAACCAGCGAAAGTGTGAGGGCGAGGAATGGTGGCATGACCCACAACATGAGGGCCCACCACTGGGCGGTAGGGAAGAACCAGCCGCCGACTTCGGGGCCAACAACGGTATTGACCAGCAGCGAGTAGGCGCCGAAGCCCACCAGGGTGGTGGCGTAGCCGGGTACGAAGCTGGCGAGCAGCTTGCCCATGTAGATCTCTTTCGCTCCCGCGGGGGAGTGGGCGAGGAACTCACCGGTACCGCGCTCGCGTTCGCCCACGATGGTCGACGAGCCGACGGCGGTCGAGATGGTGAGTGGCACGACGATGGCTACCGGGGCGAACAGGAAGACGGCGAGGGCATAGGACGTACGGCCTGCGCTGGTGTCGCCCACGATCTGTTCTTGGGCGGTCGAGGGCAAGACCTCGATCGCCTGGGAGATCTGGGCGACGGCTTCAACCTCGCCGAGGCTGGTGATCGACACCAAAAGGACGGCGGGGATCACCAGGAAGAACATCGAGCCGAGGATCGCCATCGGGATCCAGAAGTCCTTGGCGCCAATGAGCTGGCGCAGATCGGTTTTGGCGACGGTCCTTACGTGATGCCAATTCATTGGGCTACTCCCTGTTCTTGGATTTCGCCGATTTCGTTGTTATCGCGAGCTTCTTTGCGCACTGCGAAGTACAGGTCTTCGAGGCTGGGCTGGAAGGGTTCGACGCTCGTGAGGCGGACCCCCTCGGCGGTGAGGGCGGCGACGAGGTCGGGCACCCGCACGAAGTCGTCGAGTTTGAGCTCGGCGGTGGTGGGCGACTGGTCGGTGAACGACAGCACGCCGGGCAGGTTGCGGGCTGGCTCGAGGCTGTTCTCTTCTTCGGCGGTCATGGTGAGGGTAGCTTGGGGCCAGTAGCGCTCGGTGAGGTGGGCGGGTTCGCCGGCGATCAGGTCGCGGCCGGCTTCGAGCATGACGATGCGGTCGGCCAGGCCTTCGGCTTCGGCGAGGTGGTGGGTGCACATCACGACGGTCGAACCGTTGGCGGTCATCTCTCGGATGAGCGACAGCACGGCTTGGGCCGATTCTGGGTCGAGGCCCGAGGTGGGTTCGTCGAACAGCAGCAGTTCGGGTTCGTGCAGAACCGACCGGGCGAGCGCCAGGCGGGTCTTCATGCCGGTCGAGAACCCGCCGACCGGTTGGTCGAGGGCGTGTTCGATCCCGAATCGGGCGGCGGCGCTGCGGATCTTGGCTTCTTGGTCGTCGTGTACTTCGTACAGCTCGGCGGCGTACTCGAGGTTGTGCCAGCCAGAGAGCCGGTCGTACAGCGCTGGTTTGGCCGACACGATGCCACAACGCGATCGCACATTTTCGCCTTCGACGATCGGGTCGAGTCCAAAGACCCGCACGTGGCCTTCGTGGGGGGCGAGGGCGCCGGTAATGGTGCGAATGGCGGTGGTCTTTCCGGCGCCGTTGGGGCCGAGAAGCACGGTGATGCGTCCTTCGGGAACCTCGATCGTGAGGTCGTTGAGGGCCTTTACGTCGCCGAACGAACGGTGCACGTTGTGAACCGCCACCGCGAGGCCTTGACCGGCTTTTGCCTGGTCGTCGGGTGCTTCGGGTCGTTTGAACTCCGGGGCCGGGTTCGGAGCGCTCGGCGTCGGTGCGTGGGTAGTCTCTGCCTGCATCTCTAAAGGATCGACAGGCTGGCGCCCGAACTTTATGGGTAGTGGCTTAACAGCCCCGTTTGATGGTGTGGGCCTTCGCCGTTGCGCCCCATTCGTAGGCGGCCCGCACCAGCGGCCAACTGTCGTGATCGACCCCCACCATTTGGGCGGCGCCGTCGTAGCAGCGGCCGAGTAGCCGCTGGGCCCGGGTCACCTGGTCGGTCGAGGCAACAACGATGATGTTGTCCCAACCGCGCTCGTCGGCGAGCAGTGCCGCCATGCGGGCTTCGCCCTGAGTCTTGGCCGGGTGCGGATCGAAGCACACCACATCGGCCTCAAGAGCGGATCGGCCATTGCAGTACGGGTTGGCGGTGATGGCCGACGAGTCGCGTCCCGGGTCGGCAAACACCACCACGGGCGCCAGCCCTTGGTTGGCGAGGTCGGCCCCCATCTCGGTCCGGTCGCCACCGCCTGCGAGGACAACGATTGCGTCGGCCGCCGTGAGGTCCTCGGCGACGGCCGGCGACAAGAACCAGCTCCAGGTCAACCAACCGAAACCCGCCACCGCCAAAAGCACGGAGATGGCCATGACCGAGCCCCGACGCGAACGGCGGGCTGGCGAAGCTTCGGCTGAGGCCTCAAGTGTTTCGGTCGACGTCACCCTTCGGTAATCGGCACCGCGAGCCTCAGGGTTGACCAGTCGTCAGGTTCGCTGTGACCGCTGACCCCGATTCTCGCTGTCATTGTTGGCACCCGAGGGTTCAGAATGGACGGCTATGGCGAAGACCTTTCCCCCTCTGGTGCGCCGCACCAAACGCCGCTCGTACACCCGCCAGGGTGCGATTGCCCGGGCGCAACGTTTGCCGCGCTCGAACCTACTTTCGCCGATCCGCATGGCGGCCTATCTGTTCAGCGGGTCGCTGTTGATCGGGCTGGGCGTGAGCTTTTTGGTGCACGCCCGCCTCGGCTTGCCGCCCTACGACGTCATGTTGTCGGCTATCAAAATTCACACCGGCATGAGTCACGGCCAGGCGGCCTGGGTTGCCGCTGCGGTCTTGTTCTCCGTTGCCGCGCTGCTCGGCCGGCCACCAAAGCCGGCTGGTCTGGTGCTGGCGTTCCTCAACGGGTTCTCGGTCGACCTTGCCAGTTCGTTACTCGTCGACCCAGAGTCGATGGCGATGCGGATTCTGTTTGTGGTGCTCGGCACGACGGGTATCGCCGCTGGAATCTCTCTAGTCATCTCATCAGGTACCACCGGTGGTGCCTTCGAACTCCTGATGGAAGCGGGTGGCGACCGTGGCCTGCGTCCCGCACGGGTTCGTACCGTGCTGGAAGCGGCGGTAATCATCGGTGGTGTCGCCGCTGGCGGAACCGCCGGGCTCGCCACCGTTGGCTTTGCGCTAACGATCGGCCCGCTCCTCAACGTCACCGGTCAGGCCCTCGACGACCACCGCCGTGGACGCCAGCTCCGTCAAGACGGCGCGGCTTCTTCGGCGACGACGTCGGAACTGCTGCTACCAGCTGCCCGCGAATAGTTTGCGGGTTTGGCGATAGCTACCGAGCGGGCACCACTCGGAGGATTTTGTCGACTCGGGGATCGACGGGGCCGAATCCGGAGTTCGTCGTGGTCACGTAGAGAGCACCATCGGGCCCAAGGGTTGCCGACCGGAGCCGGTCGTAGGTGCCGTCGAGCTGAACTGGTGAACTGTCGCTGATGTAGTTCCCTTCTGCGTCAAAGTGAAACAACGTGAGCTTGGCGCCCTTTAGGATGGCAACCGCGAGTGCACCTTCGTGCTCGCCCCATTCGCTACCGGCCAAGAAGTCGCCGCCGCCTGGGGCGACCGTAGGACCAGATGACCATGCTGCTTCGATAGCGTCAGGGAATTTGGTCAGGTCGGTCATTGGATTGTTGTGCTCGTCGTAGGTCGGGTAGCGGGCATCGGGCACGGGGAATAATTCGGGCACCGGATCCCAGCCGTAGTTGCCGCCGGGAAGCAGCAGATTGATCTCATCATCGACATCGGAACCGTGGCCAATCGACCACACCTGGTCGCTACCGCCACGGAAGGCAATGCCCTGCACGTTGCGGTGGCCGTACGAGAAGATCCGGCGGGTTGTGATGTTCAACGAGTCGATGAACGGGTTGTCGGGCGCACCGTCGCCGGTGAACCGGTCGATCCGCAAAACCTTGCCGTGGTGTTTTGTGAGGTCTTGTGGGTTGGTGCCCACAAAGTCGTCGCCGATGCTGATCCAAAGAAATCCGCTGTCGTCGATACGAACCTGGCACCCGACATGGCCATAGTTGGTTCCTTCGGAGAACAACGGCTGTCCAACGCGCTGGGCAGCGGTGGCTGAGCCGTTCATCTCCCAGACAATGAGTTCGACCGCATCGGGGTTTGAGCGGGTCTGGCAGGTGTAGAAGCGTCGGTTGGATTCATAGTCGGGGTCGACGGCAAGGCCGAGCAACCCGGAGGTCCCCGTGACGCGAAGGGCAGTCATGTCGGCGGCGATTTGGCGCTGGACCCCGGTTTCAGCGTCGACAACGTTGATCCGGCCGACGCGCTCGGTGAAGATCATGTCGCCACCGGGTAGGAAGTCGACACCCCAGGGGGTACTGATGTTGGTCGCGACTTCAGAGATTTCAAACTCGCCTGCGCTCGCATACTGAATGAACCCGTTGCAGACCAGGTTGTCGTTACGAAAGGTCCCGGTTGAGCACATCGAACCGTTGCCCCACGACCCGCGAGTTATCACGTCGGGTCCTTCGGTTTCGAAGAGTGTGCCGTCGATCTCGATGCGGTCGACCCGAATGTTTCGGTCGCCAGCCGAGGTGTAGGAATCGTTGGAGTAGACGAGTCGAACCTGCTCGGGATGCAGTTGGGTGGGATGGGTATAGGTGGTTGTGCCCCAGCCAGGGTCGGCGGCCCGGAACAAGCCTGAGGCCCTTGGCGGTGAGAAGGTGTGTACCGACTCGCCGTCGATTTGGATCTCGATGCGTTCCTGGCCCGTAGACCCAACCGCCCGGACTCGCAATATCGAAGCGATGCTCGGCTCTTCGACCGTAATCATTACGCTCGCTTCACCGATGAGACCGTCATCATCGGTGACCCGAAGAGCTAGCTCGTGGTTACCGATCGGCAGATCGACCGTTGGTTGCGCTCCGGTCGCGATTATCTGTTGGCCTTGGAGCCACTCGAACTCAACGATGAGGCCGTCGGGGTCCGCGCTGGCCGAACCATCAAGATCAACAATCTCGACGCCGTCGCCGTCATCATCGACCAACTCCTGCGCCGGTCCCGCATTCGCTATCGGCGCCTGGTCCTGTGGGGTAGTGGGTCCGCCTTGGTATTGGAAGTGGCCTTTGCAGGTGAGGGTGTCGGTTTGGAAGTTGCCGGTTCGACATGCGCCGTTGTTCCAGATGCCTTTGCCGGTGACGAGGGGATCTTCGGTTTCGTAGGGGGTGTTGTTGATGAGGATTTTGTC
>CALHTF010000082.1 GCA_938038815.1 uncultured Acidimicrobiales bacterium | reverse complement strand
TCGTCGCTATTACCATTGCTAGCGGTGGACCAACCACCCCGTTCATTTACTTCCAGTTCTGATGTCGGCCGACCCAACCCTCGATCCAACCGTCGACTCGGCGCCCGAGCAGAAGCGTCCGCGCTCGATCGCCTCGCGCCTCGCTATGATTGTGGTCCCGTTGGTGGTGGTGGTTCTGCTCGCCGAGGTGGCAACCCGACAGTGGATCGACCCGCTGCACAACGTGACCGCGGAGCAGAAGTTCGACCCGTTCGTGGTGCAACACGTGGATCGTATGGTCGAGCTGCGCGACGGGGCGCCCGCCGACCGGATCGATGTGGTGGTGTCGGGCACGTCGGTCGTGGCGGTGAGCATCAACCCCGACATTGCGGGACCAGCGGCCAACGCCAACGTCTACAACGCAGCGATCGGCTGCGCGAACCTTGAGATCCAGGCGGAGTGGCTGCCCAACTGGGTGGCCGACTTCGCCCAACCCGACACCGTGGTTATCGGTGTGAACCCGGGCGACTTCGACAAGGAGGCGTGCGTGCGTGGTTGGGACGACCGGAACGCCTTTGATGACACCAGCTTTGATCCGGATTGGGAGCTGTTCAAGATTTCTTCGTTGTGGCGTCAGCGGAAGTTCCTCGCCGAACCGCAGAACTGGAAAGTGTTCTGGGAGGCCGAGGAAGTACAGGGGTTCTGGGACCTCGACATCGACGCCAAAACCGGATTCTGGAACGTGGTTGCGTGGCGCGAAGACATCGACATCGACACGTTCTTGTTAAACCCAGGCCGAACCAATCTGCGGGTCGACAAGGAAATGACTGACTCGCTCGCCGCCGCTATAAGCGAGTTGTCTGAGCAGGGAATCACTGTGGTGGTTGCCGAGATCCCGATGGCCCAACGCTTCGCCGACAACTTGACCGATCCAGCAACCCGCGACTTCGACGAGGTGCTCGCCATGACCGAAAAGATCGCGGTCGACAACGGAGCCACCTACCTGCCCGCCGACCCACGGTTCCGCCAAAACGATCTGTTCATCGACGGCTCGCACATGACACCCGACGGAGCCGAAGAATTCTCGGTGTGGTTTGGCTCACAGCTCGATGGGTTAGTGAACGGCTAACGAGTCGGAGTCGACGACTGGTGGAGCTTCGCGTCGCCGGCCGCCGAGAACGGCCACCGCGAACCACAGGCCGCCGAACACGGCGATTGGTCCCCAAAACTCGAGCGACCACCGGTCGACGAGTTCGTAACCCAGCGCCCGCCCGAATGCGAACGCCGTGATTAGCGTGGCGGCTACCTGCCGCTTGGGGCTGTACGGTCGAATCTGTAGCTGTTCAACGATGAAGTCGATGGTTGCTGGCACAGACAGTAGCCAGATGGCCCACGGATCCCACGAGGTTGGCCAGGGAGCGAACCCAGCCGCCGACATGACGGCGATGAACAAGGCGAGCGGGTGGAGCGCCAAACACCGCCGACAGAACGGTTTACCCCGGACGGTTGCGCAGCGGTCGTACTGATCGGGCCAGTGATGGGTCCGCCACATCGACGACCGGGCTTCGGCGTCGGCTCGTCGGCGCTGCTGGTCGGCGATAGTCGCCGAGATGAGGGCTTCGCCTTCGACGCTGGTTGTCGCAGTGGATGGTCCGACGGACATATGGTCCTGTCGGCGGGCCGGTACGGTGCTTGAGGTAGGCAATGAGTTGTGCGGAGCGCCTAGAAGTTGCGGCGGCCGACCGAGGAGGCTCCTGGCTGATCGACGAAGTTGTCCCGATCGACCGTCAGCTGTGCGCCGGGGCAGGTGGCCGCACCTGTTGCGGTGACCTCCCAGCAGGTCTGCGAAGTTGGGCCGAACGCAACGGCGAGGCTCAACGAGTCGCCTCGTTCCGCGGTTGAGACATCGATTGGGGCCATGACGGGGAAGTCGCCCTGAGGTGGCTGAGACGATTCGGTTGGAACGGTGCTCGTCGAATCGCCCCACACCACGTAATCGATCACCGCCCCCTCGGCGTCGATGAGGAAGATCTCGTCGCCCGAGTCGCCGAGCACAGGCCCGGAAAGGCCGAGGGTCACTTCGATGGCTGATGTTGCACCGAGGAACGCGTTCTTGTCGAACAAGATGTCGCTCGTATCGCCTTCGAATTTTCCTGACGTCGAATCCGGTGCGCCCATCCACACGACGAACCGATCTCCGGGTGCAAGCCAAACCGGCTGCGCGTTCGTGATCGGAGTATCGAATGTGCTGGTGATTCGGTAGGTGCCAGATGTTCCGAGATCCAGCACGTAGTTCTCGGTCGCTGCGTCCGCGGCGGTTGACTTCACATTCCGGTCGCTGAATCGAAGTCCAACAAGATCGATCGGGTTCGGCGAAACGTTGGTCACCTCTATGAATTCGTCAAACGTTCCGGCGTTGGCGATTGTGCCGTCTCGCACGTACGACTCGACAGCCACCTCCAGGTCGTTCACCGTTTCGTGGCTTCGCACCTCGGTGATGACGAGACCGCCGACGAGGGCCGAAGCCTTCCATTGCTCGATCGTAATGGTGATCTCCTTGGTGTCCGAGAGCGCAGCTGCGCTGCTGTCCGTGATGGTCACCGACACTTCGAAGACGCCGTTGGCCGCCGGGCCAAGGGTCGATGTTCCGAGACTGGGAGTGCCGGAAATTTCGCCTGTGGCGGGATCTATGGCAAGGCCTGCTGGTAGGCCGCTTGCGCTCCAGATGTGGGTGTCGCTGATGTCAAGGTCGGTGAAGCCTGGGCTGATCACGTCGAAAACGTCGTCCTCGTAGCCATCGAAGTTCGGGGTGCCGTCGAGGCCGGCGATTACCGGCGCATGGTCGACGGCTAAGACATTGATGTAGACGGTCGCGGTGGCGCAGTTCGGCGTCGTGTCGCACATCTCGTACTTGAAGGAGTCCTGGCCGGAGAAGCCAGGAGTTGGGGTGTACAAGATGTCGTCCTGAGGCGACGCCATGGTCAGCTCTCCACCCATGGCGGTTGGCACGGGGAACCCTCCGCCCGAGTTCAGGATGCTGAAGGTCAGTTGGTCGGTGCCAAAGATGAGATCGGGATCGGTGTCGTTCGCCAGAAGGTCGGCCTGGGTGATGACGAGCGGGGTGTTCTCGTTGGTGCGCAAAGCCGGGATGTCGGCGGCAAGATCGTCGACGGCTACGGGCGGGTCGTTGGTTGGGTTGACGAATTCGAACGAGACCGATGCCGTTGAACAGCTGGGGGTCGCGTGATCATCGCAGACCTCATAGGTAAACGAGTCGGCTCCGAGCGTTTCGACGGTGGTGATCACAACGTCGCCAGCCACAACTTGAACGGTGTTGCCTGCGCCGCTTGGCTGGGTTGTTATCGAGGTGATCGTCAGCTGCTGACCAAAGTCGGCCACGTCGGAGTCGACATCGTTGGTGGTGAGGGTCGCTCCGGGGATGACAAGCGAGCCGTCGACCGAAACGGTGCCGATCGCGTCGCCGCCCGCCGCTGGGTCGGTGTTGGCGAACTGCACCGTGATGTTCACGGTTGCGGTGGCGCAGAGCGGATTGGTCGGGTCGTTGTCGCACACCTCGTAGGTGAAGGTGTCGGGGCCGATATGGGACTGGTTGCTCGAGTAGGTGATGGTCTCGGTAGCCGCATCGAACACGACCTTGTTGGTGTTGTTCTCGGTGACGCCGACGATGGTGAAGGTTTGACCAAACGGTTGGTCGGGGTCGGTGTCGTTGGCGAGCAGGTCGGCGAACGGAATGACGACCGCCGATCCGTTCGCTGGGCTCGTGGCGAGGAAGTCCTCCCCGGGTTGCGGTGAGTCGTTCGGGTTGGAGACCTCTACTCGCACCGAAGCAGCGGTTCCGGCGCCGGCCGCATCCTCGACGGTGTAGGTAAAGCTATCGCCGCCGGCAAAGTCGGTTGGCGGTTCGTAGAGCACATTGCCCGTGGCATCGACCGTTACGGTTCCGCCCTGGCTGGTGGGTCCGGTCATCGCCACGATCGACAATGTGTCGCCGTAGACGATGTCGGCATCGGTGTCGTTGCTCACCAGCGCTGCCTGGCTGATGTTCAGGCTGGTGTTGTCGCTGGTGGCGAACGGGCCGTCGTTGTTGGCTACCGGTGTGTCGTTGGTGTTGGTGACGGTGAGCGAGACGGTTGCGGTGTCGCATGCGGGTGCCGCAGCGTCGTCGCACACTCGGTAGGTGAAGCTATCGGCGCCGGTGTGGGGTGCAAGGCTGGTGTAGGTGAACTCGTCGGCTACCGGGTCGTAGGTGACGGTACTGGTGAGCGGATCGTTCACCGCTACGAGGCTGTCGATCGACAACGACTCGCCGTACGGGATATCGGCGTCGGTGTCGTTGGCTATCAACACGCTTCCCGAGATCCGGGTCGCGGTCTCGACCTCGATTGCTCGGGCGATCGTGTCGTTGCTGGCTACCGGCGGGTTCAAGATGCTGTTGGTGATCGCCACTTCTACCGTGGCGCTCGCTTGAGCGCCCGCCGCGTCTTCGATGGTGTAGGTGAAGGTATCGATGCCGCTGAAGGTTGCCCGTGGAGTGTAGGTGATGGTTGTTTCAGACAGAACGACCGTGGCGCCGTCGCCGCTTAGTGGGCTTACCGATACGACCGTCGCTGTGTCGCCGAACTGAACGTCGGGGTCGGTATCGTTTGCGAGGAGGTCGATCGTCGGGACCGAAAGCGCTTGGTCGACCTCGCCCGTGAGTGGTCCGTCGTCGGTCGCTGCCGGTGGGTTGTTGGTGTTGGTGACGGTGAGCGAGACGGTTGCGGTGGCGCACGCCGCAGTGGTTGCGTTGTCGCAGACTCGGTAGGTGAAGCTATCGGTGCCGGTGTGAGGTGCAAGGCTGGTGTAGGTGAACTCG
>CALHTF010000081.1 GCA_938038815.1 uncultured Acidimicrobiales bacterium | reverse complement strand
GCTCACATGTGGCACAACGTGAGCCTGTCGACGTCGATGCAGTTGCAGGTGACCGACGATGTGCGTGGTCGAGTCATGTCGGTTTGGATGGTATTCCTGCTTGCCGGCATCCCACTCGGTGCGTTGATCGGCGGGTTCATTGCTAGCGCTACCAGCATGCGGTTCGTTGTCCTGCTGTACGCCGGAATCATGACCGTCTTCTTGGCCCACTGCTGGTTCGGCGCAAACCGGATGGTGGCTCTCGACCCCGAACATGCTGTCGTGGAGCGATGACCCCTGAAGAGTTTCGAACCGCGGGCCACGAACTGATCGACTGGATCGCCGACCTTCGTTCGTCGATCGACGAACGGCCGGTGCTCGCCCAAGTGCAGCCGGGCGAAATTCGATCCGGATTCCCGACCGGCCCGCCCACCGAACTCAGCGACCTTTCCTCGCTCCTCGAACGTCTCGACACCAAGGTCGTACCGGGTATAACCCAGGTGCAGCACCCCATGCACTACGGCTGGTTTCCGTCGAACGCGAGCCTCAGCTCGGTGCTCGGCGACATTGCGTCGTCGGGAATTGGTTCGCTTGGGATCTCGTGGGAATCGAGCCCGGCGCTGACCGAAGTTGAAGAGGTCATGTGTGACTGGTTGCGCCAGCTGGTCGGGCTCTCGGACCAGTGGCGCGGCAGCATTAACGACACGGCTTCGACCGCCTGCCTGGTGGCCATGTTAGTTGCTCGCGAGCGAGCGTCCGATCTCGCCCAGAACACCGGTGGGCTCCAGGCCGTTACCTCGCCGCTTGCGGTTTACACCAGCCCGCAAGCCCACTCGTCGGTGGCGAAAGCGGCGCTGCTCGCCGGGTTTGGCTGGGACAACATCACCATGGTCGATGTCGACCCGGTCACCTATGCAATGAGGGCCGACGCGCTGGCCGACGCAATGGCTGCCGACGTTGCGGCTGGCAAGACCCCCGCCGCAGTCGTGGCCGCCGTGGGCACCACCGGCACGACCGCGATGGACCCGGTAGCCGCCATCGTCGAGGCCGCTGCTCAACACAACGCCTTCGTACATGTCGATGCTGCGATGGCTGGTTCAGCAATGTTGCTGCCCGAGATACGCCACCTGTGGGATGGCGTTGAAGGGGCTGACTCGGTGTCATGGAACCCCCACAAGTGGATGGGCACCATCCTCGACTGTTCGCTGCACTATGTGCGCGACGTCGAGCTGCTCGAACGGGTGATGTCGACCAACCCGTCGTATCTGCAATCACAAGCCGACGAGCAGGTCACCCAATACCGCAACTGGGGTATCCCGCTCGGCCGGCGCTTCCGCGCGCTCAAGCTGTGGTTCCACCTCGAGCTCGACGGCATCGAGGCGATTCAGGAACGTCTGCGTCGCGACCTGGCCAACGCCGCATGGCTCGGTGAGCAGATCGAGGCCGCCGACGATTGGGAAGTGTGTGCGCCGGTGGCGTTGCAAACCGTATGCGTGCGGCACCGACCCGATGGTCTATCGGGTGAGGCGCTCGATGAACACACCCTCGGCTGGGCCCGATCGATCAACGACTCCGGCGCGGCGTATCTCACCCCGTCGATGCTCGACGGTGAGTGGATGGTGCGCATTTCGGTCGGTGTCGAAGCCACCGAACGACACCACGTCGAACAGCTGTGGGACCTAATGCAACGGGCGGTCGGTTAACCCAACGCCTGGTCGAGATCGCGGTAGAGATCCTCGACGCTTTCGAGCCCCACCGATACCCGAACCATGCCGGGGCCGATGCCCACTGCGGCGCGAGCTTCCTCGGGCAAACGACGGTGGGTGGTGGTGGCCGGATGGGTAACCAAGCTCTTCGAATCGCCGACGTTGTTGGAGATGTCCATCAAACGAAGAGCGTCGACAAAGGTGAACGCCCTTTCCTTCGAGCCGACATCGACGGTGAAGATCGTTCCGCCCATCGACATCTGCTTCATCGCCAGATCGTGCTGAGGGTGACACGCCAAGGTCGGGTAGCGCACCGACGCGACCCGAGGGTCAGCCACCAAACGGGTGGCCAGCTCCTCGGCCGCCCGGCTCGCCGCCTCGACCCGCAACCGGATCGTCTCCAGGCCTTTGGTGAGAACCCAGGCGTTAAACGGACTCAGGCTCGGGCCGGTATGGCGGGTGAAGCCCATCACGGTTTTGTTGATGTACTCGTCGGGCCCCAGGATGGCGCCGCCCATGGTCCGACCTTGGCCATCGATGTGTTTTGTGGCCGAATAGACCACGACGTCGGCCCCCAGCTCTAGCGGCTTCTGGAGCACCGGGCTGGCGAACACGTTGTCGACGATCACCATCGCGCCAACCGCCTTGGCCCGTTCGGCGACCGCCGCTAGGTCGATGACTTCGAGGCCGGGGTTCGATGGCGTTTCGAGAAACACCGCTTTGGCGCCACCAGCGAGGGCGGCGTCCCATTCGTCGAGCGAGGTGCCGTCGACCAGCACGGTCTCGACCCCCATCCGGGGCAGGATCTCGGCGAGGATCACGTGACACGAACCAAAGAGCGCCCGCGACCCAACCACCTTTTCGCCAGCACTGACCATGCAGGCCAGCGATGCGTAGACCGCCGCCATACCGCTGGCGGTAGCCAAACACGCCTCGGCTCCCTCGAGCAGCCGAAGCCGCTCTTCAAATGTGGTGACGGTTGGGTTGCCATACCGCGAGTAGATGTAGCGATCGTGCTCGCCCGCAAACGCCGCTTCGGCCTCGGCCGCGGTGCGGTACACGTAACCCGACGTGGCGTAGATCGCCTCGGCGGTTTCGTCGAACTGCGAACGTTCCTGACCGCCCCGGATCAGGTTCGTGGCCTCGTCGAATTCGTTGCTCACGTCAGCCCTGACGCCAGGGAAGTTCATCTTTCCATCCGCCATGGCGATGACCTTCTGCGTCGAGGTCGCCTTCGAAGCCCGCCTCAACGTTCGACACGTTGGTGAAGCCTGCAGCAACAAATGCTTCGGCGGCCGCCTGGGACCGAGCACCCGAACGACACACGAACAGAACGGCCTGGTCTTTGTCGAGGCCGTTGGAGGCGTCGGCGACAAAGTCGGGGTTGGCCGAACCGTCGGGGTAGCGGGTCCACTCGACGTGGCGGGTCTCTTTGCCGATCGAGTCGAGGTTTGGCACCCCGACGAAGTTCCATTCGGCGGTGGTGCGCACATCGATGAGTTGGGCTTGGGCATTGTCGGTAAGAATCGACCATGCTTCGGTTAGCGAAATTTGCGAGACCGACATTGTTTCGACTGGCTCCTGAGTGTGATTTCCGACCGTAACGGTCGGGTTTAGGCTAGCTAGCTGACAAGGAGATACAAATTGAGTTCTGACCGGCTGCGATACCGAGTTTTGACCGGGCCCGACACCGCCGACTTCTGCGAGCGAGTCTCCAAGCTGCTCGACGACGGCTACGAACTCCATGGCTCGCCCGCCATCACCTACGACACCGACGGATCGACGCCCATCGTCGCCCAAGCTTTGGTGCTTCCCGAATGACCCAATCGCCCGAAACGTGGCTCATCTCGGCCGGGAGGTCACGGGCACCCGGCGACCCGCTGAACGTTCCCCCGGTCTTCGCGTCGAACTTCAACTTGCCGACCGACCGGCTTTACAGCCGCACCGACGGCACGGAAACGACCGACGCACTCGAACTGCTGATCGGCGGCCTCGAAGACGCTCGTGCGTTGGCGTTCGGGTCGGGCATGGCGGCCGCGGCAGTCGTGCTTCATCGCCTGCCGGTCGGGGCGCATCTCGCCGTACCTGAGGATCCGTACCACGGGGTGGCCGGCATTCTCGAAGAAGGCGAAGCCCAAGGTCGCTGGACCGTCCACCGGCTCGACCAAGCCGACACCCAGGCGTGGATCGATGCCGCCCTCAATGTCGACCTCCTCTGGCTCGAGTCGCCCGAGAACCCGCTGATCACGGTCGCCGACCTGCCGACCATCTGCGCCGCCCCCCGCAAAGCCGGTTGCCTGGTTGCGGTCGACAGCACCTTTGCGACACCGCTCAACCAGCGACCCCTCGACTATGGCGCCGACGTGGTGATGCACTCCTCGACCAAGTTCATCGGCGGCCACTCCGATCTGTTGTCGGGCGTCGTGCTCACCCGCAACGACGAGCTCTACGAAGAGTTCGCCCACCGTCGGTTGCTCTACGGCGCGTCGATCGGTGGCATGGAAGCGTTCCTCACCATCCGCGGCGCTCGCACAATGGCGCTTCGGGTCGAGCGAGCTCAGGCGAACGCGCTCGAACTCGCTCAACGCCTCGAATCCCACCCCGCCATCAGTCGGGTCCTGTACCCCGGGCTCCCGAGTCACCCGACCCACCAGGTCGCCAAGAGTTTCATGACCGGGTTCGGCGCAATGATGTCGTTTGAGGTTGCCGGCAGCGGCGACCGCGCAACCGACGTGTGCAACCGCGCCGAATTGATCTTCCACGCAACCAGCCTCGGCGGTATCGAGTCGACCATGGAACGACGGGCCAGCATTCCGGGCCAGGAACGAATCCCACCGACGCTGATCCGGTTCAGCGTTGGGTGCGAGAACGTCGACGACATTTGGGCCGACCTGCAACAAGCGTTGGCCGGCTCGGCCAGCTAGCGAGCGCCGGTCGATAACCCGCCTCCACCTGCTAGAACTGGGACATGCACCTGTTCCTACAGGCCCAATCGACCGGCACCGAACCAGCCACCGGCTGGGCATTGGTTGGTTACTTGGCGCTGCTCGTTGCGGTGATCGGCTCGCTGTTCCTCGCTGCCTACGTGCTGTACCGCCTGGGCTTTTGGTTCATCAAGACCTGGTACGGCGACCGTCTCGGCCTCACCGAGCCGACCCCCGAAGAGGCCTAAGAGTCCCCAGATTTTTGTCGTCGCTGTGGGGCCGCCGACTAGCTTGGCGCCATGGGGATAGATCTACTTGCGGACCGGGTGGCAATCGTTTCGGGCGTCGGCCCAGGCTTGGGGCGAGACATTGCGCTCGCCCTTGCCGAAGCGGGTGCTGATGTGGTGTTGGCGGCTCGCAACGCCGACCGACTCGACGAAGTGGCCGCCGAAGTCGAGGCGCTGGGCCGCCGAGCGATCACCGTCCCGACCGACATCACCGATCGTGACGCGTGCCAGAACCTGATCGATGTCACCCGGGCCGAGTTCGGCAAGCTGCACACGCTGGTCAACAGCGCGTTTATGCAGCCCCCGTTCAACCACATCGTCGACGCTTCCGAGGAAGAGTTCCGACAAGGCTTTGAAGTGAACGTGTTTGGCCACGCCTGGCTCACCCAATCTGCCGTGCCGCTGATGCGCGAGTCGGGGCCAGGCTCGATCGTGTTCATCAACACGATGTCGACCCGCCGGATTCGCGAGAACTTCGGCATCTACACGTCGTCGAAGATGGCGATGCTCGGCATGGCGAAGGTATTGGCCGTCGAGCTCGGTGCCGACAAGATCCGGGTGAACTCGGTACACCCCGGCTACATCTGGGGCGACGCCGTGAAGTGGTACTTCAACCACCTCGCCAAGGAAGAAGGCCGCACCTTCGATGAGGTGTACGACGATGTCGCCAAGGAGACGGCGCTATACCACCTGCCGGGCTCTGACGAGATTGCTCAGTCGGTCGTGTTCTTCGCGTCGGAGAAGATGTCGAGTTCGATCACCGGCGAATCGATCGACGTAAACGCCGGACAGTGGATCCGATGAGTCCCCTCGATGGGCAAGTCGCCCTCGTCACCGGTGCCGGCAGCGGTATTGGCCGGGGCGGAGCGGTGGCGTTTGGTGCGCTCGGCGCAACCGTCATGGTGGCCGACATAAACCTCGATGGCGCCCAAGAAACCGTCGAGATGCTCCAAGCCAGCGGTGTTGAGGCGGCCGCGGTGCACTGCGACGTGACCGACGAAGCCAGCGTGGTCGCGATGATCGAGGCCACGGTTTCGACCTTTGGAAAGCTCGACGCGGCGTTCAACAATGCCGGCAATGCACTCGGTCAATACGCGATCCACGAGATGCCGCTCGACTACTGGAAGCAGTCGGTCGAGGTGAACCTGACCGGCACGTTCTTGTGCCTGAAGCACGAAGTCGTGCACATGACCGCCAACGGTGGCGGCCGGATCGTCAACACCTCGTCGGGCGCCGCCAAGGTTCCGGCCCCCGGCCGAGCCCCGTACAGCGCGGCCAAGCGCGGCATCGTCGCCCTCACCGCCCACATCGCTTCGGACTACGCCAAGCAGGGCATCCGGTCGAATGCGGTGCTTCCCGGACTCATCGATACCCCCGGCGTTCGAGCCAACTACGAAGACGGTCAGCTTGAAAAGATCGCTCAGTATGTGCCCGGCGGCCGCCTCGGCGAGCCAGCCGACATCGGCGAAGTGGCGGCATGGCTCTGCACCGACGCCGCCCGCTTCATCAACGGCCAAGCGTTGGTAGTCGACGGCGGCGGAATCCTCGCCTAACCCAAGTTCTGATCGCGCTGGACGGTCTGACCGACCGTCTAGCGCGAAAATTTCGGGGTGGTGGCTCGCCAGGTTGCGGTGGCGGTTGCTACTTCGGCGGGGGTTGGC
>CALHTF010000080.1 GCA_938038815.1 uncultured Acidimicrobiales bacterium | reverse complement strand
CGTATGGGCGGCGACGCTCGGGCCAACCCGGTACCGGACCGTTTCGAGAACGTTATTGCGGGTGGCCAGTGCGGCTTCGAGGATCTCGGTGTAGGCGGCCATCTCCGGCGCGGCCAGGCAGACTCCGGTGCGCACCGCAATGTCGGTCGGGACTTGAGCAAGCATGAGCGCGCTGAGCTCGTCGATGGTGGCGGCTTCGCCACCGATCTCAAAGTCGCTGCCCCGGGTCACGTAGACGGGCACGTTCTCGCCGGTGGTTTCACCGAGGCTATCGATGTCGACCCGGCCCATCTTCTTCACTTGGTCGAGCGATTGCAGCAGGAAGGTTGAGCAGATGTTGGGTGCGAGTTGTTCGGCTCGTTCGGCGGCGGCCGAAACTTCGGCTCCGCTTTCGAGCGCGGCCGCGGCTTCCCAGAAACATGCGGTCACGCCGAACGACATGGTTTGGGAATCGACGAGTCGTACCGGCACGGGCGACAGCTCCGAGCCGATACGCGCGGAGTTGTAGGTGCCCGAGTGGGCTTCGCCCAGGGTGACGCACACGACCTCGGTTGCCCCGCGGTTGGCGAGGGCTTCGAACGCCTCGACAAACTCACCGGGTGCTGGTTGCGAGGTGCCGATGTCGGGCAGGGGTTCGCCCACCATGTCGTAGAAGGCATCGGCGTCGATGTCGACCCCTTCTCGGAACGCTTCTTCGTCGATCGTCACCGTGATTGGCACAACCTCAACATCGAACTTGTTGACCAGCCCGGCGGGAATCTGGCTCGAGGAGTCGATAACGAGGCCGATGGGGCCGGCGGGTGTGATGATAGGCATAGCTAGTGAACCCCGGGGACGAGCGGACTCTTCCCGATCGAACTTACTTCTCGGCCTCGTCTTGTGCGGCCAGGAACTTCGAGGCGATGACGGCGCTGCTCACCGTGGCGCCTACCGGAAGCGACCAATGGGCCGAGTCGTCCCATCCGGTCGACCAGCCCTTTCGCCACCAGATGGCCGAGCTGGCGATCCATACCGCCGAGGCCACCGAGTTGGCGACAAAGGCCCGTTGCTTGAGGCTCGGGACGGCCACCGTGCCGCCAGCGACCAAGAAGTCGATGGGGAAATAGGCCGGGAAGGTGCCGAGCACCTGCCCGACACTGGTCGCTACTCCTTTGCCGCCGGTCGAGTCGGCGCCGCGCACCAGGCGGGGGTAGCAGTGGCCGACGACGGCGGCGGTCGATGCTGCCGACGCGCCGATCGGGCCGGCGAGTTGTCGACCAATCGCCGACGCGCCCGCGCCTTTGGCGATGTCGGCCACCAGAACCATGGCGCCCCACTTCTTTCCCAACACCATCGCCGCGTTGGTGGCGCCGGGGTTGCCGCTACCCGATGCCCGCAGGTCGACTACGGCTTCGGACTTCTTCTTGGCAACTGCCTTGGCGACAAGATCGGCGGACGGGAGCGTCCCGATCACGTAGCCGAGAATCGCTCCCGCAGCCGAACTGCCTAGCTGTTGGGACACCTTGTTCAACAACACGCCAACCAGCGTGCCATGTTGGTGGGGTTATGAGGCCCCGGCGAGAAATTCGTTGAGCCGACCGTGTTCGCCGAAGTACGTTTCGCGCCACTCAGCGACGAGGTCGTCGGTTTGGTGATCGTTGGGGTGAAAGTCGTCGCGGTTGTAGTCGCGAAGGTCGCGCCAAAGAGCTTTGGTGAAGAACGGGGAGTCCCGGAACACCTTGATCGATTTGCGGATCGCCGCCCGGCTATAGAACTCGCGGTCTCGTAGCAGTCCGAGCAGAACTTGCATACTCATGCCGCCGATGAAGGTGGCGCAGATGAAGTTCATCATTCGCTTGCGAGTTTTCTCGGTGCCGCCGGTGGCGCGGAACACGTCGAAGGCCACGGCCTTGTGCTCGCACTCCTCGAGCGCATGCCACGCCCAGAAGTCGGCGAGTGGACCGAGCGATTCTCGAGCCTCGGTGTCGCGAAGGATGGTCGATCCGAAGGTGGCGGTGAAGTGTTCGAGCGCCGCGGTGCACGCCAGGTTGGCGTGAGCGGACATCACGCGTTCGCGAAAGCGAAGACCTTTGTCGGTGAGTTGTTCGATTTTCTTGGTGGGGTACCCAATGGCGTCGAGGGCATCGTTGAGTTCGCGGTGCTCGCGACCATGGACCGCTTCTTGGCCAATAAACCCGGCCACGTCGCGCTTGAGCTCGGGATCGGTGATCTGGTCGCGGAAGTGGCGGACGGTGCGGACGAAGTATTCCTCGCCATCGGGGATCACCGCCGAGAAGGTGGCGATGACATGGCTGAGGAGTACCTCGTCGGGGCCGATGAAAGTATGAGGGAGTTCGCCGACGGTTTGGGCGAGCGAAATTCGCCGGGTCGGGATCTTTCGGTCGAGTGGCGACGGAGCGGTAGCGGTAGGGGCCATAACGCCAGTATAGGGAATTGAGAGAATCTGTCAATCTCTCAATTTGTCGAGGCTTGTACAACGGCGCCGTAAAATCGCACCGCTAGAAACGACCGTCGTCTCGTAGGTGGAATGGCTTTTACTCGTTGCCTCGCACCGGCCTAAAGTTACTGGTGCGGGACCTGCGGGAGGCCTCGCGAAGTCGAAGGCGTAGCGATGACGAGACTGTTCCAACTCTTGCTCCTAGGTGCTGGCGCGCTGGTGCTGGTGGCGTGCATTCCACCAGACGCCGACGAGACGATCGTGGTAAACACCACGACCGATACCGCCGACCTCACGCCCGGCGACGGCGTATGCGTCGACGGCAATGGCCAATGTTCGCTGCGTGCAGCCGTCATGGAAGCAAACGCCAACCCCAACACGACCGAGATCAGGCTCCAAGCTGACACCACCTATGAATTGACCCTGGCAGGTGACGGCGAAGACGCATCGGCCAGCGGCGATCTCGACATCACCGAACGCACCTATATCCGCAGCTATCCGGCTGGCGAACCAAACGCCACCATCGACGCCAACGGCCTCGACCGCGCTATCCACATCCTCGACGGCGACTTCCACTTCCTCGAACGACTCAACATCACCGGCGGCGACCCATTCGGCGGGAACAACGTCGGCGATGGCGGGGCGATCTTTCATCGCTCCGGCCTGCTCGGCATCGAAGACACCCACATCACGGGCAACAACGCAGGATCGCGCGGCGGCGCCATCGCATCCTGGGGCGGCACGCTCTGGATCGAAGACTCCACGATCTCCAACAACACGGCGACCGCGACCGGCAAAGCCATCTATCTCGGCATCGGTGGCTACGCCCGTCTATTTCAAACCACCATCGCCGACCATCCAGAGTCAGGCGCAGCCGTGTACTTCGAGACGTCGCTCAATCCGCAACCAACGGACATCTTGTGGTCGACGATCACCGATCCTGACACTGCGCTAAACATCGGATGGGGCCGGACCAACGTCGCCCACACAATCATCGAGGCCTCGACCAACTGCAATATGGGCCCCAACAGCACCCACACGAGCCAATTCTCTATCTACAGCGATAGCAGCTGCCCATTGGGAGCTGGCGATTTTGATGACCAACCGCTGAGACTCACCGCCCTCGCCGACTACAGCGGACCCGTGCCAACCCGACACCCCACCGTGGGCTCACCCGCAATCGACAACGCGTTCGTTGGTGATGGCCTGTGCACCACCGACCTCGCTCCGGACGCCCGCGGAGTTGCTCGGCCTGCGCCCGGGACCCTATGTGATGCCGGTGCCGTCGCAACCGTCCCGTTCTTCACACCCGGCACAGACTGCACGCATCCCGCCAACAGAGTTCCGGGTGCCCAACTCCGATGGTGCAACCTCACCGGATCGAACCTCGATGGCGCCATCATCCCCGACGGCGACCTCAGCTACG
The DNA here is from genome assembly GCA_938038815.1 of uncultured Acidimicrobiales bacterium. Lineage (GTDB taxonomy): Bacteria > Actinomycetota > Acidimicrobiia > Acidimicrobiales > SHLQ01 > CALLQB01. The sequence goes on along the minus strand of CALHTF010000080.1, from coordinate 43,348 downwards.
CCAACCTGAGCCAGCGCGAACTGGAAGACGGCGTCTTCACCAACGCCGACTTCACCGGCGCCAACCTGGCCGAAACGTATGGGTTTGGCATCAATTTTAATGACGCCACGTTTGTAGGGGCGGACCTCACCTATGCGGACTACTCGGGGCCCGAATATGAGCGGACCAACTTCAGCAACGCCGACCTCAGCTTCGCAGAGATGAACAACCCCGTCTTTCGCGACGCCATCCTTCCCAACGCAACACTGGCGAACGCGACGCTTCCCGACGCCAACTTTAGTCGAGCAAATCTCCGTGGTTCAGACCTCACCGGCACCGACCTCAGCGGCGCGACCCTCCGCGAGGCCGACCTCTCGAATGCGAACCTGAGCGGAGCGAACCTCTCGAGCGCCAGCCTCCTGTTCTCCAATTTTTCAGGAACTGCTATCGAAAATGTGGTTTGGGAGAACACGACCTGCCCGAATGGCAACAACAGCAACCTGTATTCGCCTCAAACCTGCGAAAACGACCTGAGCTAGCCCGAAACGCTTTTCGGCTACGTTACAGATCGTGTCCAAAGCGCCAGCTCCGGTCTCCAAAGGCGAGCAAACCAAACAAACGCTCCTCGAGGTGGCGATCGACCGATTTGGCCGTGATGGCTTTCGTTCGACGTCGGTAGCCGAAATCACCCGCGACGCCGAGCTCAGCGGAACGGCGGCGTACGCCTACTTCGACAACAAAGAAGCCCTCTTTCTCGCTGCCCTCGATCACGACGCCGCCGGCATCATCGAAGAGGCGGTTCTGCTTACCCCCTTGAGCGAGCGGTCGCCTGAGTGGCGAGGCGACCTGTTCGTCAACCTGGTCGGTGCAGTCGATCGACACCCACTCGCCCGACGCGTTCTCGCCGGGCTTGAGCCGCAGGTAACCAGCCGAATCGTCGACCTGCCAGCGCTGGCCGAGCTACGGGTTTTGGTGGGCGAGCGACTCACCGCCGAACAACAGACCGGTGCGGTCCGCTCCGATATCGACCCCGCGCAGATCGGTGCCGGTCTGGTCGACATCATGGTCTCGTTGTTGTTCTCGGTGGTGCAGTTGGGCGCGGCCGACTTCGGCAAACGCGCTCCCGAGTTGATGGCCGTGCTAGCGGCCGCCGTGCAGCCGCCGAGCAACTAGAGGTCTTCGACCGCGACCTTGTCGGTAACGCGACGACCCTGAGCGGGGAACATTTCGTTGTAGTCCTCGACCGATGCCCGGATGACCGCCTTGGCTTCTTCGGCCCCGTAGGTTCCGACAACCTCGATCGAGTTGTCCTTCTCGCCGGTGATGTCCATCTTGTAGGTCGCGAAGTAGTGGACGATGCGGTTGACCACAGCGGTCGGCAGGTTCTTCAGATTCGTGGCGTAGTCGAACACTGTGTCGCTGGCGAGGAAGGCCACGATCTTGTCGTCGGCCTCGCCATCGTCGAGCAATTGAATGCCGCCCACCACGCGAGCCGGCACAACAATGTCGGCCCGGTCGATGCGCTGTTGGCTCAGCACGCAAATGTCGAGCGGGTCGTGGTCGCCGATCTGCGCGTGGGGCGTAAGGGCCGCAACCCGGTCGCCGCAGTAGGTGCGCGGAATGAAGCCGTACAGCGTCGGGGGCAGCGCGGAGGAACCTTGCGGTCGGTCGACCCGCAGATACCCGGTGCGCTTATCGATTTCGTACTTTACCGTGTCGAACGGGGTGATTTCGATGTAGGCCTCGACAACGTCGGGGGATTCATCGCCGATGGGAAGTCCGTGCCAAGGGTGGGCACGAAATCGATCGAAGCTATTTGGCATGGGGGGCTCCAAGGAGGGGAAGCGGCAATTCTAGCTTCCCTCGGCGGGAGTTGAGCCAAGATGAGCGAACACCGTTGACTGGGCCGCCGATTCCCGCTGGGCTATTCGGCCGACCACTTGAAGCGAGCCATGGTCGCCACGACGCCGAAGGTACCCCATGCAGCGATGACCGCCCAGTGTCCCCACTCCATTGGCGTGCCCTCGACAAAGGGGTTGTAGGCCGGTTGCAGCGCCTGCACCAGATGGCGCAGCGGGAAGATGTTGCCGATAACTTCGATGAACCGCGGGATGTCTTCGCCCACCAGGAACACGTCGCTGATGAAGTACAGCGGCAGGGTGATGGCGTTGGTGATAGCGGGTGCGGCGTCTTCGCTCGGGATGATGGTCGATAGCGCCAGGCCGAGCGCCGAGAACGACACGGTGCCGATCACCAGGCTGATCAGCAGGGTCGGTAATGCCGACCATTGCAGCGCCACACCAAACACCAACCAGCCTATGAGCGTGACGAGGAAGGTCATCAGGGCGGCGATGGCGGTGGCCATCATGAGCTGACTGGCAATGAAGATCCAAGGAGGTAGCGGGGTACCGCGAAGGCGCTTGAGCACGCCTTTCTCGCGGCGGACCGTGGTGGTGATCGCCAGGTTGACCATGGTTGCCGACACGATCGATAGGCCAAGGATGCCGGGCACGTAGAACGTGGCGACCTTGGCCCCGCTCGCCAAGGTGCCGTTGCCAAAGATGGCGGTGAACAACAACAAGAAGATGATCGGCAAGATCACCGTGAAGAAACTGGCCGCCGGGTTGCGGCGGAAGATCAACAGGTCGAACTTTGCCCGACTCAGAAGTTGCGCTGGCCAACTCACGATGGCTCCTCGGCGTCGGGTTCGTTTTGGCCGATCAGCCGCAGGTAGGTGTCTTCGAGGGTCGGACGGGCGATCTCGAGATCGTCGAGTGTGGCCGCTTCAGCCTTGGCCCAGGTGGTGAGCTCGTGCACGACCTCGACTACGTCGTGGGTTTCGATAACCATCCGGTCCTTCTCCAGCGCTGCACCGAACCGACCCGGCACCGCCGGACCCGTGCCCGGCTTCCAGGTGATGCGAGGGATTGCGGCGACCTGGTTGGCCAGCTCGTCGGCGGTACCTCTGGCCACGATCTCGCCGTGGGAGATAACCGAAATTCGGTCGGCCAGTAGCTGGGCTTCGTCCATGTAGTGGGTGGTAAGCAACACCGTGCAACCGAGCGACCGCAGGTTGTCGATCATGTCCCAGGCTTCGCGGCGGGCGCTTGGGTCGAAGCCGGTGGTCGGCTCGTCGAGGAAGATCAGCTTCGGGTCGCCGACCAACGCCATCGCCAGGTCGAGGCGGCGCTGCTGGCCACCCGACAGCTTCTTTGCTCGTTGGTCGCGGGCATCGCTCAGCCCGACCAGTTCGAGCACCTCTTCGGGGTTTCGCGACTGGGCGAAGCAGGCGGCGTGAACGGTGACCGCTTCGATGGCGGTAAGTTCGCCCTCGATCTCTGATTCCTGGAGCACGATGCCGATGTCTTCGCGCCATGTCAACGGGGCGGTGGCCGGGTCGACTCCAAGTACCCGCACGTCGCCTCCGGTGCGGGTCCGGAACCCTTCGAGAATTTCGATCGTGGTGGTCTTGCCGGCACCGTTTGAGCCCAAGAAACCAAAGATCTCCCCTTCGGCCACCGACAAGTCGATGCCTCGCACGGCATGGACATCGCCGTAGCTCTTGGTGAGGCCCCGCACCTCGATCGCATGTGCCATGGGTGGACCTTACCGGCTGGTCTCCGCGGGCCTAAAGGCCGGACCGGGGGTTGTCAGGTGGTGATTCGCAGAACCAGTGATGCTCGGAGTTCGGGTGGGGTGAGCTCGCGTAGGTCGGGGCCGGCATGGAGCTGGCCGAACTGAGGGAGTAGCACGATGCGGCTGGGCTCGGCCTGCTGGAAGGCGATGGTTCCGGTGCGGAGTTGGCCGATCGTATCGTCATTGAGTCCGATCGGTAGCCCAGGTTGGGCGGTGCAGGGCACCGGTTCGGTCGCGATCCGTGGCCCTTCGATCGTCCCCAAGATGGCGACGATCCCGACACCTGCTTCGGGGTCGAAACGGTCGTCGTCGACATGGGGTAGGCCAACAAGATCGGGGCTAGGAGAGAGCGAGGCCGACAAATAGCCCGTGCCCGAATGGCGAACCTGGGCTGCGTCGAGCGCCGCCAACACCTGGGTTGCCATCGTGGTGGCGAGCGGGCTGAAGTACTCGATCAGTTGTTGGTCGTCGCCCGTCGGCGTCAGACCGTCGTCGCCGACCAGGAAGGTCTCGATGCGATGCTCTGGGGTTTCGCCGACCCGCTCAGCGGTTGGCGTCGGAATTTCCAGGCGGTCGCCGAGATACCCACCACCGGGCTGGTCGATATGGCCCTCGGGGCTCGCAGCGACCAGTTCGGCTTTGGTCATCAAAAGTACCGAACGAAGGCGGTCGGATACGCCGATCGAGGGTGACTCAGGCGTTGTCACTCGTGCTCCCTAGTCTGTGGTTCGTGGACTTCCCTCTGACAAGCTTCACAGACTTGAGCCCATCATGAATACCAAAGCCATTTCCACCAACTTCGACGACCTGCACCAACTCCTGCGCAGCAAGTGGGAGACCGGTTGGTTGCCTCGCGACCTGGTCGCTGTTTTCGATGCCGACCGCAAACTTGCCCGGTCGATCGTGATCGACCTGGTCGCCTTCGACCGGCAGAGCTGGCACGCCGATGCCGACCCGGTGTGGGCCGACCACGCCGACTATCTCGGCGCCAACATTTGGTGGGATGTCGCGGCCGACTACTGGCCACAACTGGTCGACCGCACCGCCGATTTCGATGCGGTCGACACCAACGCCAGCATGCTGGCCCACTTCATGGGGCTCCCCGGCACCGACGAGCCGGTGTTTCACCCGATGCCCTGGGAGCCGGCGGCGACCGGTCGGGCCGAGGCCGACACCCGGGTCCTCGACAAGGTTCGAGGGTTGCTCGCTAAGGCCGAGTCGACCACCTTCCCCGACGAAGCCGAGGCATTGTCGGCCAAAGCCCAGGAACTCATCGCCCGGCATTCGATCGACCTGGCATTGCTGGCCGCCGACGTCGACGTTCCGGGAGGTCGCAAGATCTATGTGGAGCCGCCGTACCCCAAGCCCAAGTTCCAACTGCTGGCCGAGGTGGCGGCGGCCAACGATTGTCGGGCCGTATGGTCGAACTCGCGAAAGACGGCCACGGTGATTGGCCACCAAGGCGATCTCGACCTCACCGACCTATTGTTCACCTCGCTGCTGATCCAGGGCACGCGAGCGATCCTGAACGAAGGCGCCAAGCGCGACCAGTACGGCACCGCCCGCACCAAGTCATGGCGCAACGCCTTTTGGTTTGGTTACGCCTACCGAATCGGCGAGCGACTCCGCGAGGCATCGGCGGCCGTTCGGTCCGAAGCAGCCGACGACAACGCCAAGCTCCTGCCGGTACTGGCCTGCCGGTCCGAAGAGGTCGATCGAGTGGTGGAGGAAACCTTCCCGAACCTCGGGTCGCTGAAGGTCTCGGTGAGCAACAGCGAAGGCATCCGAGCCGGGCGACAGCACGCCGACCGAGCCGACATCGGTGGCAACTCGGTAGGCGGCGGCACCGCCGCACTCACGCCTTAGAACACCGGAAAGACCGAATCGCCGCCGAGTCGTTCGGCTCGCGACAACGCGTGCACAACTGTCCAGTCGCCGTGGCGGGCCCGGGCGATGCCGGTGAGGATGTCGACCACGATCGCTACGCCATCGGGGTGGGTGTCGGGTCGTTCTTGGTCGACGCTCACCGCAAGGTCGTCGAGGTGGGTCAGCACTTCGATGAGCCGGGTGCGGCAGAAGTCGTCGAGGGTCAGCAGCCGACCACCGAGTGCCCCGACCAGTCGGGTCTCGGGCTCGTTGGCGAATCGGGTGCGCATATCGGCGGCGACGGTTGCGCACTTGGCCGCCATGTCGGCTGGTCCGATTTCGGATTCGGTTGCCGAGACCTCTTTGATCTGGTCGTGGATCGGCGACTCGATGGCCGCGGTGAAGTAGGTGATCGGGGTCAGAAGGTCGTCGCCGGCCACGGTGTCGGGGTCGGTTCGGTCGAGGTAGGCCAACGCGGCGCCCGCCGCCCGCACAAGGTGCGCACAAAGCGCACCCACGGTCATCCCCTCGAGCGCCGATGGTTCGTCCCATCGCTCGCTTACTTCGGGGCGGGCCATCAGTTCGGCCGATGAGTCGACCGCCTCGATTACCAATGCTCGGACCCGAGCCGACGATTGTGCTTCCCCGCTTCCCATGGGTCGACCGTAGCGTCGTCGGGTTGTGGCCGCCCAAAAACCAAACAACGGCCCGGTGGGAATACCGGACCGCTGCTTGTTGTACCCCCAACGGGATTTGAACCCGTGTTACCTGCGTGAAAGGCAGGCGTCCTAGGCCGCTGGACGATGGGGGCAGGAACTGTCGATGTTAGCAACCTCACGTCGCGTTTGAGACGTCGAAATACCGAGATTCTTCGCGTGATGACCGCGGGCGGTTTTCGAGCGACGGCGGGTGCAGGTCCGAAACGGGATCGTTCGCCGGTAACGTCGCTTCTATGAAGCGGATTGTGGTCGCCGACGACGACGAGCGACTCGCCGACCTTGTTCGTCGATATCTCGAAAATGAGGGGTATGCGGTGTTGGTCGCCCACGACGGACGCAAGGCGCTCGAACTCGTTCGGGGCCGCAAACCCGACCTGTTGTTGCTCGACCTGAACATGCCTGAGGTCGACGGTTGGGACGTGTGCCGGATCGTTCGGGCCGAGTCCGACTTGCCGATCATCATGATGACGGCCCGAGCGACCACCGACGACACGCTCCTCGGTCTCGATCTGGGCGCCGACGACTACATCACGAAACCGTTTAGTCCCAAGGAAGTCGTGGCCCGGGTACGGACCGTGCTGCGGCGTGGTCGCGTGGTGGAAGACGATGGCCCCGATCTGTTGACCTTTGGCGAACTCGAAGTCGACGTGCGCCGGCACGAGGTTCGACTGGGGGGCAAGAGCGCCGACGTCACCGCCCGGGAGTTCGCGGTCCTCAAGGTGCTGGCCGCCGACGCAGGGAAGGCGTTCAGCCGGGCCGAGCTTGTGGCGGCCGCGTTCGGCTTCGATTACGACGGCATGGATCGCACGGTCGATGTTCACATCCGGAGCCTTCGCAAGAAGATCGGTGACGACTCAGCGAACCCGACCTACATCGAGACCGTCTACGGCGTTGGCTACCGGATGATCGAACCATGAGTCTGCGAGCTCGCATCTTGTTGGCCGTGCTCGTCGTTGCGGCGGTTGCTCTGGTGATGGGCGGCTTGGTGGCTCGACAAGCGGTGCGGTCCGAGATCGTTACGGTCACCGACATCGAGATCGACGACAACGACGTGGCCGAGGTCGATCTGTTCCGCTCCGATACTGGTTCGTGGGACGGCGTCGACCTACTGCTCGAGGACTTCGACTCGGTGTACGGATTGCGGTTCATCCTGACCGACGTCGACGAACAAGTCCTGTACGACACCCGGGCCGCCGACGACCTTCCGCCCCTCGATCTGCTTCCGGCCTACCAGTTCTCGCATGGCCCGGCCGGCGAGCGGCAACAGACGTTGCTCTTTACGGTCGACATCATGGGTTCGGGCGGCTCCGACGATGCGTTGCGCTCGATCGACCGGCGGTTCTTGCTCGCTGGTCTGGCGTCGTTGGTGGTCGCCGGGTTGATGGGTTTGTGGTTGGCGAACTTGGTCACTCGGCCGGTGCGAGGTCTCACCCAATCGATCGCCGCGATCCGGGGCGGGGCGCCGAGTCCGGCACCCGAAGACGGACCGGGCGAACTCGGAACGCTGGGGAAGTCGTTCAACGAGATGGCCCAGGAACTCGAACGTTCCGAATCGAACCGTCAGGCGATGGTGGCCGACGCGGCCCACGAATTGCGGACCCCGCTCGCCAACCTCAAGGGCCACCTCGAAGGAATCTCCGACGGGGTGATCGAACCGGACGAGGCGACGATCGGCGGGCTGGTCGGCGATGTCGACCGGCTCGGGCTATTGGTCGACGATCTGCAATCGCTGGCGATGGCCGAGGCCGATTCGCTTCCCCTCACCCTTTCGCCCGCCGACCCCGCCGCGATCTTGGGTCGCGTTGCGGCGACCCACTCGGCCCGCGCTTCGGCCAACGGCATCGCGATCTCCGTGCAGGCACCCGCCGACCTACCCAGGGTGGCGGTTGACGAACTTCGGATCGATCAGGTGATGGGCAACCTGGTGGCCAACGCCACCCGGTATGGCGACCAGATCCAACTCGTCGCGGCCGTCGAAGGCCCCAACGTCAACCTGTCGGTCACCGACAACGGTCCGGGGATTCCCGCCGACCAGCTCGAGAAGGTCTTCGACCGGTTCTACCGCACCGACCCGTCGCGCGATCGCGCGACGGGCCAGGGCGGACTTGGGCTCTCGATCGTGAAGCAGTTTGTGCGGCTTCACGGCGGGACAGTGACCGCCGAAAGTGTCGAGGGAGCGGGCTCGACCTTTACGGTGTCGCTGCCAGCCCTCGTCGCTTAGCGAGACTCGATTACCAGTTTCCAGGCAAAGATCTTGCCGCGCTTTTTGCGCACGGCGTCGTAGGCGTAGAGCTCCCACTCGCCATTCGGGTCTTCGCCTTCGAACACTGAGAGGTCGGTGTCGGGCAGGCCATCGAAGGCACTCATCGGGCGGTATCGGCCAGAGTCCAAACCGTCGAGGGTGATGTCGCGTTGGGCGGCGTCGTCAAAGCGCAGCTTGATCCGCTTGACGGCGTCTTCACCACCGCCACCTGACATCAAGGTGACCTCGGTGCCTTCGGGCGAAACCAAGATGAGATCGACGTCGCTCGGTCGGGCGTGCTTGAAGCCCTTGATGATGACATCGACGTCGGTGAGTTCGTTGCCGACTCCTGCAACCTCGAGCACGCTCGGGAAGTCGCTCGCTTCACCCAGACCGGGGATCTTCAGCTTGGCCTTCTCGGTGAAGACTTTGGGCTTGCCGGGCTGGGGTGCCGGCTCGGGTTCGGGTTCTGGCTCGGGCTCGGGGGCGACCGGTTCCTGGTTGAGTTCGGCGCTGATCCATTCGTCGTAGCGGGCAACTTCGGTGAAGATTCCCGAGACCTCGGCCAGCCCGCACTGGATACCCCAGCTGACGATGCCGATCAGGACGGGTTGGCCGGCGGCGTTCTTTGCGGCGAGCGGACCGCCGCTGTCGCCGTAACAGCCGCCGCCTCCGGCGCCGTCGGCGCACAACATGGTGGGCTCGTCGATGAAGTCGTCGTACTTGTCGAGTACTTCGCCGCATCGCACGTCGCCCACGGTGGTGACCGTGGCTTGGTGCAGTCGGATTGGGTTACGGTCGGAGTTTTCTCCGGGCGCACCCCAGCCGCTAACAACGGCTTTGGTTCCGGCTGCACTCAGCGCTCGTACATCGGGCGAAACCGCGGTGATGGTTTGGGTGTTGGCGTCGAGCTCGAACGGGTTGTCGACGAACAACAAGGCAATGTCATTCGACGTATCGCCCCGCACGCCACCCCACTCGGGGTGCACGACCATGCGAGCAACGTCGCGCAGTTGGCCGGGCTGACGCAGCGACACGATGCCGCTTCGTACGTTGAGCTCGCTCGCCTTCATGCCGTCGAGGCAGTGGGCTGCGGTGAGGACCACGTTCGGCTCGATGAGCGATCCGCCGCACATCTGGCCTTGGTCGTCTTCGAGCGAGATCTGGAAGGGGATTTCGCCAAGCTGTGCTTTGGTGCCGTTGACGATTGCGCCGGCGTCGGGCGCCTGGCCTACCGACGTTGCCAGGCTGGCCAGCAACAGGGTTAGTACGACCACAACTCGGATGGTGACCGAGGTTCGTCGTGGTGCGGGTGTCGGCGGGATTGTTGGGGATTTCGAGGGGATCATGGTGCTCCTAATGCGATGGATGGTGTGGGGGCAGTGGTGTTGGTTGCCCGTTATTCGCATCGTGGCGGGTTCGGTATGAAGAACTGATGAAGAAGCTACGCAGGTCTGACAAAAGAACGACCTTGTAAGAAGAAAAAAATCTCCGGTAACCGGATGACGCGCCGGTCAAAACCGGCCCTATAGTGGGGGACCTGCCAGGAGCACTTCGGTGTTGCTGGTAGTTGTTCTCTCGGAGTCCGGACCTTGGTCCGAACACTGAGTGGCAATGGTCCTGTGGTGCAGTTTGGAGTGCACGCCGCCCTGTCAAGGCGGAGGTCGCGAGTTCAAATCTCGTCAGGACCGCTACCTGTGTAAGCGCAAGTTTGCCGAAGCCCTGGTCGGGTAGCTCAGTTGGCAGAGCGACCGCCTGAAAAGCGGTAGGTCACCGGATCGACGCCGGTCCCGACCACCACACGAACAGGCCAGTGCTCCGGCACTGGCCTGTTGTGGTTTTGTCCCCTGACTCAGAGTCACGGGACAATGTCCCCTGACTCTGAGTTACAAGTTGTCCGCTAGGTCTCGGTGTCTAGGGCGGTTAGCCATTCGTCCCAGTAGAACTTCCACTCGGCTACCGCATCGGGCGAGGGGAGACCTCGGTGCCCGACGGTAATTTGGGTTCGCTCGTCGCCTTTGGGGTTGAGCGCGATGTGGGCAACGCCGGGGCCGACGGCAACCCGTATTGCCTTGGCCGACGGTTTCGATCGGAGTTCGGACCCCTCCCCGCCGAGGATGTCTTGTCGGTCTTCGTCGTCGAGCAGCAAGGACCGCAGTACGTCGGCGGCGACCCCAACGGTTCGCGACTTGTTGGCGGTGAACGTGCCGTCGGGCATCTGGTTCGGAAGCCGGATGCCGACAATCCGTTCGTAGCCGCCGGTTACTGCCTGGGACCACCAGCCGTCCTGGCCATGCTCAGCCTCGACCCACGCGGCGATCGCCGGATGGCCGTCGACATGACCCGGCCACGACTCGATCAGGTCGCACCAGTCGTCCCAGCTGCGGCCGGTACGAGCAACGATCACGTCGTCGGAATGCTCCGGCTCGGACACCCATTCTTGGCGCCGGCCCGAAGCCTGGGTAGGCAGCAGCGCTTGGCGGGCGGTCGAGTAACGCTCGCCAGTTTTTTCCATACGGGCCCGAACCCGTTGTTTGAAGCTCTTGTTGTTGGTCATTTGTACGTCTCTTCCCGTGCGGTGTGCACACGCTGGCCAACCCACGCTTGGCGACCGCGTGCACGAAGCAAAAGAGGTCGTCAGATCAACACGTGCCGAGAACACAAGGTCCCCTTTGCCTTTCGGGCCGACTGCGTGGGCATCGGAGAAAAGGTTCGGCGTGACAAATCGCCAAGGTCAACGATAGCCGACCAAAAAGTAGGAACGGGGGGTCAGACCCCAGCGTTCTTTCTTTGGTGCGTTTCGCCGAGTGACCCGGCCGCCAAAGATCCGATCACGCCTACGCCGATCAACACCCACAACGCCCGGTCGGTTGCGGCCGCCGAGCTGCCGGCACCGACGGCGAGGGCCACGATGAGCGCGACCGAAAATGTGCTGCCGACATCCATGGCGATGCGCGACATTGCGCCGCCGATTCCGAGCCGTTCCGCGGGTACGTTCACCATCGCCGCGGCATGGCTCGCCGAATGGCCCAGCCCAACCCCGACGCCGTATACCAAGGCGAATGCCGCCCAGGCCCACGGGTCGGGTTGGTCGCCCAGGATGAGCAAGCCCAGCACTCCGGCAAGTCCCAACAAGACCGTGCCCGACAAGATGACCCGTCGGTGCCCGAGACGATCGGCCCACCGGCCGGCCGCGATCGACAGCGGCCCAGCGACCAACGGGATGAGGCTCAGCGCCAGGCCCACGTCGCGGGTCGAGTAACCCCAGCCGTCTTCGGCGAGCATGTTGACCCACCCGAGGTAGAGCCCGCCGAAGCTGCCGGCGACCAGCAGGTTGAGGAAGCTGCCGATTCGAAAGGTGCGGTCGCGAAACAACGGGAGGAACAAGATGGCGTTGGATCGATCGCGCGACCGTCGCACCACGCCGACCAATGCCGCGATGCCAGCGACACCAGTGCCAAGCGTTTTGGCGCTCGCGAACCCCCAACTGTTCGACTGCACTACCGCAAGTGCGGTGAGGGTGGCGCCGACCACCAAGGTTGCAATGCCGACCAGATCGGGTGGCTCGGAATCTGAGCTGGTCGTTTCGGTGACGTTGAGTCCCAGGTACAACAGGGCGAGCAGAACCAGCCCGATCGGTACGTTGAGAAAGAAGGTCCACTGCCACCCGAGGCTGTCGAGCAGAAGGCCGCCGATCGGTGGGCCGAGGGCTGCGGCTGCGCCACCGATTCCGCCGATTCCTCCGACCGCCGTCGAGCGCCGGCCCGGGCCGAACACGTCGAGCACTACCGCCAACGCCGAGATGCTTTGCATGCTGAGTCCGGCCGCCTGCACCAAACGCCCGATGATCAGCAACGGAACCGACGGTGCGCCGGCGACCAGCGCCGACCCGAGAACAAACCCGCTTAGACCAAGCAGCAGGATGCGCTTGCGTCCGTATCGGTCGGCGAGCCAACCGGCGGGGATGGTAAGCGCGCCGGCGGTGATCGTGAATCCGGTGAGGGTCCACGAGATGGCGGCATCGCTGGCGTTGAAGTGGTTGGCGATGTCGTCGAAGGCAACAAACATCACGGAGAAGTTGAAGGTGCTGAGAAAGATCGCCAGCCCAACCAAACCCATTATCCGCCAAGCGCTTCGCGAAATCGCTTGTGGTTCAGCCATCGCGGGCAGCATATGTCCGAGTTGTGGTGCCCCTTGAAATCCATCGGTCACCCGAGCGCGCTCCGGGCTACTTCGACGGCGAAAACTGACGTCAGGTGTCAGACACCCGATTCAGTTTGAGTCGGTCGCTGGGGGCAGCGTGCCGGTTAGGGCGCTGACGACGTGTTCGAGTAGGTAGCCGAGGTGGTGGTAGATAATCCGGGGTTGCGCGTCGGGGGCGTCGGGGTCGAACAGGTCGTCCTCTTCGCCCACATCGAGTCGCGTGCCGAGCACAAGACGAGCCCCGTTGATCGAGGTCATCCATAAGGTGAGCTGCTCGGGCGTCAGAATCGACTCCTCGAGTGTTCCTTCTACCTCTTCCAGCGCGGCGATGCGGCCTTCGAGTAGCTCGCCGTGAACCAGCGCCTGGTATCCGGCATCTCGCTCGGCGTCGTCGTGGTAGGCGGTGGGGTACAGCCGCTTCAGGCCATCGTCGGAGTCGTCAAGTAGTAGCTGGCGCATGTCGCCAAAGATCTGGCGCAACAGCTCGCGTTCGACCGTCGAAAGGTTGACCACGATCTCGCCCTTGTTGTTCAGAACGAACGGTGGCTTTTCCAAAAAGGCCACGGTCAGTCCTGCTGCATCGTGGCCCACAGGCCGTGCTCGTGAAGCCGAAACACATCGACTTCGGCCTTCTCGCGAGGGCCGGTCGACACAACCGCCTTGCCCTTCTCGTGAACGTCGAGCATCAACTTGGTCGCCTTTTCGTTGCTGAAACCAAAAAGCTTCTGCAAAACAAATGTCACATACGACATCAAATTGATGGGGTCGTTCCACACGATGACGACCCAAGGTGTGTCGGGAGTGACATCGATATCGGTGTCGGTTTCGTCGATGATGATCGGTTCGGCAAGCGGCGCAGTCATGTCGTTGGAAGGTTCGGGTCGAGGGTGGCAGCTCGGGTTGCCCGGAGATGGAATCGAACAACAGCTACCCACACCATGATTGCACCGACGATGTGTAACCCCACCAACCAAGCTGGAACACCGGTGAAGTACTGCACGTAGCCGATGGTGGCCTGCACCACCATCGTTGCCAAAAGCCAGCCCAGTTCTTCGCGCACGTCGTCGAAAATTCCGTGCTTGCGGCACAACCACACGGTGCCGAGCAGCACGGCCAACAACACCAAGACGCTGGTCGAGTGAACCCGGGTGATGTCGCGAATCGCGAACGGTAGCCGTTCGATCGGTACGCCGTCGGCCCGGCGTTCTCCGGTGTGCGGACCCGAGCCAGTTACCAACGTTCCAAGTACCAAAACCACCGCCGTTATGCCGCTGAGCAGGCGTTTTGGCCAAACGAGTTCGGGGATGGCTACCGCCTCGGGCGTATCGTCGGGCAGTCCGGCCCGATGGTGCAGCACGACGGCGTTCCAAATCAGCACCATCGACAGCAAGAAGTGCAGCAGCACCGTCCGGGGGTCGAGTTCGAGTCGGACCACAAACGCGCCGAGGATGATCTGGGCCAACACGCCGGCCACCAAACCCCACGACCATCGGGTGAGGTCGGCCCGTCGTGGAGTGCGACGCATCGAACCCAACACGGCGCCGATCGCGCCGATCGAGACCACGCCGGTCACCAACCGATTGATGAACTCGACCATTGGGTGAAACGACCAGTCGGCATACAACTGGTTCTCTTCACAGGTCGGCCAGTCCGAGCAGCCGAGCCCCGAGCCGGTGAGGCGAACCGTCGCTCCGGTGATGATGATCAGCGCCAAAGATCCGAGGGCGAAGGCGGTGAACTTCCGGTAGGTCGACGGAGTGATCGAAGCCACAAAGCAAACCTTATGACAGGCCCTCACAAATGTTGGCCTCGGACCAGTAGCGGACTTACGCTCTAGGAGTGCTTGACGTCGCCCGACCCCCGTCTCTAACGACGCGCATCGGTGGATACGTCGCACTCACCAAGCCACGCATCATCGAGCTGCTGCTGATCACCACCGTGCCGACCATGATCGTGGCCGAACGTGGTGTTCCTTCGTTGTGGCTCATCTTCGCCACGGTGTTTGGCGGAACCCTGGCGGCGGGTGGTGCCAACGCCATCAATATGTATGTCGATCGCGACATCGATCAGTTGATGGAGCGCACCAAGTCACGGCCCATCCCGTCGGGCCTCATCGCACCCCGCAACGCCCTCATCTTTGCGGTGACCATCGAAGTCATCGCCTTCTTCTTCCTGTGGGCGTTCGTCAACCTGCTCAGCGCCGCGCTCGCCGTCACTGCCTGCCTCTTCTATGTGTTCATTTACACGCTGTGGCTCAAGCGCACCTCGACCCGCAACATCGTCATCGGCGGCGCCGCCGGCGCAATGCCGGTCCTGATCGGCTGGACCGCGGTGCTCAACCGTCTCGACTGGGCCCCGATCATCTTGTTCGGTGTGATGTTCTACTGGACCCCACCGCACTTTTGGGCGCTCGCCATTCGGTACAAGGACGACTACGCGGCCGCCGATGTGCCGATGCTGCCGTCGGTGGCGAGTATGCGCACCACCGCCGTACGGATCGTTTGGTACACGGTGGCGCTGGTTGCTCTCAGCTTGTTGTTCGGCCCAGTCGCCAACCTCGGTGCTATCTACTTTGTCTCTGCGCTGGTGCTTGGCGCCGCTTTTCTTTATCTGGCCGTCGAGGTGCTCCGCACCGAAGATTCGGTCAAAGCCATGCGATTGTTTGGCTACTCGATCACCTACGTGACCTTGTTGTTTGGTTCGATGGTGGTCGACGAATTGGTTCGGTCCGGCCTGTAGTGCACCAGCCCACAACTTTCCCCGACGGAAACCCGGAAAAAATGCCTACGCTCCGGCTTTTTCGGCCGATGGGCACCTGTGTAGGGTCCGTGGCCGAAGCGGTTCGCCAAATGCAAGGAATAAGGGCGTAGACTTCGATGTTTGCGCCGTGTCTTTACACGCTCCACAGTCAACACAGCTCTAGGTCAACGAAAACACGATGACGACTATTACCGAGTCCCCAACTGAGGCAGCGGCCTTGTCGACGGACGGCGATGCTCCAGCATCAGCCCTCTCGTCGGGCTTGACCGGCATGCTCACCACCACCGACCACAAAGATGTTGGTTCGATGTATGTGCGGATGGCTTTGGTATTTGCCGCGGCCATCACCGTCGTTGGCGCGGTCGCCGGCCTCGAAAACATCGACCGTGACTCGCTCGACATCTTCAACGCTGCGTCGGCGGTCAACCAGCTCAACTGGCTCTACCTCACCGGCCTCGCAACCTTGGTGGTCATGCCGCTGTTGGTCGGCATCGGAACCGCAGTTGTTCCGCTTCAGGTTGGCTCTACTTCTATTGCGTTCCCACGAGCCTCCGCTGGCGGTTTCTGGACCTGGCTGGTCGGCGCTGGCGCGTACGTTGGTTCGTTCATTGTCGATGGCGGCTTTAGCAGCGGCATCAACGTCGACGACCGGGCGGTTGCGCTCACCATCGCTGCCCTCGGCGTGACCGTGGCGGGCCTGATGCTCTCGATGATCTGCATCGCCACCACCGTTATTGCTCTGCGCCCGGCCGGAATGTCGCTGCGTCGAGTTCCTCTTCTTTCGTGGTCGATGATGATCGCCGCCGTCACCTGGCTGATGAGCCTTGCGGTTCTTATCGCCGATCTGGTGGTTGAGTACGTGGCGCTGCAGCACACCGACCGGGGCGTCGATGCGTTTGAGGCAATCGCCTGGATGCTCAGCGGCCCGCAGGTCTTTGCGTTCGCTATCCCCGTGCTCGGCATCGCCGGCGACGTCATCGCCGGTGTCGGCGGGCAACGCCAAAAGCTCTACGACGTCATCCTCGGTGGTATCGCCGCTGTCGGTCTGCTCAGCTTCGGTGCGTTTGCCCAAAGCAAGTACGACCTTGGAACCCGCGACGTCACCGACGAACTCACCTACATCCTCGTCGGTGTTGTCCTTCTTCTTCCTCTGCTCGCCGTTGCTGGTGGACTGCTCGACACCTTCCGCCTCGGTCGCAAAGATCTCAAAGCGGTTCCACTGATCGGTGCCCTCGCCGCACTGCTCATGCTGCTCGCCGGTGCGGCCGCCAACGCGGTTCGGGTCATTGGCCACTGGGGCATCATCGATGACTGGAACGAAACCCGCATCATGGACCGCGGCGTCATGCACTACGCACTGCTCGCTGGTCTGATCGCTGGCGTTGCCGGGCTGTACTACTGGGCCCCCAAGATCTTCGGTCGCCGCTTCAACCAAGGCCTCGGTGGCCTCGCCGTGTTGTTGCTGCTCGCCGGAACCGTGGTGATTGCCCTTCCCGATGTAATCGCCGGCTTCCTCGAAAGCAACGACGATGCCAGCGATGTTCTGGCCTTGATCTCGATGATCGGTGGCTTCATCGTCGCCGGTGGCGCCTTCTTGGCGCTCGATGCGGTCGCCTTTGGCCTGATCAAAAAGAGCGACGAAGTCATCGAGGACAACCCGTGGGGTGCCAACACCCTCGAATGGGCAACCACCTCGCCGCCGCCGGTTGGCAACTTTGCCGCACCGGTGCCGCTCGTCATGAGCGAAACCCCGCTTCTCGATGAACACGACGACGATGCAGCCGACGCTGCTGACGCAAAGGTCGATGCGTAATGGATACCGAACAGCTCGCACTCCCAGTCGCCGCTGAGGTCCCTCGGCCGCGCACCCTGATGGTCGCCACCGTGTTGGCCAGTGCCACGTCGGTGATGTTCTTCATCGCCCTCTTTGGCATCTATGTCAGCCAGCGCCAACAGACCCGAGCCGCCGGAATCGAATGGTTCCCCGAAGGCGCCATCCGCCTGCCACCGGGCGGCATGATGATGATGACCTTGGTGCTGTCGATCGGCACCATGGCGTGGGTACAACAAGCCATCAAGAACGACGACCGCCGCAGCGCCATCATTGCGCTCGCTATCACCATGGTGTTTGGCGGATCGGTCATCAACCAGACCGTCTTTTACTGGCAAGACATGGGGCTGGGCATCAACGACAACCCCGAGTCGAGCGCCGCAATGTTGATGTACATCATCACCGGCGCCCACATGGCAATGGTGATCGTTGGCCTCGTCTTCATCTTCTTGACCGCCCTACGGGCGATCATTGGCCAGTACAGCAGCCGCCAGGCCGACGGCATCCACGCAGCAGCATTCTTCTGGTACTCCGTTGTCGCCGTTTACTCGGTGATCTGGTTCGCCATCTACATCACGAAGTAACTCACCATGATTACTAACTCGTTCAAAATCTGGGGCGCTTACGGCATGATTGCCTACGTGGCTGCAGTCATTTATGGCTACAGCTCCGGTGGTAATGCGGTCGGGCCGCTGTCGCTTGGTTACCTCGGCGGCGTCGGCGACCACGTTGGGTACGCCATCCTCATCGGTCTCTCGGTGTGCTGCATGGTGATCGCCCTTATGTTCACCGCCTTCCGCGACGCCGACCCCGACATGGCGGCCAGCTACATGGGCACCACCGCCGTGCCGGCAACCCAGCCGCCGGTGGGCAACAGCATGTGGCCAATCGCCATGGCGCTCGGCATGGGCACCGTGATCTTGGGCTTGGCCGTTCACCCCGCCGTCTTTGCGGTAGGAATCGCCATCCTCGGCATCGTTGCCCTCGAATGGACGATGGAAGCCTGGGCCGACCGGGCAACCGGCGACCGCACCGCAAACCGCGAACTCCGCGACCGCATCATGGGCCCGATCGAGCTGCCGATGATGGCCGCCGTTGGTGTTGCCCTCGTCGCCATTTCCATCTCGCGAGTACTGCTCACCGTAAGCAAGGCCGGTTCGGTCATCGTTGCTTCGGTAGCTGCCGTGGTCATCTTCGGTGGCGCCGTGTTCCTCGCCATCGGCCCCGAACTTAACAAGAAGGTTGTCAACTCGATCTTGGCTCTTGGCCTAGTCGGCGTTGTTGCCGCGGGTATCGTTTCGGCCTCGATCGGAATCCGCGACATCGAACACCATGGCCCTGGCCACGGTGAAGAAGAGCATGGCGACGATCACAGCGACGAAGAGAGCTTCGTGATCCGAGGCCTCGGCGCATGACCGAACCGACTAACCACCGTTCTTTTGGAGACAGTGTGACAAGAGAAGGCTCAAACAAGTTGGCCGTCGACTCCACCCCACGACACACTCGGCGCATGCGTCGAACCGCTGTCACGGGTTTCGTTGGTCTGACTCTGCTTTTGGCTGGTTGCGCAGGCGACGCCGAACTCGACACCCTCGAACCGCAGGGCCCTGACGCCCGCACGATCGACAACTTCTCGAACTGGCTGTTTATCGCCTCGTTCGTGGTCTTCTTCATCATCATTGGCCTGTCGGCCGGTGTGGCAATGAAGAACCGGGTCAAGGGCGACTATGAAGAGGGCGACTGGCCCGAACAGGTCCACGGCAACAACAAGGCCGAAATCGCCTGGACTGCTCTGCCCGCCATCTTGATGATCGCCATCGCGGCGTTCACCGTGATTACCTTGTTCGACCTGAACAACGACGAATCCAATGCCTATGCCGTTTCGGTCGATGGCGAAACCATGCAGTGGGAACCCCACGTTGTGGTTGTTGGCCACCAGTGGTGGTGGGAGTACCGCTACTACTTCGACGGCTTCGATGTCGATGCGTTTCTCGACGAGGGCCACGCCAACCCGGCCAAGCACCTCCCCGAAGCCGACATCGTCACCTCCGGCCAGATGATCATCCCGGCCGGTCAGGAAATCGAACTTTCCGTCACCAGCCGCGACGTCATTCACTCGCACTGGATCCCGGCCCTGAACGGAAAGCGCGATGCGGTTCCTGGCCGTATCTCGCCGTGGAAACTCGAGGCCGATGAACCGGGCTACTACTTCGGTCAGTGCACCGAGTTCTGTGGTCTGTCGCACGCTCGCATGCGGATGCAGACCATCGCCCTCGACGACGCCGACTTTGCCGCTTGGGTCGCCAACCAAACCAGCGCTGCTCCGCTTTCGGGCGAAGACGCTGCGTACGTTGCTGCCCTGCAGGCGGGCGAGATTCCGGAGAACCCAACCGAAGCCCAGCGAGGCCTCGACCTGCTGCGCTCGCAGTGCTCGGGTTGCCACCTCATCGAGGGGGTCAACGACGACATCTGGACCCAAGAAGGTACCGAGATCAACCTTTCGGCGGGCGCTGCTCCGAACCTGACCCATCTGGCGAGCCGCAGCACCTTCGCTGGTGGCATCTTCCCGATGTACAACAAGGACGGTTCGCTCAACCAGAACGCTCTCGAAGCCTGGCTGCGTGACCCCGCGGCGGTAAAGGCCAACAACGCCGACAACCGCCAGGGCATGCCCAACCTTGGTCTCAGCGAAGCCCAGATCGACGACCTGGTCGCCGCCCTCGCACTTCTGGGCGAGAAGCCCGAACAGTGGATCATCACCGAGAGTTTCTCGGAATGACCCACACCCTTTCTTTCCTTTCTTTCCTTTCTTTCCTTTCTTTCACCTCCTTTACGCACGGAGAACTCTGATGGCAATCATCGAGAACCCGCTCGAACTCGAATCCGGCACCGTTGTCGAAGTCGCCGAACGCCCCTTGGGCGCGCTGACTCGACCATCGGGTAACACCGGCTGGGCCAGCTGGTTGTTTACGGTCGATCACAAACGCATCGGCATCATGTACGGCGCCTTTGCGATGTTCTTCTTCCTGATCGGTGGCCTCGAAGCGTTGGCGATTCGCCTGCAACTCGCGGTCCCGAACGGCAAGATCCTCAGCCCCGAGGTGTACAACCAGGTCTTCACCATGCACGGCGTGACCATGATCTTCCTGGTCATCATGCCGCTCGCCGCCGCGTTTGCGAACTACCTGCTGCCGCTCCAGATCGGTGCCCGAGACGTTGCGTTCCCGCGTATGAACGCGCTGAGCCTCTGGGTGTTTGTCGCCGGTGGCTTCTTCTTATGCTCATCGCTGTTCATCGGTGGCTGGTTCAAGAACGTTCCCAATGGCGGCTGGTTCAACTACGCCCCCAACTCGGGAACCTTGTTCTCGCCCACCCAGGGCATCGACTTCTACGCCGTTGGTCTGCAGATCCTCGGTATTGCGTCGCTGGTCTCGGCCATCAACCTGATCGTCACCACCCTCAACATGCGGGCCGAGGGAATGACCCTCATGCGTATGCCGGTGCTGACCTGGATGCTGCTGGTCGTGCAGTTCCTGCTGCTGTTCGCCCTGCCGGTTATCACCGTTGCACTCTTCTTGTTGATGTTCGACCGCCTCTGGGGCGCCAACTTCTTCAACGTCGAGATGGGCGCCGATCCGCTGCTCTGGCAGCACTTGTTCTGGATCTTTGGCCACCCTGAGGTGTACATCCTCATCCTGCCGAGCTTCGGCATCATTTCCGAAGTCATCCCGGTCTTTAGCCGCAAGCCAATCTTTGGTTACAGCTTCATGGTCGGCTCCGGTATCGCCATTGGTTTCCTCGGCTGGGGCGTGTGGGCTCACCACATGTTCGTGTCGGGTCTTGGCCCGATCTCGGTTGCCGCCTTCTCGGTCTCGACCATGATGATTGCGGTTCCTACCGGCGTGAAGATATTAAATTGGGTCGCCACCATGTGGGGCGGCAAGATACGCCTCACCACCGCAATGTTGTTTGCGGTGGGCGTGGTCTCGATGTTCACCATCGGTGGCCTCTCGGGCGTGACCCACTCGGTCAGCGTTGCCGACACCCAGCAGACCGACACCTACTACATCGTTGCTCACTTCCACTACGTGATCTTCGGTGGAGCGTTGCTCGGTATCTTTTCGGGCTTCTACTTCTGGTGGCCGAAGATGTTTGGCTACAAGCTCAACGAGAAGTGGGGTAAGTGGAACTTCTGGCTCCAGATCGTCGGCTTCAACCTGACCTTCGGCCCGATGCACATCCTTGGTCTTCAGGGCATGAGCCGCCGTATCGACAGTTACGACCCCGGTTACGGCTTTGAAACCTGGAACCTCGTGAGCTCGATTGGTTCGTTCGTCATCTTCTTCGGTGTGTTGATCTTCATCATCAACATCTTCGTGTCGAAGAAGCAGGCCGAGCACCTTCCGCCGGTCGGCCCCGACCCGTGGGACGCTCGTTCGCTCGAGTGGATGACCGCATCGCCCACGCCCGAGCACAACTTCGACGAAGACATCGTGGTCGACAGCCTCGATCACTTCTGGCACCAGAAGTACGGCTACGACGACGACGGCAACGTGGTTCGCATCGCCTATGCCGAAGATGTCGCTCAGGACGGCTCGAACGACAACGTTCACCTGCCTTCACCGTCGTACTGGCCGCTGGTTCTTTCCGCTGGCCTGCCGTTCATTGGTTACGGCGTGATCTACAACTACTGGCTGTGCGCCATCGGTGGCTTCTTGGTCCTCGGTGCGATCTTCGGCTGGATCTTTGAGCCACCGGACGACCCAGATGGTGGTCATGGTCATCACGACGACCACGGCGACGACGGCGATGGACACAGTGCTGACTCGTCCGACGCCGACGATTCGGCCGAAAAGACCGACGACGATCTTGTTTCGGTAGGCGCCGACACCGCGGAAGCGGGCGACGCTGCCACAACCGAAACCACCGCAACCGCTGGGGAGGCCGACAATGGCTGAGGCAGTTCTTGATTCAGCGGTTCACGCCGCCGATGACGATCATGGTCACTCGACCGGAACCGGCATCTCCAACAACAAGTTGGCGATGTGGGTCTTCCTCGGCTCGGAGTGCCTGCTCTTTGGTGGTCTGATCTCGACCTACCTGCTCTACCGGCACAACATCCAAGATGGTCCCGGACCCAGCGAAGAGTTCTTCGATATCCCGTTTACCTCGGCGTCGTCGTTCGTTCTGCTGATGAGTTCGCTCACCATGGTGCTGGCTCACTACGCCGCCGAGCGGGGCGATAACCGCAAGCTGAAGATTTGGCTGCTCACCACCGCCCTTCTGGGTTCGGTGTTCGTGGCCGGCCAGATCTACGAGTTCACCGTATTCGTCGAAGAAGGACTCGGCTGGAGCACCAGCCCGTTCAGCTCGGCGTTCTATGCCCTCACCGGCTTCCACGGTGTTCACGTCACCATCGGCATCATCATGTTGTTGTCTACGTTCATCTCGGCTGTTCGTGGCCGAATGCATCCGGGCAACGCCGAAACCGTCGAGATCGTCGGCCTGTACTGGCACTTCGTCGATATCGTCTGGGTCTTCATCTTCACCGTCATCTACCTCGCCGCCTAGGGATCTGACAATGAGTAACGAAACAACAGCTGTCGAAACCGGCGAAACGATCGGTGGTCGCAAGACCCACGACGAACACGGTCACATCACCGAGTTCGGTTACGTACGCATCTTCATCATCTTGGCGATTATCACCGCCGTTGAAGTTGTGTGGTCGTACTACAACATCGAAGCGATCTTCATCCCGGTCCTGTTCTTGATGATGATCGTCAAGTTCTGGCTCGTCGCCGCCGAGTTCATGCATCTCAAGTACGACGTGAAGGTCTTTGCTGGGTTCTTTGTTACCGGCCTGGTGTTAGCCGGTGGCGTGTATCTGATCTTCCTCAGCGCGTCGCAGATCTGGCAGTCGTTCTAGATACCGACCAACCGCGGTAGAGGTCCCCTTTTGATGCTCTTCGCAATCGAGCTTCCAACCTGGCAGCCCCACCCTGAAGTGTGGGCATTGCTTGCTGCGATGGTCGCGCTCGGGTTCTATACCGCAAGGGTTATCGGCCCCAAGGTCGTTCCCGCCCATCAAGAGGTCGTTACCACCCGCCAGAAGCGGGCGTTCGCCGGCGCGGTCTTCCTGCTGTACGTGGCCGCTGACTGGCCCATGCACGACATTGCCGAGGAGTACCTCTACTCGGTGCACATGATCCAGCACCTGTTGATCACCTTTGTGGTGCCGCCGCTGCTGATGATGGCGATCCCCACGTGGCTCGCCCGTCTGGTGATCCTCGAAGGCGGCAAGGTTTCGGCAGTGCTCCAGCGCTTGGCCAAGCCGGTTGTTGCTGGCGTGATCTTTAATGCTCTGGCTGCGTTGACCCACTGGTCGGCCGTGGTGAACCTGTCGAGCGAATCGGGTGGTTTCCACTACATCATCCACCTGGCGATCTTCACCTCGGCACTGCTCATGTGGCTGCCGGTCATTGGCCCACTGCCCGAACTGCGCCTCAGCCAAGGTGGCCGCCTGATTTACCTGTTCTTGATGTCGATCATCCCCACGATCCCGGCCGCATGGCTGACCTTCGCCGACGGCGTGGTCTACAGCGCGTATGACAAGCCTGGAACGAGTTTGTGGGGCATCGACGTGATCGACGACCAGCAGACCGCAGGCTTTGTGATGAAGACCCTCGGCGGGTTCTACCTGTGGGGTTGGATCGCCACGCTGTATTTCCGCTGGGCGGGACGGGCCGAGAAGTCCAACCGCCCCGGACCAGGTTCGGCCAATGGCCGCCGCCCCGAAGACCGGGCCCGCGAAGCCGAACGCCTCGCCCGAGCCGAACACGCAAAGGCCACCGGCCAGCCGGTAGCGGTAGGTGCCGAAGCGGTAGCCGACGGCGAACTCACCTTCGCCGACGTGCAGGCCGAGTTCGCCAAAAGCACCCCACCAACCGTCGACGAGGACCTCTAACCCCCTCGCCCCCGAAATTTTCGCAGTTAGGCCGCGCCACACGGTTCAACTGCAATCAGAACGGGGGATCTACTTGATTAGAGGCTCGCTTATTGGGAATGGCCACGGCCTGGGGCAGATAACCTCTACCTCGTGATTGATATAAAGGCCCTGAAGGATAATCCTGAGTACCGCGCTGGCGCGGAGAAGAAGGGAGCGTCGGCCGATCTGCTCGATGAGTTGGTGGCGTCGGACGACACTCGGCGATCGCTTCAGACCGAGGTCGAGACCCTTCGGGCCGAGGCGAACGCGGCGGCCAAAGACATCGGCAAGGCCGACCCTTCCGAGCGCGAAGCCAAGATCGCTGCCGCGTCGGAACTCAAGAAGACGTTGGGCGCCAAAGAGGCGGTGTACGCCGAAGCCCAGGCCAAGGTCGACGAGCTGATCCTGCAGGTCCCGAACCCGGCGCACGAGTCGGTGCCGGTAGGCGACGAAGATGCCTACGAGGTTGTTGAAGTGGTGGGCGAGCAGATCGCCGCGCCGCCGATGGACCACGCCGAATACGGCCACGCCATGGGCTGGGTCGATACCGAACTCGGCGCCACCGTGAGCGGTAGTCGGTTCGCTTACCTCAAGGGCGAAGCGGTGTTGCTCGAGCTGGCGCTGGTGCAGTGGGTGATGGCCAAGCTGGTTGGCCGGGGCTTCAACCCGGTCATTCCGCCGGTGCTGGTGCGCGAGGACATGATGGTCGACGCCGGGTTCTTTCCGACCGACCGCAACCAGGTGTACGACATCACCGAAGACGAGCTGTTTCTCATCGGCACGAGCGAAGTAGCGCTGGCCGGTATGCACCGCGGCGAACGCTTCGAAGCCGACGGTCTGCCGCTGCGTTATGCCGGGTTCTCAAGCTGCTTTCGCCGCGAAGCCGGGACCTACGGCAAGGACACCCGAGGAATTTTCCGGGTGCACCAGTTCGACAAGGTCGAGATGTTCATCTGGAGCGACCCGGCCAAAAGCTGGGAAGAACACGAGCTGCTGCGCGAGATCGAACAAGAGATCCTCAACGAGCTCGGGTTCTCGTACCGGGTCATCAACGTTGCGTCGGGCGACCTCGGCGACCCGGCGGCCAAGAAGTACGACTGCGAAGTCTGGCTCCCGAGCGAAGGTACCTACCGCGAGCTCACGTCGTGCTCGAACTACACCGACTACTCGGCCCGCCGCCTCAAGACCCGGGTGAAGGGCGAAGACGGCACGGCGCTGGCCCACACCCTCAATGGCACGGCCTGTGCGGTTGGGCGCACCCTGCTCAACCTGTTCGAGCATTACCAGCAGCCCGACGGTTCGTTTGTGGTGCCCGAGGTCCTGCAACCGATCTGTGGCCTCACCACCATCGCCCCGCCGAAATGATTACCCACCTCGCGCCGGCCGAAAACGCCCGCGAACCCGATCCGTTCGCTGGCGAAGATCACCCCATGCGGGTCATCACCCGAGCGGCTGCGGCGGGGGAGTGGAACGATCAGGCGTCGAGCGATGTGACCTCGCTGTTCAACGCCATGGCCCCCGAGTGGAGCGAACCACGACGCGACGACCGGTATATGCCGCTGCTCGACGCGGTGGACCGCGGCCGGGTGTCGGGCCAACGAGTACTCGAACTTGGGGCCGGCACGGGCTTGGGCACCGAGTTGTTGCACGAGCGATTCACCAACGTGGTGGCTATGGACCTCGCTATGGAGATGCTGCGCCATTCGGTCGCCACCGCCCCGCGAGCCAATGCCGATGCCAGCACGCTGCCGCTGCCCGACGATGCGGTCGACGTGGTGGTCATGGTCAACATGATCCTGTTTCCCGAAGAGGTCGACCGGGTCCTCGCGGCCGACGGCACGGTTGTTTGGGTCAACACGTGGGGCGAACAAACCCCTATTCACCTCTCCGCCGAAGACGTCGATGCGGCGCTGCCGGGCGAGTGGGTCGGCGAGGCGAGCCGGTACGGCGCTGGCACGTGGGCCGTTCTTCGTCGGAGCTAACCCGCGAGTTCGATACCGAGCAACGCAGCGACAAGCCCGCCGAACACGCTGATCGCTAGATAGGCAATGGCCTGGCCTTGCCGGTCGGGTTCAGCGACGCTTTCAGACCACTGGGCTACAAAGCTCGAGAAGGTGGTGAAGGATCCGAGCGCGCCTGCCCCGACGATGGTCAGCGTTGGCGAGGTCCAACCGCTCGCCAGCCCCAGCAGGAACGATCCGGCGACGTTTACCGCCGCGGTGCGCCACATGGTCGGCGCCAGCACCCCACGGGCGACGGCCCCACCCGCCGCGGCGAGGAGAAACAACAGGCCGGTGATCATGACGAAACCAACCCCCGGCGAGCGGCGGTGCGGGCAGCGGTGAAGACGGCAAGGCCGCCGAGCACCGACACGGCGAGGTAGACCCAGCCGGTCAATGCATCGCCAGACTCCCCGGTCGAGAGCAGTTGGGCTACCTCAACCGACAAGGTCGAAAACGTGGTGAGACCGCCACAAAATCCGGTGGCGAGCAGGGCCCGGCGGTCGTCGGACAACGTACCGGGTCCGAGCAACGCACCAAGGATCGCTGCGCCAGCGAGGTTGACCAGCAGTGTTGGCCACGGAAACACCCCGACATCGACGGTTGAGAGCGCCCACCGGACCGTCGCGCCCACCGCGCCGCCGACTCCGACGAGCACAGCTTGGGTCCGGGTCATTACCCAAAGGTACTGCCCGGCCCCAGCCGCCGCGAACCGGTCGTTTGCCCCGGTGAGCGGCCCAAATGATCGAGAAACCACAAGTGTGGCCATGGGCCCTGTCCGGCTCGGTTATCGTGGCTTCTCCATGAAGCTCCTCCTCGTCCGACACGGGCAATCAGAATGGAATGCTCAAGGTCGCTGGCAAGGCCAGGCCGACCCGCCGCTCACCGAACTTGGCCGAAAGCAGGCTCGCCTCGCCTCGCAGTCGCTCGGATCCTTTGATGCGATCATCGCCTCACCTTTGCAACGAGCGAGCGAAACGGCGGCGATCATCTCTGCCCAGATGGGTGTTGGTCCGGTGATCACGGTCGAGAACCTGAAGGAGCGTTCGGCCGGCGACTGGTCGGGGCTCACCCGAGCCGAGATCGAAGACCAGTACCCGGGTTATCTGGCCGATGGCCGCCGGCCACCTGGCTATGAGCACGACGCGGAACTCATCGACCGCGTGCGCGCCGGTCTGATCGAAGTCGAAGACAACGTCGGAGGCGACACGGCGTTGGTGGTCTGCCACGGCGGTGTGATCTATGTGCTTGAAGAAGAGCTCGGCGAGCAGTGGGAGCGCCTGGGCAACCTCGGGGCTCGGTGGATCGATATCGAAGCTGGCCAGATCCGGCTTGGCGAGCGCGCCACCCTGATCGACGAATCGCTTACCACCACCCAAGCCAAGGGCACGTTGTAAATCTCGGTGGCGATAGATTCGTCGTGTGAACCCTGCCGACGAGCTCTCCGAGCCGCTGCCCCACAAGATCATTCGTTCTGCCCGTCGCAAAAAGACGGTGTCGGCTCGCCTGGTCGATGGGGTGGTCGAGGTCCGCATGCCTATGGGGCTTACGGCCGAGCAGGAATCGGCCCACGTGGTCGACTTGGTCGCCAAGATCCAGCGCAAGCGGAGTACCCAGCTGATCGATCTCGAGCAGCGGGCTAGAGAACTCGCCGCTGACTACGACCTGCCCTTGCCAAGCGAGATCCGGTGGGTCTCGAATCAAAACCAGCGTTGGGGGTCGTGCACGATCGAGAAACGTTCGATTCGGATGTCGGACCGAATGGCCGGGTTTCCGGCGTACGTGGTCGATTACGTCTTGTTACACGAGCTCACGCATCTGGTCGACGCCAGCCACGGCCCGAACTTCCACCAACTGATGGACCGCTTTCCGCAGAGTGAACGAGCCGAGGGGTACCTTGAAGCGGCGAGCCACTGGCAAAACCGGCGCCGCTAACGGCCGTTTCGCCTAGCGCAGGGGCAGTGCTACCTGGCCGTCGTCGTTATGGCGAGCCAGCTCTTTGATGGCGGTTTCGGCGGCGTCCATCTCGTCTTCGTCGATGTGCGACAGGGCGGCATCGACCAAGGCCAGTTCGTGTTCGAGCCGATCGAGGATGCCTTTGTGATGGTCGGCGTCGAAGGCGTCGATCGGTGCATCGTCAAGCGCGCTGGCCGAGTCGTCGGTCAGGTCGACGATCTCTTCAGTTGCCTCGACTTCGTCGACCTCGTCGACCGCCATCGGGTTGGGCGCAAACGCTTGAGCGGGGTCGGCTTCGACAACCTGTTCGGGCGCAACCGCTACCGCGACCGCCGAGGCGGCTTCGGGTGGTGCGCCGTGGGCAGCGACCGGCATTTCGACCGCCATGGGGTTGGGCGTGAACGCCGGTGCTGTCGCCGAATCGGTGAGGTCGATGACGTGGTCGTCGCGCGAAGCATCAGCGGAAGGTGCGGCGGGTGTGGGGGTTTCGAAGTGCTCAGACATCAGCCCCGAATGTTAGTTCGCCGCGGGCTAGAGTGCCGCGGTGAGCGCGATTGCTGTCGTCCTTGGCGTAGTGCTGGTCCTGAGTGTGCTTGTCGACTTGGTGAACACCCTCGTCGCAACCCGTAACGTCCGTGGCCGGTACTGGCTGACCAGGATCCTGTACCGCCAAACATGGAGCCTGGCGCGGCGGTTGGGACGCGTGCTTCCCGAGGGACAGCGCGAGGTTCTGTACTCCTTGTTCGCCCCGGTTTCGGTCCTGGGCCTATTGGTTGCGTGGATTGCCCAACAAGTCTTGGGTTTCGCGCTGATCTGGTGGGGTCTCGAAGGGGTGAGCGGCCTCGACTCCTTCGCCGATGCCGTCTACTACTCGGGTGTTGTGTACTTCACCCTCGGGTTTGGGGAGATCGTGCCGACCGACGTCGTGCCTCGCTTCGGGGCGCTTTTCGAAGCGTTCTCCGGGGTGCTCACCACCGCACTTGTTATTGGCTACCTACCGGCGTTGTACAGCGCATACAGCCAGCGCGAGCAGCACCTGATGATGCTCGACGATGGCTGCGAAGACCGGATCACCCCCACGTCTTTGGTCTTGGCACGATGCCCCAACGGCGATCCGCGCGACATGGATGCATTCTTTACCTCATGGGAAAGTTGGGTTGCTCACGTGATCGAAACCCACACCACGTTCCCGATGTTGGCCCTCTTTCGATCGCAATACGTCGGGCAGAACTGGGTTACCGCTCTCGGCGTTGTTACCGATGCAGCACTACATGTCGAGATCATGGACGGTCACTCACGCGGGCCGTCGTACTGGATGCTGCGCCGATCGATCCGGCTGTTCCAGATATTGACCGATGGGGCCGATCTCTCGGACTATCGCGCCCGATTCGAGGCGGACCGCGAAAGCAACAACCAGCTGTTCCAACAACTGCACGACGACCTCACCAGCCACGGGTTTGATCTGTTGCCGTACGACGAGGCGATGGTTCACGGACGCGAACTCCGCGCGAAGTACGAAGCCGAACTCGAGTACCTCATCGACCTGCTCGAAGCACCGAGAGGGTTCTGGTCGCACAATGTTGGGCTGGTTCGTCATCTCGACCATGAGTCACAGGTGTCGACATAACGAGCTTGCTTAGGCCTGAGCGAGCCTCACGAGTTCGGTGGCGTCGGCCCGGTGATGGAACGACTCGTGCAGGGCAAACCTCACCAAGTCGGCGATGGAGAACACCTCGCCCGGGCGGCGCTCGGCCGACCGATTCCACAGGTCGCCTTCGATGTCGATCGTCGCCGCGCTGAGGATTGACGCGTTGGTGCTGAGGTCCTTGGCCACCATCGTCACGTCTTGGCTGTTGTAGGTCTCGTCGGCCACGGCCGCTTCGTGATCCCACCAGCCAAGCTCGGCGTCGACCGACTCTCGGAGCTTGTCGACCCGTTCGGCAAACACGGCGAAAACGTCGCGCACGTGACACGCGTACTCGAGCGCCGACCATTGGCCCTCTACGGGGTGAGCGGTCAACGCCGAGCGCTCGGTCGACCCCAACCAACCGCTCCACGCCATTGCTTCAAACCGCAACGTCGGGTCGAAGGAGTCGGTCTCGACCCCGGCGGCATCAAAGCCGCAGGTTGGGCAAGGTTCAGAAACCGTGGTGGTCCAGTCGTGACCTTCGGCCATGTGGTTACCTCACGACGTTGAGCTGAACTTACGCAGTGCCCCCGGTGGGATTCGAACCCACGACCAATGGATTAAAAGTCCACTGCGCTAACCAGGCTGCGCCACAGGGGCGACATGATGGTATCGGTCGTGGTGGCGATCAACCACACGCGGGGCGTACTAGGCGCGTCGGTCGAATATGGCCAGCAGGGTCGGACTCACGGCGGCGATTACGAACGCATCGGCCGGTCGGACAACTTCCCCCGAAACGACCCCCGACTTGAGGCGCTTGGCCATTTCGAGATGCACCGCCGCCAAACCTTCTGCCGCTTCGATCTTCATGGGTTTGAGCACCGATCGCAGGATCGTCAGGTCGATGGCGTCGGGGCCAATCGTCCCGGTGACGGTGATGCGGCGCAGCGAGAAGCCAACGGCGAGGTCGGCCTGGCCAATCGGTAGCTCACCAGTGATCTGTTGGCTGCCAAAGAGTCGGCCTTGGGCATCGAGTCGCACCTCGCCATCGTCGATGGTGCCGACGATGGCCGAGCGGCGGGCCAGCCACGCTTCGGATTGCAGTTCGACATTGTGCGGGCCAACGGTTCCGTTGATGCGTGATTCGGCAAAGGGTCGCTTGGAGATGGCTATCTCTACGGGAATCACCCCGACATTTTGCCCCGAAATGTCCGCGAAGCGGTGCCAGGGCGAGTTGACCTACCGGTCAGAGAACGCGACCGCTCCGCCGCCCGCATGCTTCGCGTCGTACATCGCAGTGTCAGCTTCGGCCATCAAGGCGTCGATGCTGGCGTTGCCCGGACCGCGAGTCAGGCCAACACTCGCGCCGACCTGGGCGGTGTGGGGCGATACCCGGATTGGCTTGCAGGCTGCCTCCACCAGCGATGTGGCGAGGGTTTCCATGGTGTCGAGTTCGTCGGGGTCGGTAAGCACGATTGCCATCTCGTCGCCGCCCATTCGAGCCAGCAGGGCGTTTTCGGGCATGACCGCCGAGAAGCGGTTGGCGATGACCTGGAGAACCTTGTCGCCTGCCTCGTGTCCGTAGGTGTCGTTGACGGCCTTGAAACCGTCGAGGTCGAGGAAGATCACACCTATTTCTCGAGGCGGTACCGGCGCCTCGGTCAGTTCGGTCACGACCGAGAACAAACCAGCGCGGTTCAACAAACCAGTCAGCGAGTCGTGGTTGGCGCGATGTTCGAGTTCGTTCGACCAGTCTTGGAGTGCTTTGTGAACCCGGGCGTTCTCGAACGATGTCGAGGTCGATGCGGCCAGCACCGAAATGGCTTCTCGTTCGGCTTCACCGAGCATGCGGTCGGTCTTTGACCAGATGCGCAAGATGCCGTCGGATGCCTTGGTGAACGGAATAGCCACGACCATGTCGAGTCCGGTGCCGTGGGCCTGTTGAAGCTCGATCGCGTTGTTGGGGTCGAGCGAGACGAGGCTGCCCGAACTGGCGGCCTTGTCGAGCAGCACGGTGGTCTGCTCGCGCAGCGGGACGCCCTTCGCTCGGTTGAGGCGCCAGCCGTCGGGTCCGTTTTCGTGCCAGAGTTCGGCCCGGTCGATGCCGAGCGAGATCAGTTCGTTCATGAGCTCGCGCTCGACCGACTCGGGGTTTCGGGCGGCGACGAGCCGGCGACCGGCTTGGGCAGCGGCTCGAAGTCGGGTGGCGGTATGTCGGGCGACCCTGCGTTCTTCGTTGGCTCGCTTGAGCGCATCGGCTAGCCGGGTCGACCAGAAGCCGATCGGGATGCCGACCAGCGCAGCGGCGAGCAGCTGCTGAAGCCCGGTCGAGAAGGAAGCGGTGGGTTCGCCACCGAACGACGGGTACAGGGCTCGAAAGGCGGTGTAGCCGCCAGCGACCGCTACCCAGGTGAGCAGGCCAGCGACGTTGGAATGCAACGCAATGGCATCGAGCACAGGGATAAGGAGCGCGATCCAGGCCAAGGGCGTGACGGCCGGGTCGAGGGCGAGCACCGCAACGATGCCCAACATGCCGTCGAGCAGAAGTTGGGACAGGAGCACCAGACGGCCCTGCGGCGGATCTTCCGACACGAACCGGCCGATGTTGAACAACACGTTCACGATCGCGATCGCCGCAAAAACCATCCGACTCGGACTGCTGAAGTCTTGGCCTGCCTCGGCGACGAATAGCACGATCAGCATCAGCGCCGACTGCGCAATACGAAGGGGGATGAGTCCGCGCTCAAGATCGCTTTGTTCGGAACGTCCGACCGGATCAGGTTTGTCTACGACCACGTACGTCAATCGGCACAACCAGCCCAGACGTGAGTCTGTAGAACTATCAAATACCCCGGGTTCGCACCGATGGATCTCCATGGCAGAAGTCGCTTCTTTTGGCGGGGACCCAACGAATACTTCGCACCATCGCCGGCGAGCAATCATCGCGGCGGTCGTGTGCGGGTTGACGTTGCTCGGACTCCTTGTCGCGGTGTTTTCGTTGGTCGATGCGGCTCGTCGCGTCACGACAGAGTCCGCTGAACTTCACCTGGTCGATGGCACCTTGCGCCAACTCGACGCGGCCAAGACCCAAGTCGCCAGTGTGGTTGTGCTCGGAGCGTTTCAAGATGGTGCAACCCCTGAGGCGATCGCTGGCGCTCGAACCTCGCTCGCGACCCTGTCGGCCTTGGTCGAGGGCGGCGACGATGCTGATGCGCAGCGCGTCGTAACCGTCGGCAACGAGGTGGTTGCCATGGCCGAACTGAAGCAGTTCAGCGATGCTCGAGAAGCGATCGACGCCGAACTGCTCCCCGCAGTGGAGAGCGCCCAACAACGTCTCCAGGCGAAACAAGCCGAACGGCTCGACCAGGTGGTGAGTGCGAACGAAGCGCTCCGCCGGTTCGGTGCGGTCGGTGGCTTTCTTGTGGCCTTCGTGGTCCCGACGGTTGGCGTGTTCATCTTCCGGGAGATCAGCCGTCGTCCAAAGGTGATGGCCGAGGTCGAGGCCACCTACGTGCTCGACCGAGAAGAACGAGCACGCCAATCGCAGTTTGTGGCCGAAGAACTTCACGACCTCCGCGAAGACATCGACAAGCACCACTTCGACCCGGACCGACTCCGACGCCTCGACGATCTCATCCGAGCAAACAAGGGTTCGATGTGGACCGCGCCCGAAGAGGTCGACCTCGATGCGTTGCTCGCCGAGGTGTTGATCGATCTTGGTGGTCCCCAAGCGGCCAACGTGTCGGGCATGGCCGGGGTGGCGTGGTGCGATCGCGAAGGTACCCGCACCGCCCTGCGCTCGATCCTTGGAGCATCGCTCGACCGAGGGTCGAGCACGATCGACATCGTGTGTGAGCGTCGTGACGAGCCACGCATCTGGATCAACGACAACGGCCACGGAATCGATGCCGAGCAGGTACGTGAACACGTGGCTATCGAACTGGCTGGTGTGTTGGTGAACTCGTCGGGCGGGCAATTCTCCTGGGGTGACGACGGCCGCTGGGCGAAGATCATCCTTCCGCCAGCAACGCTCGCCACCGCTGCGAAGTGACCGACCAACCAGTGCCGGCGCAACGAGTGCGCTTTGGCCGACGCCGTACCCTCGCTGCTGTCCTTGCGACCGTTGCCATGGTCGCGGTGCTCGCTAACCTTCCGGCCGCCTCGGCGGCGGTATTTGTGGTCGACAGTGCGGTGGACGCTGACGATGCCGCGCCGGGCGATGGGATCTGCGCCGATAGCAATGGTCGATGCACCCTTCGAGCCGCGATCACCGAGGCCAACGTGTTGGGTGATCTCGATGAGATCACCTTCGCCATTCCAACGTCGGATTCCGGGTTCGACGCCGCGACCGGAATGTTTTCGATCCGACCCGAGTTCGGGTTGCCCCCGATCGTTGGCCCGGTAGTGATCAACGGCTACAGCCAGCCTGGATCCGACGGTGCGAGCGGTTTGCCAGCGATCATGCTGCGCGGCGACGTTGTTGCGTCGGGAACCAGTGGCCTCACCGTCGCGGCGAGCGATACGAGAATTTCGGGCTTGGCGATCAGTGGTTTCCAAGCAGGTATCTCGATTTCGGCCGGATCCGGAAACGAGATCACCGGCAACTGGCTGGGTGCGAACCCTCGGACGTTCCAAACATCGGGTTTTGGTAACGAGGTCGGCATCTTTGTTGCCTCGGATGGAAATGCGATCGGCGGCCCCGGAAACCTCGGCAACGTGGTGGCGGGTAACCAGGCGCATGGCATCCACATTTTTCAAGGCTCGCAGAATCGAGTCCTCGGCAACTGGGTGGGCGTGCTCCCCGACGGGGCGCCAGCGTCGAACGGGCTATCGGGCATCATGCTCCAGGGTGGAGCGGCCGGAAACCAGATCGGATCGGCCGCCGGCACCGATGGCAACATCATTAGCTACAACATCGGACCCGGAATCGGACTGGCGGCCGATGCGGGAGCGAACAACCTGTTCGTCGGCAACAAGTTGGCCGACAATGGTTTCGGGATCGATCACGGAATGGACGGTGTCACCGCCAACGATGGCGGCGACGCCGACACCGGCCCAAACGACTACCAGAACGGGTTCTCGGTTCTCGCCGCCCGAACCGCGAATGGTTCGACGCTGATCTCGGGCGAAATCGACGGCCCGGCTGGGCGACTGCTCATCGAATTCTTCGACGTTTCGGTTGCGGCGCATAGTTCGGGTTTTGGCGAGTCAGGATCGTCGGTTCAACGAGAACTCGTCAACCATCCCGGCGGACTCGTTCCGTATGACTTCATAACTAGCGGCTCGCCATCGTTGGTCACGTCGCTGGTGACCCGATGCGCCGATACCGCCTGCTCGATCGGTTCGACGAGTGAGTTCGCGCAGAACACTCCGGTCGATGTCAACCTCCCGCCGGTGATCGACCCGATCCCGGACATGCAGGTTCTGGCCGGCGACCCGGTCGCTATCGACGTGGTGGTGAGCGACCCTGACCTGAACGATGAGCCCGTGCTGATCGTCGAGGTATCGGGGCTTCCCGCCGGCTTGACCTACGACCCCGCGACGCAACAAATTGTCGGGACCATTCAGGCGAGCGGTACTACATCGATCGAGAGCTTCGTGGTTCGGGTTGGCGTGATGGACCTGCTGGGCGATTTCGCCGAAACCGCGTTTGAGATTCAGGTGACCGGCCAGCCGGTCGTGACCGTGGCGCCTACTACCTCGACCACGACGACGGTCCCGCCGACCACGGTCGCGCCGCCCACGACAACCACCACCACAACCACCACGTCGACGACCACGGTCGCGCCGACGACCACGACCACGACAACGACGACGACGGTGCCGCCCACGACGACGACAACGACGACGACCACGACGGTGCCGCCCACGACCACCACAACCACGTCGACGGTGCCTCCGACTACGACAACCACAACGGTTGCACCCACCACAACCGCAGCACCGACAACGACCACCGTCGCACCGACGACCACCATGACGACAACGACGACGCTGCCACCCACGACCACCACAACCACGTCGACGACGACCACCACAACGACCACGACAACGACGGCGGTGCCGCCGACCACGACGACCTCGATCTTTGTGATCGTGCCCACGGTCCCGCCGGCGGTCACCACCACGGTGCCTCCGTCGGTCACCGTTGCGCCACCCCCACCCGATGCCGGATATGAACAAGACGTGCCCGACGGCGAGGGAGGCTCAGGCGAAGAAGACGAAGAAACCGAGGGTGATGCACCCGAGGATTCAGACGAGAGCGAAGAAGAGCCCGACGCCGAGGAAGAGACCGAAACCGAACCCGAGCCCGAAGAAGAACCCGAACCGGTCGTCGAAGAAGAACCACCACCCGAGGTTGGATTCACCGACCCGGCGCCGGCCGATGCACCACCGCCGCCGCCTCAGGTTCTCAATGCCACCGAATCCAAGGCATTGGCCGAATCGGCTGGCGTGCTGTTTACCCCAGCTTCTGCGGCAGAGAACGCCGTCGATGCCACATCGGCGCTCGCCGACGAAGTCTCGGTCCCCGACTTCGATGTGGTGGCGATCGCCACCGCGCTTGTCGAACTCGCCAAGCAGGCAACCGTGCCGGTCTGGCCGTTCTGGGTCTTGGCCCTCGCGACTGGCCTGAGCGCGTTTCTCGCTGGTGTGCTGACCCGTCGAAACCGACTTTTTGAGGTACTCGAAGATCAGCCGCTCAACACCGAACGCGGACGGTTTGTGGTGCGATCGGGCGCGGGCCCGTTCTGGGGTGCTCGGCGCTGGCGCGATGCTCGGGCGGTCACTCTTAAGACGCTGTTTGGTTCCGGAAAAGCTCGAAGTCACCAGCTGCGCGAGATTCCCCGAGCCGACGACCTCGACGACTAGTTAGTCCGACGATCGCGAGATCATCAAGCTGGTGGTGATGAACGATTCGGTCGCCCACCGCTGCTTGTAGTCCATCGACATTCCAAGGTCATAGTGAGTGATGCCACCCTTGATGAGGTCGTTGATCTCGTGAAGTTGCAGCACCGACCCCAACGAGAGGTCGGAAAACGACTGGTCGTAGCTGATCTGCAGGCCACGGTACGACTGGTTTCGCGTGTGGCCGAGCACATAGCCAACGTCGCGGCCCTCGATCTGAGCGAATCGTACGCGGGTTCGGAACTGGAGTTGGTCGGTCATCGCTCGATAGAACCGT
Organism: uncultured Acidimicrobiales bacterium; assembly: GCA_938038815.1. Classification (GTDB taxonomy): domain Bacteria; phylum Actinomycetota; class Acidimicrobiia; order Acidimicrobiales; family SHLQ01; genus CALLQB01. The sequence continues at coordinate 6,361 of CALHTF010000080.1, read as the reverse complement.
TGGAGGTCGGGTTCGACCATTCCCGAACCGTCTTGTCCCTTCCAGCTTTGTTGTTCGACGGCCACGATGCGGTCGAAGAGGTGATTGGCGTCGGCACTGTCGGCGACGCCGTCGACCACCGTGACGCCAGCTTCGGTGGCTCGGCGCATGATCCGTTGTAGATCTCGTCGGCGCTTCGACGGGAACCGGCCCATGTACGCATCAAAGTCGGCCGCCAGGGTCGAACGGCAGCGCACCATCTTGGCGGCGCCGAAGACTTCAGTGTGGGGCAGAAAATGCTCAATCAGCGCCGCGCGGAGCGCGCCATGAGGGGCTAGGCCCGGCACAAAAAGCGATTCCCAATCGTCCCGGTTCAACAAGTTGTCGGCCAGGTCGGCAGCGAATTCCTTGGGCTGGTCGGTTACCAGCGGACAACCAAAACCCCACATGGGTTCTGGTGGCCCCAAGAACTGCACGCCGGTCTGACTGGTCCCTTGGCAGAGGGCGAACCAGCCGAACTCCGACTCGGCGATGCGCGGGGTGAGGTCGGCGGCCCACGTTCGGTACGCCGGAAGCACCCAATCGGTCGACGAGCAGGTGTGGTCGATTCCGGCGGCCCGATCGACCACGGCGTCAAAGTCGGCCGAGCGTTCGTACAGGTCTTCGATTTTCAGCTCGGTGAACGCCATGTCCGGACCCCATCGCAAACGTAGGTGGAGATCCTAGAGGGTGCGCGTCAGCTAGCCCGCAGTCGATCCGGCTACAGCGAGGTCTTGGTTTCGGAGGCGAAGTCGTTGGTAACCAGTCGGTTGATGTCGAGTTCGCTCAGCGCCTTGGTGGTGCAGCGAACCAGTCCATCGGAAAGCGCAGCCCGCTCGGCGTCGGTGACCGACAACCCCCAAGCAAACTTCACCGAGATCCAGTCGATGCTGTAGCCGCAAGCTGCGGTGTCGCCTTCGGGCATCCACGCGTCGGGGGTCTTGTCGCCGCGCACGAGGCCGGTGGCCCTCGTGATGATGGCGTTGGCCCCGGGGTGGTCAAGGTCGTTCACGAACCGAGCCTTGGTGGCGGCGTCCCACTCGGCTCCACCCGATCGGTGAACCTCCGATAGCGGGATCGTCTTGATCACCGACGCCTGGTTGGCGGTGAGGATGGGTTGACCCGTATAGGTGTCGGCCCAAACACCGGAGATCGGAAAGCACCCGGTGGTGTCGAACTCGACCGGCGTTTCGCTGTTGCGGATCAAGATCTCGGTATCGGTGGTTTGGCAGTCGTTGTCGTCGTCGCTCCACGTTCCATACTCCGCCCGGTTGAAGCTCGTGGCTGGCGATGCTGGTGTCGATTCGAGCTTGGCGAGGTTGAGCGATGCGGTATTGAGCGCCTCGATGACCCGCAGGTCGAGCGGTTCTTGGTCCTGGTTTGTGGGGTCGTCGGCTGGCGGTTCGGTCGTCGCTGGCGGCGGCACGGTCGTCTCGGGTGGCGCCGACTCGGGAACGGTTGTCGATGGGGGTTGGGTGGTAGCCGGAGCCTCGGTAGCGACGGGTGGCAAGGTGGTCGCCGGCGCAACGGTGTCTGACTCATCGACGATGGATGTGGGCGCCGCCGTGCTGGCCACGGGGACCTCGGGTGCCGCCGCAGGTTCGGCGCTGCGGGAGGCGAGCACAAACGCCGCCGCCGCTACGCAACCGATCAAAAAGGTGGTGGCGGCGAAGCCCAACACGACGTACTGCCACGTCTTCACCCGCTGAGGTGTGGCGGTCGGAGCGGGGACGGGTGTGGGTTGCCAGCCCGAAAAGCTGGGGTCGGTGTCGGGGTGACTATGGGGTTTGAGATTCGCAGCCATCTTTCGCTCCGTGCCGTGGATGCCCTGAGTGTCACAGCCGAGACCGACCGGCGAAATGGGGAGTACTCCCCACAAAGCTGCCTTGTGGTGGGTTGCGTAACCCACAAGGATCAAGTGGACTATTCGAACACCCGCCACCCCCGACCGCACCGGAACATCATGAACCAACTCACCGACCAGCAGGCTGCTTGGTTTGGCGACACCGTCGAACGGTTGTCGCAGAACATCGAAAGTGTCGTGCGAGGCAAGCCGACCCAAGTGCGTCTGGCGTTGGTTTGTCTGCTCGCCGAGGGTCATCTGCTTATCGAAGATGTGCCCGGAACCGGCAAGACCACGCTCGCCAAAGCGATGGCCGAATCGATCGCTGGTACGTGGAAGCGGGTGCAGTTCACCCCCGACCTTTTACCGAGCGATGTCACCGGGGCCCAGATCTTTAACCAGGTAACCGGAGCTTTTGAGTTCCACCCGGGTGCCGTGTTCGCCAACATCGTGCTGGCCGACGAGATCAACCGGGCCTCGCCCAAAACGCAGTCGGCGTTGCTCGAGGCAATGGAAGAGCGACAGCACACCGTCGACGGAGACCGTTACGTGCTGCCTCGACCCTTTGTGGTCGTGGCTACCCAGAACCCGGTCGAACAAGAGGGCACCTACCGGCTGCCCGAGGCCCAGCTCGACCGCTTCTTGATGAAGATCAGCCTCGGATACCTCACCCACGAAGCCGAGCTTGAGGTCTTGGCGGGCACCAACGGGCAAGCGACTCCGATGGAGAGACTCGAAGCGGTCCTTTCGGCGAGCGATGTCGCCGACCTCATCACCATGGCTGCCAACGTGCACGTTGCCGATCCGATCCAGAGCTATATCATCAATCTGGCCGATGCGACGCGCCGCCGACCCGAGTTCACCCTTGGGGTGAGCACTCGCGGCTGCATTGCCCTGCTGAAGGCGGCTCGGGCCCAAGCGGCGGCCAGTCGACGCAACTACGTGACCCCCGACGACATCAAGGCACTCGTGCCGGCGGTGTTCACCCACCGGATCATCTTGTCGAACGAGGCCGAGCTGCAACAGATCTCGGCTGCTGATGTGCTGGCGAACATTGTTGAAGATGTTGCTCCACCTGTGCTCCGAGCCGGTTAACCCGGCGTTGTCGAGGCTCCTATGAGCGCGCTGCGGGTGGTCACCAACGCCGGATGGGCAGCGATCGTGCTGTGTGTTGGGGCCTACCTCGGTGGTTGGTGGCTGGGGTGGCTCGAACTCATGATCCTCGCGGCCGGTTGCGGCATTGCGCTGCTCATCGCCGGCGTATCGATCTTTGGTCGGTTCCCCTTTGCGATCGATCGCTCGATTCAACCTCGTCAGGTAACCCGCGGCGACGACGCGTTCGGGCTCCTGCAGGTGACCAACACCGGCCGGGTGCCCACATTTCCGCGCACCGCCCGCGACTCCTTTGGTGGGCGTCCGGTGCCGGTGCGCATTCCGTCGCTTCGACCGGGGGTACAGCACGAGGTCCGGTACCTGTTGCCCACCGATCAGCGGGGGGAGTTTGCGGTTGGCCCGGTGAGCGTCGCCCGCACCGATCCACTCGGGCTTCTGCGGCGCGAGCGAATCCACGGCGAGGTGGACACCTTTGTGGTGTACCCGCGTATCCATCCGGTGTTGTTGTCGGCGTCGGGTATCACCAAGGACCTCGATGGGCCGACCTCTGATTCTTCGCCTCAGGGCGGCATTGCCTTCCACACGATTCGCCCTTACGAGATGGGCGACGACTATCGCCACATCCATTGGCGCTCTACGGCCAAGACCGGTGGCTCGTTGATGGTTCGGCATTTTGTCGACAATCGTCGGCCCTATATCGGTGTGGTCCTCGACACCCACCGTGAGTCCTACGCCAATCAGGAGTCGTTCGAGTTGGCCGTGGAGATCGTTGCGTCGTTGTCACAATCGGCGATGCGCGCTGGGATGCCGGCGGGCCTGCACGCCGCTACCGCCACCGGCGACGGGTTTTCGGGTAGCGCGATGGCTCGGCACCTCGACGAAGCGGCGGCGATCCAGATGCAGGACGAACGACGCCTAGGCGACTTCGTTTCGGCCGCCGCGAAGGCGGAGTCGCGAGCCACGACAATGGTCGTGGTCACCGGCGCTCTCGGCCCGGCCGAGGTCGATGTTGCGCTGCGGTCGGTGCGTCACGTTCCAAAGCTGGTGGTCGTCCGGTCGCTGGTCGACCAACCCGACCCACCAAGTCCGCACCCGTCGTTGGTATCGATCGACGTGGCGTCGGGCGACGAGTTTGTGCAGCGTTGGGACCAGGTGTTTCGATGACCATCCGTCGCCAAATCGAGGCCGCGCTGGTAGCGGCGATGGCCTTTGTTGCCGTGCTGGGCTTCCGGTCGGTGTTTCTCGACGAGTCGTTTCTGATTCCGGCGGCGGTGGCGGCCGCGGTGGTGCTGGCGATCTCGATCGTGTCGGTTCGATCCGACATGCCGCTGCCCGTTTCGCTCGCCGCATCGCTGGTTCTGTATCTGGTGATCGGCACCCTCTTGGTCCAAGCGCAACCGTCGATCGACGGGGTACGCGAGTTCATTCGCTCGTCGGTCAACGGGTGGTCGACCCTGCTCACGACCGCTGCGCCAACGCCGGTCGAGGGTGCCGCGGCCGCCGTGCCGTTTGCGGTTGCCTGGTTCGGGGGCTTCGTTGGGGCAGAGATCGCGTTGCGGACCACCCGAAGCGCGCTGCCGCTGGTCGGACCACTCGGCGCGTTGATCCTCACCGTGCTCTTCGGTGTCGACGACACCGACGTGGTGCTCTGGAGCGCCGGATTGTTTTTGGTGTTGGCGCTCGTTTTTTTGGCGCTTCGGTCGCAGTCGAGTTGGTTTAGCCCAACCCCCGAAACGACCCGTCCGGTTCCCAGCCGGGCCGCCTCGGCGCTCACCCTTGTGGTGGCGAGTGCGCTGCTTGCTCCGCTGGTGGCTCCGGCGTTACCGCTGGCCAACGATCGACAGCGGTTTACGTTGCGCGAGGAAGTCGATGTCGATTTCGATCTTCGCCAACTGCCTTCTCCTCTGGCGTCGCTCAAGGGTTCGCTCACCGAGCAACGGTCGGGCGATGTGCTCTTTACCGTGGCCGGCCCAAGCGTCGATCGCATCCGGCTGGCCATCCTCGACAGCTACGACGGTGCGGTTTGGAGCATCGCCCGGAGCCAGAACGGCAACGAGTTCGTCCGGGTCGGCAGTACCTTGCCCGACGTCGATGCGCAGGCCGACGATGCGACGGTGCAAACCCACACGGTCACGGTGAACCAACTCGACGGGTTCTGGATGCCCACCACTGGGGTACCCGCCAAGGTGTGGTTTAACGATCAGGCCACCAGCGTGATGGGCACCGACCCCGCCGACCTGCTCCGGTTCGACGACAAGACCGGCTCGCTCTTGCTGGCCGCCGAGCAGCGCGAGGGTCTCACCTACCGGATGGAGACCTACCCGGTCGTTCGCCCACCCGATGCCGAACTGGCGGCGCTCGAGGTGTGGTCGGGCGGCGACCGATTGACCCAGCTTCCCGACAGCGTCGATCAGCTCGAAGCGGTGGCCGCCGATATCACCCGCGGACGCGACTCGGCTTTTGGAAAAGCGGCAGCGCTTGAGGCGTTCTTCGCCGAGCAGTTCTACAACGTCGAGACCCTCACCGGACATACGGCTCGCCACCTTGTCGACTTGTTCAGCCGCGACCAACTGCAAGCGTTCGACGAGCGGTACGCAGCGGGGTTCGCCGTACTGGCTCGGCTCTCCGGGCTGCCCGCTCGGGTAGTGGTCGGCTATCGAGCACCCGCTGGAATGGGTGAGGCAAACGAGGCCGTCGTGCGGGCCGGCGACATTGAGGCATGGGTTGAGATTGCGTTCGAGGGTGTCGGATGGGTGCCCTTTGATGCGGGACCCGACGAAGAGCGAACGATCGATTCCGAGGGCGGCTCCCAGCGCCAGCAAGAGACGAGTGCCGCGCCGCCGCCACCTCCACAACGGCGCGACCCAGTGCCCGAAACAACCGTGCCACCTGAAGACGACCCCGGTACCGAACCCGACGACGAGTCCAACACCTCGACCGGCATCGCGTTCGGTGCCCCAGCGGTTGCGGCCGGGTTGACGGTCGGTCTCATCGTTCTGCTGCTGGGGCTGTTCGCCGTTGGCGTTCTGCTGATCAAGTGGCGACGCCGTCGCAAACGCCAACGGGCCGAAACAACCGCCGCCCAGGTTGCGGGTGCATGGCAGGAATTTGTCGACCGGTCGACCGATGCTGGTATCGACTTCTCGCGGGGGTTAACCGTTCGCGAGACCGTGGCCGAAGTTGCAGCCGCCCGACCCCTGCAAAGCACCGCTCGCCTCAACACCATTGGCGACCTGGTGGAGCGGACGGCGTTTCACCCGAACGACCCGTCGACGGTCGACGCCCAACAGAGCTGGCAGCTGGTCGATGCCTCGGTTGGGGAGTTCGCCAACGAGGAGTCGATCATCGACCGGACCAAACGCAAGCTCAGCACCCGGTCGCTGCGCA
>CALHTF010000079.1 GCA_938038815.1 uncultured Acidimicrobiales bacterium | reverse complement strand
GCTCCGGCTGCGCCTCCGCTCCCACGCTTCGCCTCCGCTCCCACGCTTCGCCTCCGCTCCCACGCTTCGCCTCCGCTCCCACGCTTCGCTATGTGCCGCTACCGGCGCCCCTCGCCCTTCGGGCTCTTTGGCCGCTTTGCGTAGCGCTTTGAGTCGACCCGCCGCGCCAGCAAGGGCGAGATGTCGGCGGCGCCCGATGCCGCAGGCGTGGAGGCGAAGCCGAAACAAGTGACGAGGCGAAGCCGCAACAGTGAAGTCGTGCCCGGGGTGGGATTTGAACCCACACGCCCTTTCGGACAGAGGATTTTGAATCCTCCGCGTCTGCCATTCCGCCACCCGGGCTACTTGGGAAGCTTTCTGCTGCGAGTTGAGAGTGTATCTACTCGCTGAGCAGGTTGGTCAGCTGGAACTCGATACGGCGGTTACGGGCCCGGCCATCGGTGGTGAAGTTCGAGTCGATTGGCTGGAGTTCGCCAACGCCGATGGGGGTCATGCGAGCCGAGTCGACGCCCTTGCCGGTGAAGTACGCAATGACTGCTTCGGCTCGGGCAAGCGAAAGCGCAGCGTTGCTTTCGTCGCTGCCGATTGAGTCGGTGTGGCCGAGAACGGTAACGGTCATCGCCGGACGGATTGCCATCAGTGCGATGCCTTGGTCGAGCAGGGGAGTGAATTCGTCTTTCACCACCGAACTGCCGGTGTCGAACAGCACGGCCTCTTCGATGACGATGTTGCCGTCGTTCGGGTCCGAGGCGGTGGGGCAGATGCGATAGTTGTCGACCACGCCGTCGGCGCCGAGGATCGATTCGGCCAGCTCCACGATTCGTTGGGCGTCTTCCAGGGTCGGCACGTCGCCCGACAGGGTCATCACGCCGTCTTTGATCATGCCTGCGCTTGGTTCGGGGTCGGTTTCGTCGGGGCACAGCTCGTAGGTGCCGGTATCGATTACCGGTGCAGGTGCGTCGGTGGTGGTCGTGGTGCTCGAGCTGGTTGTGGTGGCCGGTTCGTCGGCGACGGTGGTCGCCGGGGTCGCGGTCGTGGTGCTGGTGTCGGCACCGATTGTTTCGGGCGCGCCGGTGGTTGGTGCGTTGGTCGCTGCGCCGTCGATGATGAGTTCGTTCTCGCCTCCGAGTTGCGAAACGCCAACGGCGATTGCCGCCACCAAAAGCATCCCGGCGATACCCAAGACAGCGACGCGATTGTCGTGAGCTTTCCGGTCGGGATTTCCGTCGGGATGGTGGTGTGGCGAGGTCATGTGGGGGGCTTTCAGGCGGAGATACCCCAGTGTTACCAGTGCGAATTTCACGCCGACAGGGCCATTTGAATCGCTGTGAGGTGCCCAGATGGACCAAAAGTCCCACTTTTCGGCGTACTTGTCCCCCCGGACTGACCATGTGTGCGTGTGACTGGCAAACAGCGACCGATCGCCTGGGGATTCGAGGAGAAACATGGACGTCAAAACCGGTACAGGACTCACCGCGGTACTTGCGCTGATGGCGGCCGGATGCCCGCCAGTAAATCCGGACGAACCGCCGAACCAAGTCGGCCCGACGACCCGCTCCGACGCGGTTCGGTTTCTGACCCAAGCGACCTTTGGTCCGAGCCAGGCGTCGATCGACGAGCTGATGGAGCTGGGCTCGTACAACCAATGGATCGTCGAGCAGTTTCTCAAATCGGTGTCGCTCACCCAGCCGTTCGTGGAAGCCCGAAGCAACGGCAGTCTGCAGACGACCCGCCATTACGGGTGGTGGGAGCACGCGATTCGGGGTGAGGACCAACTTCGCCAGCGCTTGGCGTTCGCGTGGAGCCAGATTTTCGTTGTGTCCGACCGCGACTACGAGCTGTCGAACTCGCAGTACGGCATGTGCAACTTCTACGACATGTTGGCCGTCGAGTCGACAGGCAACTTCCGCGAGATGCTCGAACGGGTCACGTTGCATCCGGTGATGGGGGTGTACCTGTCGATGGTTCGTAACCAGCAGGCGAACCCGGCGCTCAACATTCGGCCCGACGAGAACTTCGCCCGCGAGGTATTGCAGCTATTCACGATTGGGCTGCACCAGCTGAGCCCGAACGGTGAGGTTGTGACCCAAGGCGGCGAGCCGGTTCCGGCGTATGACCAACGCACGGTCGAAGAGTTTGCCCGGGTGTTCACCGGCTGGAACTACTCGGACTCGCGGTACTTCGACGACAGCAACTTTCGCGACAAGGTAAACCCGATGACCCCCTGGGAGGAGTTTCACGACCGGGGTCAAAAGACGCTGCTCAACGGGAAGCGGGTCCGAGCCGACCGCGACGCACGGCCCGAGCTGCGAGCCGCGCTCGACAACATCTTCAACCACCCGAACGTCGGGCCGTTCTTGGCCCGGCAGCTGATTCAGCGCCTGGTCACGAGCAATCCCACGCCGGGCTACGTACAGCGGGTGGCCAACAAGTTCAACAACGATGGCACCGGGGTGCGGGGCAACCTGGCGTCGGTGACCCACGCGATCCTCACCGATCGAGAAGCCCGCACCGGCCACACGACGATGCCCCGACGGTTCGGGAAGATAAAGGAGCCAATCCTGCGGCTGACCGGTGTGTGGCGGGCGTTCGACGCGGTGCCCGGGCCAGGGGCGGGCAACGGCGAATACCGGTCGTCGACCAAGGCCATCGATGCCATTTCCGACGTCGTCGGTCAGGCGCCGATGCGCGCCCAATCGGTCTTTAACTTCTACCGGCCCGACGATCCGCTGAAACCGGGTAGCAACCTGGTGGCCCCGGAGTTGTCGATCCTCACCGAGATTGATGTGGCGTCGACCAACAACATGTTGTTCTCCCAGATCTACTCGTACACGACCCGCGACACCGACGACACCGCACCGGCCCGTATCGACATCGAGCGCGAATACGAGTTGGCGGAGCGCCCCGCTGACCTGGTCGATCACTGTATCGAGCTCTTGTTGACCAGCCCGATGCCACCGGAGGCTCGCAACGCACTGGTGGCCCATGTGCGCTCGCTCCCTTCATCGCCCGACGGGCGCCTCGCTCGAACCACCGACGCCATCTACGGCGTGGTCGGCTCACCATTCCACTTGGTCCAGAAATAGGAAAGCGACGATCACCATGAACCCACGAACCGCTCAACCATCTAGTCGCCGATCGTTCCTGAAGGGTCTTGGCATCGCCGCTGGCGCCGGGGTCTCGATGGCTGCGCTGCCCCAGGCGGCATTCTCTGAACGGGCGGCTGCTCAGGGAGAAGCCCGAAGTCTCGTGTGCATCTTCCTGTACGGCGGCGCCGACAGCTTCAACCTCTATGTGCCTCGCGACCACAACGTGGCCGGGCAAGATCATGCGACGTACACCGCGACCCGTGGATCGTTTGCCGTGCCCGCCGGCGACCTGTTGGGTATCCACGACGGAGCGTTTGGCCTCAACCCCGGCCTACCCGGACTCGCCGCCATCGCGGCCTCGAACCGTTTGGCGGTGGTGCAAAACGTTGGGCCGTTGATCCGCCCAACGACCCGGGCCGACTTCTTGGGTTCGGTCACCATGCCCCAGGCGTTGTTCGCCCACGATGCTCAACAGAAGCTTTGGCAGACCGGGCGCCCACAGGTCAGCCTCGATACCGGTTGGGGAGGAGCGATCGCCGCGGCGTCGACGGGGGGCATTGTGGCGCCGTCGTTCTCGCTCGGCGGGTCGATCCCGTGGTTGGCATCGGAACGGGTTGGCTACTCGAGGTTGTCCTCGACCGTGTCGATCGAACGGATGCTCGGCTACGACTCGTCGTTGCGGGACTGGATCGATTCGTCGGAAAGTTTGCAGGCGGCGATGGAAGCCGGCCTGGCCGGAGCCACCGCATCGCTCAACCCGTTCGACCGGGCGGCGTCGGGGTCGATCTCGCGGGCGGTCACCGTCACCGAGGAGTTGCAAGATGTCACCCAAAACACCGACGTGGGGATGGACGTAAACCCAAGAACCCTTGGCGGCCGGCTTGAAACCATCGCCAAACTCATCGCCACTCGCGAGCAACTTGGCATGTCGCGGCAGGTGTTCTTTGTGGGGCTCGGGGGCTGGGACACCCACGGCGATCAGGCCGGCCGATTCCCGGCGTTGATGGACGAGTTCGACTCCGGGGTCACCGCGTTCCAGACGGCGATCGATAATCTCGGGGTCGCCGATTCGGTGATCACCTTTACCGCCAGCGACTTCGGTCGGACCCTGACCAGCAACGGCGATGGCACCGACCACGCGTGGGGCGGCAACGCCTTCGTGTGGGGCGGAGCCGTGAAGTCGGGACGCTACGGCACCTTCCCGAGCTTGGCGGTCGAGAACAATCCCGACGACACCACCGACGAGCGCGGCAACTTTGCCGGCCGACTGATCCCAACCACGTCTATTGGCCAGTATGGCGCCACCCTTGGCCGGTGGATGGGCCTCGGCGAGGGCCAACTCGATCAAGCGTTTCCCGAACTGGCCAACTTCGCCACCCGCGACCTTGGCTTCTTGGCCTAATACTGGTTCTTGGTTCTTGTCCGGCGAGTCCTAGAGTGGTCTGGTGTCAAAGTCGCTGGTGGAACGCCGCCTGATCGAGGTCTCGAATGAGCTCAAACGCTTGCGCGAAGACCTGCACGTTGCCAACGAACAGTTGGCCCACTTTGCCGACGAGGCCGAAGATGCGCGGCTTCGTGCACTGGTGTCCGAAACCGCTGGCGCCGACCGCGAACACCGCGACGCCGAACGTCATGCGTCGTCGATGATCAAACACCGCGACGATCTGACGGCCAAAATTCTCAAACTCGAGCAATCCCAAGACGATCTGCTCGACCGACTGACTGCGGAGTCTTAACCACACTTCTATGGCCGAGCTATCCGACGACGAACGACCAACGACCGACCAGCGAGTACGGGTCATCCTCGCCGAGGACGAAGCGATTATTCGCCTCGACCTCAAAGAGACCCTCGAAGCCGAGGGCTACGAGGTGGTGGGCGATACCGGCCGCGGCGACGAAGCGGTGCGCCTGGTGCGCGAACTCAAGCCAGACGTGGCGATTCTCGACATCAAAATGCCCGGCCTCGACGGGATCGAAACCGCCCGGGAGATTTCCCAAGAGCGGGGTGCCGCGGTGGTGATCCTCACCGCCTTTAGCCAACGCGACCTCATCGAAAAGGCTCGTGACGCCGGTGTGCTGGCGTACTTGATCAAGCCGTTTCAATCGAGCGAACTTGTGCCCGCCGTCGAGATCGCTCTTGCTCGCCACCGCGAGTATCAAGCGATCTCTGAACAGGTCGACCAGCTCGAAGAGCGACTCGAGGTTCGCAAGATTGTCGACCGGGCCAAAGGCAAGCTGATCGACGATCAGAACATCACCGAAGCGGTGGCGTTCGACTTCATCCAAAAGACCGCGATGGCCGAACGTAAGGCCATGCGAGTAGTAGCCCAGGAAGTGCTCGACGGCCGCCAGGCCGACGTCTAGAAAGTCGCAAGAACATGGCGAGTTCCGAGATCCGTTCGATTGCGGTCGGAGCACCGCCCATCAACCTTTCGGTCACCGTGGCCGGCGAGGGCCCAACGGTTGTGTTGCTTCACGGGTTCCCCGAGATCGGCTACTCGTGGCGGCACCAGATTCACGCCCTCGCCGATGCCGGCTACCAAGTGATCGCCCCCGACCAGCGGGGCTACGGCTGGAGCGACGCGCCCGCCAAGGTGATCGACTACGACATCTTTCGACTGGCCGGTGATGTGATTGGGTTGCTCGACCATTTCGAGGTCGACCAGGCAACGCTGGTCGGACACGACTGGGGTTCGATCATCGCCTGGAACACCGCCCTGTTCCGCCCTGACCGGTTCAACGGTCTGATGCTGATGAGTGTGCCATATCAGCCCCGGGGCGAGATGAGTTTCGACGACCGGATCCGCGAAGCCGACCCCGAAGGTCCCTTCGGCTACATGGTGGCGTTCCAGGACCAGGACAACCCGGTCGAGGCGCTGCTCGACGCCGACCCGATCTCGTCGATTCGGTCGGTCATGTGGTCGGCTTCGGCGCACGAACCCGATCCCGACGACCCCAACGCCTTGCCTCCGTTCATGACCGCGGACGAGTTCGAGAACTACTGCCGAGCCTTTGCCCGCAGCGGCTTTGGTGGGCCGATCAACTACTACCGAAACCTCGGCCGCAACTGGGAACTGCTGCGCCCGTGGCACGAAGCCAAAGTGCAGGTGCCGACCCGGTTCCTCGGCGGGCGTGAGGACTTCGTGGTCGAAGCCGCCGACCAAGGCATGAGTGGCCGGTCGGATAGTCACGCCGACCGGTTTGTCGACTACCGAGGCGAAAAGATCATCGAGGGTGCGGGACATTGGGTGCAACAAGAAAAGCCCGACGAAGTCACCGCCGACCTCCTCGAATTTCTGGTCACGCTCGACTAGCTACGCTGCGTCCCGCTGAATTTCGTGACGGTACAACGCTCGGGTGGCCAGCACGTTGCGGACATCGTTGGCGGCGTCGGCGAAGAATTCGTCTCGGTAGGTGCTGTCGGTCAGTAGCGATACCGCAAACTGCAGCGCCGAAAAAGCGGCGATGAAACCGGAGACGAACAACAGCTCCTTGGTGAGGGCCAGCTCGGCACCAAAGAGGGTGATGCGGTCGCCGATGAGGGAGTTCGAGAAGGTATCGGGCGTGAGCTGGGTCCACTGCAGGATGGTCTCTTCTCGCACGGCGAAGAGGCCGAAGATCACGTAGAAGACGCCGATCACCAAGGCGACAAGGGCAACCTGTACCGCCTGGCGCATGAACAGCAGAACGCCGATGTTCAACAGGTCGACGCGGTCGAGATCGTCGACCCGTGGGGGATCGGCGAGGTCGGGACGGCACTCGGTACTGATCGGAGCGCCGCACGCCTCGATCCGGTCGCAAATTTCGGCCCAGCTATCGAAGCCCGCCAGCGACACGGTCTCGCTCGGAATGCGCAGCGCCAGGAACACAAAGGCGATCGCTCCGACCAGACCAACCGAGATCGTGTAGAAGGCAGGCGTAAAGTCGTGGGCAACCTGCCACATCTCGGCGTTGAGGAACAAGAAGGTGGCGAAGAGCAAGAGGAGGGGCAGCGAGCGCATCATGAGCCGCCCAAGTCCGCCGACCTCGCGTGCGATGTGGCCGGCCCCCGAACGGAACATGGGGATCATGCCGAAACTGACGACGAAGTAGGTTAGCCCCAAGATCACGATGTTGGCCACGATGAGGATGACGAAGCCCGAGGCCCGGTCGCCGCTAAAGATCAGCGGCAGCAGCGCTGGCCCAAAGATAAAGAGCATCACTTCGAGGATGCCGATGTCGTTTGGGAGGGCAAACGGTCGACGGCCGCGGATTCGGTTCACGACCGCCACCGCACCGGCGAGCAGCGCGAGAGCAAGGGCGAACACCCCGGCCTGAGCCCAGCCGTTGAACCGGTCGCCAAAGGTCGTCATTGCTTCGAGTAGGAACACCAACGAAAGGAACGGCGTGGCTCGGGTCAGCACATCGGTGCTCGCCGAGTAGTCGTGAATGGCGTGGGGGAGGCCTTGCTTGATGAACCACCGTTCGACGGCCTCGTGGCCTGGGGTTTGTTGGTCGCGCGATGCCACGGCGTGAGCGTAGTTCAGCCGCTACCGCGGGTGGCGCTGGGCGAGGCGCTGGGTGAGATCGTGTCGGCGTGGCCTACTACTGTGCAGCCGTGGCCAAGACCTACATGCTCATCGACGGAAACTCGCTTACCTACCGGGCGTTCTTTGCGCTCCCGACCGATATGGCGACCGCCTCGGGGCAGGTCACTAACGCGGTGTTCGGCTTTACGTCGATGCTTATCAACCTGTTGCGCGACCACAAGCCCGACGGTGTGGTGGTGACCTTCGATCGGCCCGAACCAACCTTCCGGCACAAGATGGTCGAGACCTACAAGGCGGGCCGCGAGGCGGCGCCCGACATCTTGCGCCAGCAGATGGGCCTGGTTCGCCAAGTGGTTGAGGTCCTCGAATTGCCGGTGGTGGAGATGGCCGGGTTTGAGGCCGACGACATCATCGCCACCTTCGCCACCGAGCTTCGCGACCGGGGCGACGATTCGATCATCGTCACCGGCGACCGCGACTCGTACCAACTGGTCGAGAACCCACATATCCGGGTGCTCTACAACAAGCGGGGCGTGTCGGATTACGCCTTCTACGACGAAGCGGGCATCGAAGAACGCACTGGCGTGCACCCCACCATGTACGTGCAGTACGCAGCGATGCGGGGCGACAAGAGCGACAACCTTCCTGGAGTACCCGGGGTAGGGGAGAAGACCGCAGCGAAGCTGTTGCATAAGTACGGCTCGATCGACGGCATCTACGAACACCTCGACGAGCAAACCCCCAAGCTCAAAGAGAACCTCGGGAACAACGAGGCCAACGTTCGCTCGAACCTCGAGATGATGGTGCTGCTGCGCGACGTGAAACACGGCGTCGACCTCGACTCGTTGGTGATGGGCGACATCGACATCGAAGAGGTACGCAAGCTCTTTGAGTTCCTCGAGTTCCGCTCGCTGTTCGACCGACTCAACGAAGTGCTCGAAGGTCGCCTCGGCGACGACGCTGGATCGTACGAGGTCCTCGAAGCCGAAATGATGCCGTGCGAATCGGCCGCCGACGCGGTGAAGCTGCTCGCCAAGTTGGCGAAGGGCACCGAGCCGTTGGCGATCGCCGAAGGCCAAGGCGATGTGGCCGGTGGTTTGGCGATCGTGACCAACACGACCGACAACGAAGTCACCTGGCTGTCGCCCGCCATCGTGAAGGACCCGAAGGTCGTCGAGGCACTTGCCGCAATGGCCGGAGCCGGTGGTCGCCCGATCGCGACCCACGACGCCAAGACCCTGGCCCACACGTTCCTCGACATGGATATCGACCCTCGGTCGCTGCAACTCGACACGATGCTCGCCGGGTACCTGCTCGACCCAGCCGAAACCCGGTATGTGCTGGCCGACCTGCTCAAGCGCTACGGCGACTTTGCGTTCCCTGAGGACGATGGGCCCGAGGTCGCCGAAGGTCAGCTCGATTTCGATGGCGTCGGCGGCGACCCGGTGGCCGATTCGGCCCTCGAGGCGGCCCGCAACGCGCTCGCCGTCGACCGGTTGGTTGGCCCGATGTCTGAGGCGTTGGCCGCCCAAGGTTTGAAAGAGCTCAACGACGACATCGAAGTTCCGTTGGTTCGGGTGCTGGCCAAGATGGAGAACGTCGGCGTGGGAGTCGACCGGGCCGAGCTGCAGCGCCTGCGCGACAACTTGGTGTCCGAAACCGATCGGTTACGCCAAGCCGTCATCGACGATGCCGGCCGCGACTTCAACGTGAACTCCACCAAGCAGCTGCGTGAGATCCTGTTCGACGAGCTTGGCCTGAAGCCGCAGAAGAAGACCAAGACCGGGTACAGCACCGACGCGGCGTCGCTCGAGAAGTTGCGGGGCGAGCATTCGATCGTCGACAACCTGCTCGACTACCGCGAGGTCGAGAAGCTGCGCTCGACCTACGGCGAAGGTTTGCTGGCCGCCGTGCAGGACGACGACCGCATTCGGGCGACCTTTAACCAGACGGTGGCTCGCACCGGTCGGCTCAGCTCCGATCAACCCAACCTGCATAACATTCCGGTTCGAACCGAAATGGGTCGCAGCTTCCGTAAGGCGTTTGTGCCCGGCGACGGCATGGAGTTCCTCATCGCCGACTACAACCAGATCGAACTGCGGTGCATCGCTCACCTGGCCGAAGACCCCGGTCTGATCGGGGCCTTCGAGGCGGGCGACGACATTCACAACGCCACCGCGTCGCGGGTGTTCGACGTGGCCAGCGATGCTGTTACTACCGAGCAGCGATCGAAAGCCAAGATGGTTTCGTACGGGCTGGCCTACGGCATGGAGGCATATGGCCTTGGTCAGCGGTTAGGCATTCCGACCAGCGAGGCAGCCGACATTCTCGATGCCTACTTCGAGGCGTTTCCGTCGGTGAAGGCCTACATGGACAACACGGTGAAGCAAGCCCGTCAGAAGGGGTACACCGAAACCTTGTTTGGCCGCCGCCGCCAGATCCCCGAGCTGTCGTCGAGTAACTTCCGGATTCGCCAAGCCGGCGAGCGCCAAGCCATGAACGCCGGTATCCAAGGCCTAGCCGCCGACATCTTTAAGGTGGCGCTGGTGAACCTCGACGAACGGATCGAGAACGAGGGCCTTGAGTCCGAGATCATCTTGCAGGTGCACGACGAGGTTGTGATCGAAGTTCCACCGGCCGAACACGACACGCTCGAAGCGCTGACCACCGAGGTAATGGCCCAAGCATTCGACCTTCGGGTGCCGCTTGAGGTGAATCTCACTTTCGCCAAGACCTGGGCTGACGCAAAGTAGAGGGGTGTCTGACCCAACCGAGGATTCTGGCGACCATTGGTTTGAGCCGTTGGCCGACCACATGGGCGACGCGTATCTGAAGTACTCGTTTACCCGCGGCACGAACCAAGAGGTCGAGTTTCTGGTCGACGCGTTGGAACTCTCGCCCGGCGACCGGGTGCTCGATGTGGGCTGTGGCCCGGGTCGACACGCCTACGGGCTGGCCGAGCGGGGGATCGGGGTAGTCGGTGTCGACATCTCCCAGACCTTTGTCGACCTAGCGAACGCCGACGCTCCTGAAGGGGCTACGTTCGAGCGGGCCGATGCCCGCACCTTGGCGTTCGACCAGGAGTTCGATGCTGCTATCTCGTTATGTCAGGGAGCGTTCGGGTTGGCTGGCGGCCCGGGTGCCGACGCCGAGGCGCTCGACCCCGACGCGGTGGTACTGGCGGGTATTGCTCGGGCGCTCAAGCCGGGTGGTCGGGCCGCGGTGTCGGCGTTCTCGTCGTACTTTCAGGTTCGGTTCCTCGAAGACCACGACTCGTTCGACGCAGCCAAGGGTGTGAACCGTGAGAAGACGGTTGTTCGAGATGTGCCCGGCGCCGAACTCGAAGCCAACCTGTGGACCAGTTGCTTCACGCCCCGCGAGCTCCGACTGCTGAGCGCGAGGGTTGGCCTCACGGCGGAGAACATTTGGTCGGTGAGCCCTGGTGCCTACGGGCGTAATGAGCCGACGGTCGATAGCCACGAGTTCTTGCTGGTCGCCCGGAAGTAACCATGCGGTCTTCCTCGCCAGCGCGCACGTTCACCATTGTCGGCATCCTGGGCGAAGTTCCGTTGTGGAGCTTCTTCCTGGTTGGCAGCGTTTGGTGGATTAGCGAGCTCGCCTTTAGCCCGGCTCGGGTCGTGCTGCTCGGCCTCGCTCTCGAAGCTGGGGTGCTCTTTACCGAGGTTCCCACCGGCATCGTCGCCGACCGATTCAGCCGGCGCTGGTCGGTGCAGATCTCGTTCGTGTTGATCGGGGCGTCGCTGCTGTTGCACGCCGCAACCTCGAACTACCTCGTGATGTTGGTGAGTTTGGCGCTGATGGGCCTGGGATGGACCTTCCGAAGCGGCGCCGACATCGCCTGGCTGGCCGACCAATTCGGCGGCGACGAGGCGTTGGAGTCCGACGAGGTAAGCAGCATCATCGTGCGCCGTCAGATCGCTATCCTGCTCGTCAACGTTGTGACCGTGCCGATAACCGTGCTGCTCGGGTTGTGGTCGATCCAGGGCACGATCGCCATCTTCGGTGTGGTGTCTCTGCTCGGTGGCTTATTGGTAGCTCCTGCGCTCGACGGGGTCGGCAACGCCGACTCCGACCTGTCGTTCCGCCAGATCGCCACCGAGGGTCGGCGGATTGCAACCGGTAACCCGGTGATCCGCCGCATTTTGCTGGTGACCTTCCTGCTGAGCCTGGCCACGCCCGCCGTTGGTTGGCTGGGCCTCGAACGATTCTTGGTTCGGGGCGACTTCGACGATCAGTCGCTGCCGTTTATGGGTGGGCTCTTTGTGGTTGTGGCCATCGGTGCCGCCGCAGCCGTGTGGGCGATCGAACGACGCCTGAGCGATGGCGTGTCGTTCCGACTGGTAACCGCTGGACTCATAGCGGTCATGGCGACTGGCACCGCGCTCGTCATTGCGCCGCCGGTCGCGTTGGTAGCGCTCGGCATTTTGCTCCACGACACGGCATGGGAGTCGTTGCAGCCGGTGATCGCTGGTTGGGTCAACCCGCACACCGACGATGCCAGCCGAGCCACCGTGCACTCGATTGTCGGCCAAACCGGCAGCCTCGGCGAGTTTGTCGGTGGCATCGTCGCCGCAAGCGTGGTCTCGTTCAGCGGCGTAAACGCCACCTTGGTCGTCGCCACCGCCCTCGCCCTGGTGGGCGCAGGCGTGGCCCGAACCACCCCAAACTGAATCAGGTGTCTGACACCTGATTCAGTTTGCTGGTGTGGTGTTAGTTCGAGAACGTCATGCAGTTCGGGCAGAAGGCAAAGGCGCCGTTATCGGTGCCTGGCCCCGTGCCGTCGATGATGAGGTTCACCTGTTTGGAGCCAGGCGCAACCCCGTTATCAACAACTACAGTTGCACTCAGCTTTCCTGGGCCCACATATTTGACGTCGAGAAATTTGATGCCATCGGTGCCTGGATTGACGAGGTCGGTGTTGAGTGAATGGTTGAGGCCTTCAACAAACCCGGATCCGAGTATCACGACCTCGGTGTCGGCGCCGATCTCGACCAGGTTCGGCTCGATGCTGTCGATGGTGGGGTTCGAAACGAATCGGAAGAACTGTGATTTGGACGACCCCGGCAACATTTCACCGAGACGGTCATACACGGTCACGTAGTTTCCGTCGCCAGATATTCTTGTCTGAAACGCGCTGCCAGAATTGCCGCTACCACTGCCCGTCGGCGCCCCGAGTTGGTCAGTGTTCATTACGGTTGTTGTATCGGTCTCGGTATCTCGAACGACGGTTACCCAGCCGCCCGGTATCCCGCCGTTTAGCTCGAATGCTTGGGTCCGGAAGGCGATGTGGCGACCATCATTGGTTGTCCACGGCTGAGCGCTCTCACCAGTGCCTTGGGTGCCACTGGTCGAGACACTTGCCCGCTCGATCGCCCCGGTGTTGAGGTTTTTGACAAAAATATCTTGTTCGCCGTTGGTGTCACCCGAAACGAGATTGGTGGCGTCTGATTCGAACGTTACGTGCGTGCCGTCGCCCGAAACATGGGGTCGACCAGAGACTCCGCCGGTTGCTTGTTGTCCGGCCGGGCCGGTGGACGCCCGTTGTATAATGAGCCCGCCGCTTGCGGTGGGCGGATCCCACCGAACAAATACGTCGAAATTGGCGTTCGTATCGTCCATGACAAGGGAAGAGCTACTAGATTTCCAAACGACGACAAAGCCGTCGTAGTTGGTCTGCGGCTCAAAGTTTCCGCTCGTAGAGTTTCCGCTCGAATCGGTCGAGACGAGCTCAGTGGTGCCGGACGGCCGCCACCAACCAAAGATGTTCGACCACGAGGTCGCCGGGGACACCAGGTCGGTCGCCGAAGAGACGTAGTAAACCCAGGACCCGTCACCCGAAATAGTCGGCTCCGAGCTGTTCCCGTTACCCGCGGTCAAAGCCTCGGTCGTGAGATTGACGGTGTCTCGAATGAAAATATCGTCGTACCCGTTGGTATCGCTAGCCACCAGGTTGGTTGACGACGACGAGAAGGCGATGTAGCGACCGTCGTCGCTCATCTCCCCAGACCACACGGCGCCATCACCGGCTGAACTCCCGCCGTTTGATGGAGATACCCATAGCTTCGACCCATCGGTCGTGTCGATCCTATAGAGATCCCAGGTGTCGTTGTCGTCGAACACGGTAAAGGATTCTGTAGTGCGGGTAAGGACATACCGCCCGTCGCCCGACACGTCTTGAATGCTGCCATCGAGCGCTTGCATATGAACACAACCGGCCGCCATCATTGCGAATCCTGCCAGCAGCGCGCTCAAACGCAGCTGTCGCGTTTTTCCCCGCCTAAACATTGTCCCGCTCTTTCTGTAGTTAGTTTCCCGCGAACTAGCACCGAAGAGTTTGGTGTACGTCGATTAACGACGGCTAAACGAACTCAGTGGCGACGAACGTAACCTCGGCCGGATCCTGGATGCAAGCACACAAAAGTTTGAGTGTGCAACTGGACGGTTCGGGTGTTCAAGCGACGGTTTAGTTCGAGAACGTCATGCAGTTCGGGCAGAAGGCGAAGGCGCCGCTATCGGTGCCTGGCCCCGTGCCGTCGATGATGAGGTTCACCTGCTTCGAGCCGGGAGCAGTGCCGTTTCGGACGACCACCGTTGCACTGAGCTTTCCTGGACCCTCGTATTTCACATCGACAAATTCAATGCCATCCGCGCCCGGGTTGACCAGGTCGGTGTTGAGCGAGTGCACCAGGCCCTCGACGAACCCCGTGCCAAAGATGACGATCTCGGTTGTTGCACCGATTCCAACGACTGGCGGCTCAATGTTGGTGATGGTCGGCGACGAAACAAACCCCACCTCGTTGTTGTGTGGGGCGTGTTTGTTGAACGGGTCTGCCCCTTGATTGGTTGATGTTCTCGATTCGAGGCTTGGTCTCGGTAAGGATGGACATCATGGGAAAGCGTTATCCGAAAGAGTTCCGTGACGATGTGGTGCGTGTGGCCCGTCAGGGCGACACACCGTTTAGCCAGTTGGCGCAGGATTTCGGCGTGTCAGAAGCGTCGATCTATAACTGGGTCGCCCAGGCTGATATCGATGATGGGGTCCGGCCTGGTCTGACCAAGGCTGAGGCTGATGAGTTGCGGGAGGTGAAGAAACGCAACCGGGTACTCGAAGAAGAGAACCTGATTTTGCGGCGTGCGGCGGCGTTCTTCGCGAAAGATATCTCCCCAAAATGAGTTACCCGCTCGTGGAAGAACTCGCCGGCGAGGGCGTGCGGGTCACAACCACATGTCGTGTGCTGGGCTTCAGCCCGCAAGCGTTCTATAAGTGGCGGGCCCGACCGTGCTCGGATCGTGATTGGGACGACGCTCACCTGGTGAACGAGATGCTCGACATACATGAAGATGATCCCGAGTTCGGTTACCGGTTCATCGCCGACGAGCTCGAACGCAAAGGCCATCGCGTCTCGGAGAACCGTGTGCAACGGCTTTGCCAGGAGCATCGGATCTGGTCAACGACGACCAAGAAACCGGGGCGAAGGTCCAAGACGCCGGGGCCGCCGGTTCATGACGATCTTGTCGATCGCGATTTCACGGCCGATCGACCGAATCAGCGTTGGGTGGGCGACATTACCGAACATCGGACGGGTGAAGGCCGGCTGTATTTGTGCGTGTTCAAAGATCTGTGGTCGAACCGGATCGTTGGCTACTCGATGGCCAACAACATGACTGCCGCGTTGGCTGTCGCAGCGATCCGCAACGCTGGCCTACGACGAGACAGCCGTGGCGTGACGGTCCACACCGACCGGGGCAGCCAATTTCGATCACGGGCGTTCGTGTCCACATTGAACGAACTCGACATGGTCGGGTCGATGGGCCGAGTCGGCGCTGCGGGCGATAACGCTGCCGCAGAGTCGTTCTTTGCGCTTCTTCAGAAGAACGTGCTGAACCGGCAACCGTGGGCTACCCGAGACGAGTTGCGCCTTGCGATCATCATCTGGATCGAACGCACCTACCACCGGCGACGTCGCCAACGTCGCCTCGGCAAACTCACCCCAATAGAGTTCGAAACAATCAACCAACCCGCCCAACAGGCGGCCTGAAACTTCTAACAACGAACATCAACCAAACTCTGGGCAGACCCAACAGAACTCATAGCCGGCCCGCTTTCGTGATCGTAAGGTCAGCCAATCATCGAACCTCGGCGTTAGCGCGCCGTTAGCGGCGAAACCAGACTGTTACCGCAACGACGCAATCCACGCCCAGCACTTGTCGATCTGGGGTTCGAGGTCTTCGACGAGCCCGGCGTTATCGATCACAAAGTCGGCGACGGCGAGACGATCCTCTCGGCTGGCTTGGTTGGCCATGCGGGCCTCGGCGTCGGCTTTGTCAAAACCTCGGAAGGCCACGAGGCGTTCGACCGCGATCTCGGTCGGCAGGTCGACCACGATGATGCCCTTGAGGTGGTCATAGTCGTGGTTGGCCTCTTCGCCCTCTTTCTTGACCAGAAGTGGGATGTCGTTGATGACCACCTTGTCGGTCTTGGCAAGCTCTTCGCGCAGGCGAGCCATTTCGGTGATCACCGGCGGATGCACGATGTTGTTGAGCTCGGTGAGCTCGTCGGGGTCGTTGAACACGATCTCGGCCACCGCCGGGCGGTTGAGGTTGCCGTCGACGCCGACGATCTTGTCGCCCCACCGTTCGACCATGGCGGCGAACACCTCGCCGCCGGGGGACTGGAGCTCGCGGACGATCAGGTCGGCGTCGATCAACGCCGCACCTCGATCGACGAGCAACTGTGCAACGGTTGATTTCCCGCTACCGATTCCACCGGTCAGGCCAAGCTCAAGCATGGCGTGAACGTACCGCATCAACTTTGGCGCCGCACGGTCGATAGGCCATATGGACCACTGCGACCGCGGTGGCACATCGGTAGGGTCATGGCCAACGAACCAACAGAAACGATGCCCGACGACCAGGCGGCAGTCGACCGTCAGCGGCTCCGTCAGCTCCGTCAGCTGCGCCCGTTTCGGTCGCGATCGTTGCGCGGTCTGGCCGTGTCGCGAGACGGCTCACCCCCGTTGTCCACCGAACCCAGCCGGCCTGACCAAGATCGCGTAGCCGCCTTTGCCCCAGCGATCCTTGCCATTCGGTGGGGAACCACCGCGGTTTCGCTCGCCCTATCGATTCCGGCGTTCCTTGTCGCCGACATGTCGGTGGTTGCGGTGTGTGGTGCCCTTATTGGCTACACGATCTTTCGTACCATCGAGCCAATTCGCTACACGGGCGAACTTCGGGGCTTCATCTTGTTGTTCGGCGAGGTCGCCATGCACGTCGCGGCCGTGGTCGCGACGGGAAAATGGGACTCGCCCTTCGTCTTTTCGCTGCTCACCGCGGTGATCGTGGCCGGCTTTGCCCGAGGTTTCTCGTTCGCGTTGAGAATCGGGGGCGTGGCTGGGGGTTCGGTTACCTTGGCCGCCATCCTCGGCACTCCGGCGAGCGATGTCGATCTGCGCAACGCCGCCCAGTGGACGATTATCTTGCTGCTGGTTGCCCTGGTCGCCGGATACTCACGCCGGATCTCTGGCGAGGCCGACCGCCAACGAACCATGGCCCTCGACCGGCTCGAACGGCTCTCTGACGCCAACGCGCTGTTGTTCTCCTTGCACCGAATCGCACAAACCTTGCCGGCGTCGCTCGACATGCCCGAGGTACTCGACACGACGATGGCGCGACTACGCAGCCTTTTTGAGTTCGACGCTGTTGTGCTGTTGCTGTTCGACGACACCGATGCCACCTGGCAAGTACTTCGCCGCGAAGGCGCCACCGGACCGAGCCGCCTAGGCCCGACCGAACTTCCGCCACCACTGCGCAAAGCGATGACCCTCAGCCGTCTGGTGCATGTCGAAGACCTCCAAGCTAACGACAACCGCCGCGGCCCAGGCCTC
>CALHTF010000078.1 GCA_938038815.1 uncultured Acidimicrobiales bacterium | reverse complement strand
TCGGCGCCGTTGACCATGATCCACGGCAGGTTCGACAAGGTTTCGACGTTGTTGACGATGGTCGGCTGGCCGTAGAGCCCGATGGCAGCTGGGAAGAACGGGGGCTTCAGCCGGGGCATACCCCGCTCGCCTTCGAGGCTTTCGATCAGCGCGGTTTCTTCACCAACGATGTAGGCGCCGGCACCCCAGTGCAGAACAACATCGACCGAGAAGTCGGTACCGAGGATGTTCTTGCCGACCAGGTTGGCGGCGTACGCCTCGTTGAGGGCATCGGCGATGCGTTCTTGCGCCAAGGCCATCTCGCCTCTCACGTACAGGAAGCACTGCGAGAGACCGAGGGCGTAACAGGCGATAAGGCAGCCTTCGATGAGCTGGTGCGGATCGTTCTCCATAAGGAGACGGTCCTTGTAGGTGCCTGGCTCAGACTCGTCGCCGTTGACCACTAGGTACATCGGCCACTTGCCGGGAGGGCAGAAACCCCACTTCACGCCGGCCGGGAAACCCGCACCACCGCGACCAAGAAGCACTGCGGCCCGGACCTCGTCGTGAACTTCGATCGGCGCTTTGGTGAGCGCCTTCTTGAGGCCGTCGTATCCGCCGGTGGCGAGCGAACGCTCGAGGGTATGGCTGTCGTCGTGGATGAACCGCGACGAGACGATCTTTGGGCCTTCGTTGTCGACGTAACCGGCGGCGTGGGGCACGTACTGGTTGGTGGCCATTAGCTGTCGCCTCCGGAGTTTTCCTCGGCGGCTTTGGCTGCGGCTTCAGCAGCAGCGCGGGCGGCGAGAACTGGTTCGTTGCGGGCCATCCAGGCCGGAGCGTCGGTGACCGACTCGGGCGGCGCAATGCCGGCCAGCTTGTCCGCGGGGATGGTCTGGCGAGTGCGCTGGAGCACCCCGTGACCGGGAATCGTGTCGGCGAGTTTGCCGGCACGAAGATCGGCGATGACGCCGTCGACTTCGTCGTTACTGATCCGGTGGAAGTACCGGTAGTTCACCTGCATGCAGGGTGCTTCGGTACAGGCGGCCAGGCACTCGTAGTCTTCGATCGTGAATAGGCCGTCGGCGGTGGTGCTACCCGAGCGGATCTCGAGGGTTTCCTCAAGATGTTCCAGCAGTTCTTCGCCGCCGTTGAGCTGGCACGAAATGTTGGTGCAGACGTTGATCACGTACTTGCCGACCGGGTGGGTCTTGAACATTTCGTAGAACGTGCAGGTACCGATGACCTCGGCCGCCGTCACGTCGGTGAGCTCGGCGATGTGGGCCATCGCGTCGTTGGTGACGTAGCCGTCTTGTTCTTGGGCGAGGTGCAGCAGCGGGATAACGGCCGACTTCTTGCGCGGGTACCGGGCAATGATGTCGTGGGCGATCGTGAGGCTTTCAGCATTGAGACGAGCCACTAACGGTCCACCTCTCCCATGATTGGGTCGACCGAGGAGATCACGGCCACGCCATCGGCGATGAGTCCGTCGTACATCAGGTGCGGCATGGTTTGCAGGTTGATGAAACTCGGTCCACGAATGTGCATCCGGTAGGGCTTTGGCCCGCCGTCAGAGACGATGTAGCAACCAAGTTCACCCCGGGGTGACTCGACCGCAACGTAGGCATCGCCTTCAGGAACCTTAAACCCCTCGGTGAAGATCTTGAAGTGGTGGATCAGCGCTTCCATCGACTCATCGATACGAGCACGAGGCGGCGGGGTGACCTTCTTGTCCTGCACCCGGTAGTCGCCCTTGGGCATCATGTCGAGGCACTGTTGGACGATGCGCATCGACTCGCGGATCTCGTTGAGTCGGATCGCGTACCGGTCGAAGCAGTCGCCGTAGGTTCCGACCACTACGTCGAAGTCGACTTGGTCATAGGCGAGGTACGGCTCGTCGCGGCGAAGGTCCCAGGCGTAGCCGGTCGAGCGCAGGATCGGGCCGGTCGCGCTCAGCGCGAGCGCTTCTTCGCTGTTGAGCACGCCCACACCTTGGAGGCGTTCGCGCCAGATGGGCTGGCCCGTCATGAGCACGTCGTACTCTTCGAGGCGAGGCGGGATCATGGCGAGCAGTCGCTCGACCTCTTTCTCCCAGCCGTCGGGAAGATCAGCCGCAACGCCACCCGGGCGGATGTAGTTGTGGTTCATCCGCAAACCGGTGACCATTTCGAAGAAGCGCAATACCTCTTCGCGTTCGCGCCAGCCGTAGATCATCATCGAGACCGCGCCGAGGTCCATGCCGTTGGTGGCCATGAACAACAGGTGCGACGACATGCGGTTGAGTTCGCACATCATCATGCGGATCCAGGTCGCCCGTTCGGGGACCTCAACCTCGAGGAGCTTCTCGACCGTCAGCGAGAACGCAAGTTCTGAGAACAGCGGCGACGCGTAGTCCATACGGGTGACGTTGGTCGACCCTTGCATGTAGGTGAGTTCTTCGGCCGTCTTTTCCATGCCGGTATGCAGGTAGCCCACAACCGGCTTGGACCGCTTGACGATTTCGCCTTCGAGTTCGAGCACGAGGCGCAACACGCCGTGGGTGCTCGGGTGCGAAGGACCCATGTTCATGATCGTGCGCTCTTCGGTGTTGGTTGCGAGCGCAACCTCGGGAGCGTCGAGTGCGAGTTGGGCGACTTCGGCCTCGGACATGCGCAGCACGGCGGAGTCTTCGCCGCGGCGGCGAACCCGTTCGGAGGATTCGGCCGAGCCTGATTCGGTGCGATCTTCAGTAGTGGTCATACAACTCTCCTACCGGCGGGCCGGGGCACCCTTGAACTGCACAGGAATGCTGCCAACGGCATAGTCCTTGCGCAGTGGGTGGCCTACCCAGTCTTCGGGCATCAAGATTCGGCACAGGTCGGGGTGACCCTCAAAGGTGATCCCCAACATGTCGTACGCTTCGCGTTCGGGTGTTTCGGCGCCGGGGAAGTGGTCGAACAACGTCGGCACGGTGGGCTCGTCTTCGCTGCACTGCACCCGAACGGTCATCCGTTCGCGCTTGGCGTGGTTGAGCAACAGGTACACCACTTCGAACCGTTGGGGTTCGACCGGCAACTCGCGAGCACCATGGGTGAGGTAGTCGACACCGATGACATCCATCAGTTGGTCATACCCCTCGGCCTGGAGTGCTTCGACGGTGGCGTGAAGCTCCTCGGCGCTGGGGTGCAACGTTTGTTGACCACGCGATTCGGTAACCGGAACGCCGTAGGCAGTGGGTACATCGGGGCCCGCGTCGGCGGCTTCTTCTTCGGTCTCTTCGGCCTCAGCCGGAGTCTCTTCTTCGGCCACGGTTAACGTCCGAGCTTCACAGGCGAAGGCTGACCGTCGCGCTGTTCGATGAGCAGTCCTGCTCCGGCGCCGGATTCTTCACGACGCTTGGTGAGCTCGCCGCTTTCGATCATGCCGTGCAGCGTAATGATGGCGTGCAGCAGGGTTTCGGGGCCCGGAGGGCAACCCGGTGCATACACATCGACCGGGACAACCTGGTCGACGCCCTGCACGATGGCGTAGTTGTTGAACATGCCACCACTCGATGCGCAAACACCCATCGAGATAACCCACTTGGGTTCCATCATCTGGTCATAGACCTGGCGAAGAACCGGAGCCATCTTCTGGCTGACCCGCCCGGCCACGATCATGAGGTCGGCTTGGCGTGGGGAAGCCCGGAAGACCTCCATGCCAAAGCGAGCCATATCGTAATGAGCGGCACCACTGGCCATCATTTCGATTGCGCAGCAGGCCAGACCAAAGGTGGCTGGCCAACAGCTGCGGGCTCGCGCCCACTTCACCAAGTCTTCGATATTGCCGGTGATGAAGTTGTGGTCGAGGCCCTCAAATCCCTCGTCCAGTACGTCGCCCAAGCCCATGCTTATGCTGCCTCTCCCGGCGCGGTGACCGGTTCGGGTGCTCGGCCCGGCAGCGGCGTGTCGTAGCGGCCTTCAAGGCCAACCTTGCGAACGGTGCTGGTGGCCGTGCGATCCGAGCTAATGGCCGAGGTGAGTCGGCGAGCGTTCTTGACCGGGCCCCAATCGAGAGCGCCGTTGCTGATCAGGTACACGAACGATTCAAATACCGCAGCGGTAAAGATGAGCACGGCAAACAGGCCGAAGGCGCCGAGTTCGCGGTGCACGATTGCGTACGGGTAGAAGAAGATGATTTCCACATCGAACACGATGAAGATCATGGCGATCAGGAAGAACCGGACCGGGAACCGCTCGGGGGTTTCCTTGGTCGGGATGATGCCGCACTCATAGGGCGCCATCTTCTTGTCGTTGGGGCGACGGGGCGCCAACAGCCGAGACGCACCAAAGCTCAGCGAAGCAAAGAGTGCTGCCAGAACGAGGAGTGCGAAAACCGGAAGGTACTGGCCGAGCATTGGTTAGACGCTCGCCTTTGCTGCTTCACCCTTGGGATCGGCTTCGAATGCTTCACGACGCTGGGTGGCGTCGACGTCGCGAACGTGGAGCAAGTAGCACAGTGCCAGGAAGATCAGCAGCGAACCAACGGTTACCAGCGCCGGCGGGAAACGACGGTTGCCGAGGTCGCGGGTCATAACAACGTTGACGACTGGCTGGGCTTCGTCGACTACCGGACGGGGCGGCGCTTCGCCGGGAGCCGGAGTTTGCGCCTTGACCTGCTGGAGGCGAACGACCGTGTTGTGCTCGGGGTGGCGAATGTTGATCGTGGTCGAGATCTTGTTGGTCACCCGGTCCCACATGCCGTTGCTGGCCCGCTTGGGCTTGCCGCCTCGGGCGTAGGTGTCGAGGAACTTAAACTCGGCGGCCGAATCAAACACACCGGCTTCGATTACGTCGGCCGAGGCTTGGGCCTGGGCTTCACCAGCACCGGCACTGCTCACCAGTCGCCAGTCGCCGATGCCGCCAAAGTTGGCCTCGTCGGTGAGTCCGGGGGCGACGGCGGCCAGTTCGGAGAAGGTGACCGTTTCGTTGCGCAAGGTCTGATCGGCGACAAAGTCGTTGAAGTCTTCTTCGAGCTGGGCCCGGTCGGCGTCGCTGAGCGAAGCCAAGGTGAGTTCGCGAGCGCGCTGCTGCACCTGGGTTTGTTGTTCGAGGCTGAGGTTCTCAAACAAGGTGTTGCCGAACTGCGCGTTTACTGCGTCGGCCAAGATCACGTCGTCGATATCGACGCTGTCGACCAGGTTGAGCGTGCGGTTGTATTCCTTGGTTGCTTCTTCATCGCCGCCGGTGGCGACCAAGTCGAAGGCGGTGAAGTCGAGGTTTTCGATCGACGACAACTCCTGAGCTGCCGGTAACGCCGACACCCCTAGATCGCCCCGGTTGATGTCGTTGGTGACCCAGACCGGCGACGAACCGGCATAACCAATGCCGTAGATCCACCAGGTGATGCCCATGATGAACAACCAGCCGAAGAACCCGGCGAGCGAAACCAAGGTTCCGAGGCGGATACCGCTGTTGGTAACCAACAGCAGCCACACCGAGCCACAAAGGACCAGGACCGAAACCAGCACGGTGAGTACACCGGCGATTTGGGGCCGGAACTCAATGGCGGCATAGATGTTGAGGAAGAGATCGAGTTGATCCAGCATTAGAGGTTCCTCTCGTACGCAACGATCGCCGCAATTTCGGGCGGGCTCAGTAGTTCGTTGTAGTCGTTGCCACCTTCGGAGCGAGCGCCGAAGCCTGGCATCTGGCCACTGCCCTGGGAGGTCGCGCCGGGCGAGCCGTAGTTCACGCCGACCGAGGAACCAAGGCTAATGAAGCCCTGCTGTTCGCCGGGGGTTTGGAAACGACCCAAGGTCGCACCATCGGTAAGCGACGGACCAAAGGCACCGCCACCTTGAACGTACTCGTCGAGTACCGGGGAGCCATCGACCCGCTCGGCCGACTCAACCGCCTGGTACGAAAAGCCCTTGGTGTGACAGCGAGCGCAACCATAAACGCCACCGTCGGCACGGTTGGTGAACAGCGCTTCGCCCCACTCGATGAGCAGGTCGGTCTGGGCGAAGTCATCTTCGAGCAGCTTGGCTGCCACGATGTTTTGAATCTGGCTTTCAATCTTGGCTTCTTCGAGGTCGCGAATCTCGCCCTCGGGCAACCGGTCGACACCGCTGATCCGGCTGGCGAGCAATGCTTCGGCATCGGCTCGAAGCGGAGCCAACATCGAGTCGACATTACTCATCATGTCAGCAGCGGCGGCGGCGGCGTCTTCGTTCGACATGCCTTCTTCGGCGAACATTGCCGCTTTGCGCTGTTCGACACCGGTGCGCACGTTGGCGTGAATGGTTTCGGAGTCGAGCTGAATCGACCGCATGTAGAACACCAGGTTCCGAACCTGTTGCGAGGTGAGCGGTCCACCACCGGGGCCACCCCATGCCGGCATGACGCCGTTGCGGCCGAAGTTCAGCACGTGGGTTACTTCTTCTTCGCTCATGCGGGTGAGCACGGTGTTGAGCGCCGGAGCTGCCCAGTCGACCTGGGAGACGTAGTTACCCGACGAGTCGGTGAGGGTGAAGCTGGCAATACCGGCGGTACCGCCGGCGCCGTGGCAGGCGGTGCAGTTCTCTTCGTAGGAGTTTCCGCCTCGAGAGGTAAAGATGCGGTCGAAGTTTGCTTCGGCGCCGTCGATACGACCCGGTTCGCCGAGCCAGTAGAGCGGCAAGGTGACACCGATGAGCGCCAGGGTTACTAGGCCCGCACCAAGGCTGCGGTCGAGGCGAGTGCCTTCGAGGAACTCGTCGGGAACCGCGGGAAGGCGGTTCGGGGCGAGCTCGATTTCGGACCCGACTTCGGGGTCACTTTTTGTGATTACCGCAAATGCTCGGCGTACTGCCAAGAAGATGACGGGAACCGTGACCAGAAGCGCGAGGACCCAAGCGATAGTTCGCTGGGTTGATGCGGCGAGGAGCAACAAAGAGGACAAGGCAATGACCGTAGTAGATAGTGGGAGTGGAGCTTAGTGTTCGGTCGCTTGACCGATGCAGTTAGGACCTTCGGCTTCTTGACCGGTGGTGTTCGTACCGATCGGTGGACCCTGAATGATGGTTCCAGTGTCGACGACAAGTTCGCCCTTGTCGGTGACACTCATGGCAAAGCGGTCCATGCCTCGAGGAGCTGGTCCGCCGCGCTTTTCGCCAACCTGGTTGTACTGCGAACCGTGGCACGGGCACTCGAACCACTGCGAGGTTCCACATTCGGGAACTCGACAGCCAAGGTGAGGACACTTCTGGTAGAGGGCAACAACGCCGGCGGTCATGCCAGCAAGTTCGGGAGCCGAGTAGTTGACTCGAGCCTTTTCGATGGCGCCGGCCGGGTACTCGGTGAGCCACATACGGCCTTCGGCCTTGTAGAGGAAGCCGTTGTTCGCTTTGATCTCGGCGACGAGTTCGCCGACCAGACCAGCGTTGATCTTCGAGCCGAAACCCGACACACCGGTCGGCCAAAGCATGGCGATACATGCTGCGCCAAAGCCCGAAAGGCCCAGACCAAACATGGCGATGATGCCGCGGTTGAAGAACATCCGACGGGTAACGCCGAGCTGCTCAGGATCCGGTGGGATGTAGGGCGCGGGCGGCGGCGCCTGCGAAAGCACAAGTTCGCGCGACTCTTGCTCGCGGGTTGCGACGACCGACTTCTCGTACTTCTTGCCGGTGAGCTCTTCGTCGTCGACCGACGAAGACGAGGTGGTGCCCATGTCGCGCTTGATGGTCTCGCGCGAGATCGATCCCAGAGCTTCGTTGGTGTCGTTGCGGCGAAGCGCACCACCGATAACCACGATGGCGAGCAGGGCCAGAACAGCAAGGCCGATGATGAGATAAACCATGTCGACGCTTCTTTCTTTGCTTGGTAGGAGGTAAGGGGGTTGTGAGCTTTAGAGCTCGAAGAACAGTCCGGCTTCCCAGGGGAAGACGAAGTTGAAACCAGGACCACGGAAGAACGAACCAATGATGACCAACACCGCCCAGCACATCAGGTGGATGGTCATCAGCGAGATTGCAAACTTGCGATCTTCAGGCTTGTTCGACGGGTTCTTGTCGATGTAGGGAGCAAGGACCAACAAGATCAAGCCCATGCCGGGAATGGTCACACCGGCGACCATGGGGTGGAACATGGTGAGCAGTTCCTGAAGACCAAGGAAGTACCACGGCGCCTTCGAGGGGTTCGGGGTCTCGTTGAAGTTGGCCAGCTCGAGCAGCGGTGCGTTCACAAAGATCGAGAAGATCAAGGTGAATGCGGTGATGACACCGGCGGCCACAAACTCGGCGACCAGAAGGTGCGGCCACACGTGGACCTTGTCTTGAGGTACCGACTTCACATCTTGAATCGAGCCCGACTTCACCACGGTGAGTAGGCGCTGGGTGTGACCACCCGGGCCGGTGGCGACCGGAGCGGCAGCAACGGCGGGAGCAGCGGCAACCGCAGTTGCGGTGCCAGCGGTTGCTACCTCGGTGCTCGACTTTGCTGCCTTGGCGGCCTTGCTGCGCTCGAGGAGGTGTGCAGGAATCTTGCTCGCGGCTTCGCTGTCGCCGGCGGGCGCGTCGCTACTGGCGGCGGGCGCGTCGGCTGCGGCGTCGCCACCACCGGCTGCGGCTTCCGCCTTTTTGCGAGCTTCTTCGGCCCGCTTCCTGAGATGTTCTGGGATTTCTGTCATGCGACGTGTTCCCTTTCCTTAAGCACTAAGGAGATAGTCAGTTAACGAAGAGTGAGTGAGAGAAGTTTCTTATCTGGCCAGGATTTACAGCGGTCCGGAGATTCCGCCGTCTTTGCGGACTCGCCAGAAGTGGATCGCCATAAATATGACCGTTACGAACGGCAGCATCAGCACGTGGAGTACGTACCAGCGCAGCAGGGTTGTGGTGCCAATTTCGACGCCACCAAGAAGAACGAAACGAACCTGCTCACCAAACACTGGGGTGTAACCCATCATGTTGGTTCCCACGGTAACGGCCCACAGAGCGAGCTGATCCCACGGCAACAGGTAGCCGGTGAACGAAAGCAGCAGCGTGAACTGCAAGAGCATCACGCCGATGACCCAGTTGAATTCGCGCGGTGCCTTGTACGCACCGTGGTAGAAGACCCGAGCCATATGAAGAAATACCGACAGCACCATCAAGTGGGCTGCCCATCTATGCATATTTCGCACCAGTAGACCGAAGGTGACTGCGGTCTGGAGGCTGTAGATGTCTTCCCAGGCTGCGGCGGCGCTCGGCGTGTAGAAGAACATCAAGAAGATGCCGGTAACGGTGAGCAAGATGAACAAGAAGAAGCTCAGTCCACCGAGGCACAAGGTGTAGCTGACCTTGACGGCGTGACGCTTCACCTTCACCGGGTGAAGGTGGTAGAGCACGCTGTTCATGATCACGTAGGAGCGGTTCCGGGGGCTGTCGGTGTAACCCTTACGGAAGATCGATCCAGGACGAAAGATCGAGTTCCAGGCTTGGCTGCCCTGGGTCTTGTCGACCAGGTCAGATACCTGTTTTTGCACCTTCTGGCCGAGTGGCTCTTTGGTGGCAGTCAAGATGTGATTCCTTGTTCGGTTCTATCTGTGCGGTTGAACATTGGTTCGGGCGACGAAACAACTCTCGGGGTTAACCGAGGCGCATTCCGTAACCGTAGCCGTGGGTGTTTGTACGTTGGTGAGGGTCGCCATCGGCAGGCGGCGCGCCGATCTTGCCAAGGATGATGACGCCCGTGGGGCAGCGGTCGACGCAGAGCGCACAGCGGGTGCAGACATCGTCGTCGATGGTGAAGATGACATGGTCGAGCGGATCGAGACCGGGTTGTTCGGTTCCGATCGCTTCATCGATCGCGTTAGGCGACACCATGTGGATGCATTTCCACGGGCAGATGTCGACACAGCCTTCGCACATGATGCACTCGGCTTGATCGATATGAATGAACTGCTTGGGCTTTACTGCCTTGGCCAGCCAGTCGGCGTCGACTTCTTGCAACACGTAGTCGTCGCGAAATTCTGGCATTGGGGGATTGGCATCGGTGGTGGTCACCGCAGTACCTCCCGGGCCGTGAAGTCAGAAAGAACCATTAGGACTTCGCGCCTTCTTTAAGCAACGGACGGCCGTAGCTCGAGGCGGGCACAACCGACTTGTTGGCCTTGGCCTTGTCGCCACGGTTCTGCCAGTCCATCCACATCTTGATGTTGAGACCGAGCAGCACGTTGTAAAGGATGACCGCCAAGATGTCGCGGATCACAAGATAGGTAAGGGTGAGCGGAAGCCAGCCACCATCGGCTTGGGGCTTGAGCAGATCAAAGGGGCCGTGGACGATCTTGTCGGGGCGCCAGTTGAGTTCGTTGTCGGCCCAGGTCAACCACTGGTGCGGCACGACGCCGTAGATCCACACGAAGAACAAAAAGATGTACATCGCCCAGAACATGGCTTCGCCCCATGACGCGGGGCGATCGTCGGTTCGCCGAGCGGCGTACCAATAGAACGCACCGACCATTACGGCGGTGATGAGAAGTGACGTGATGAAGGCAACCACAGCTAGCGAGTCCTCTTCGTGAAACTGATCACAAGTGTATCCATAGAACCATCGGTACCCCTGCTTCAGCGGCAAGGTCTACCACGGTGTTTTTTCGGCCGACACATCGTGCCAGACCAGCGGGCCTCAAGGGTGACATCTGACCAGAAACCTTTAGCGGGGTTCTTCGGACCATCCAAACATCGCTGAAGCGATCGTGCGCTGCAGCAATTGTTCTGCCGAACCTCGATGACCTGCGGAATTACGCACCATAAATTCAACGAGTGGTCCCTGGAAGTGCGCTCGGGTACTGCGCACTGCGGCACTCGGCGTCGCGTCGAGGATGACGGTAGAAAATGCGGTGAACAGCGCGCGGTCTGCAGCGACGGCGGCGCGAAGTCGATCGAGGTGACGATCGATTGTTTCGTCGACCGAGAACGAACCGGCCGATTCGTCGAACGAAAGTTCTCGATTGAGCCGGCTGAAGGTCGGCGAAATCGTCATGCTGATGAGCGCAGGTACCGACCCGGCCGCCTGCACGACCGACTCGGCGACGCCCGCTTCCGCGGCGATGCGCTCGACCGTTGTGCCGTGGTAGCCGTTTGCTTCGAGAACCGCCCGGACCGATTCGATGAGCCGTTGGCGAACGTTCAGCACCTCGGGCTCGCGGATCGAGGCGTTACGTTCCTCGGTCCAGCGGCGCGACAGTTCGGTGGA
Organism: uncultured Acidimicrobiales bacterium; assembly: GCA_938038815.1. Taxonomy (GTDB): domain Bacteria; phylum Actinomycetota; class Acidimicrobiia; order Acidimicrobiales; family SHLQ01; genus CALLQB01. The sequence goes on along the minus strand of CALHTF010000078.1, from coordinate 16,679 downwards.
GATTCGGTCGACGGCGAAGCGAAGGTCGATCGTTCGCTCGCCGGCCTGCGGGGTAACGGCCACCGTGAAAAGCACCCACAGGGCAGGCCGGAACATCCGGGCCGCTCCGTCGGGGTCAAGGGTGTGGCGTTGCAATGCACCGGCGATGACACCATCGAAGATGTCGATGAAGTCGGCGAGGCTCCACTCGTCGTGAAGCGCCATGCCCAACTCGGTCAGCGACCGCGACCATACCGTCGAGAAGAAGTTGGTGCGAGCATCAGCATCAGAACGAGCGACCTCTCGAATCTCTGGGTCGTCGCCGCCGAGGTGAAACAGGGTCTGGAGCGCCCGCTGCCGTTCGAAGTCCGAGCTCAACAACTCCCACAACCCATCGAACGCCCGGTCGATCGAAGCCTTTGGATCGTCGGTTCGTTGGGCGATCAGCCACGCCATCGCCTCTTCGAGGTCGAGGAAGCTCGCCGGGGTTCGCAGCGAGTCAGCGAGCGAACGCAAGAAGTCGAGCTTGTTTGGGAAATGTCGATAGAAGGTCTGGCGACTTACCCCAGCGGCGCGGGCGATGCGGTCGGGGTTGATGCCGCTTTGCAACAGCGATGCGTCGCCGCACGCGAGAATCTCTCGGCCGGCCTCGAGCAGCCGCCCGCGGTTGCCGCCAATTTCGACTGGGGGGTTGGCGAGCCCTTCGGGCTCGATTGCAGCGCTCATTCTGATATTTCTTGTTGCATCATGACCATTGTGATTGCTTTTGTTGACAATCCGGACATCGGGAGTGTGCGAAACGAGCGCTAACGCTCACCTAATCGGTGCACCTGAACAACGCTAGCAGTCGAGCCAACCTAGACCTGAGACAGAAATCTCGTCATTGCATCGACCCATTTGACGATAGATAAGGGAAGACTGGTGGAAAACATCTACACTTTTCCAGGTGTTCCGCGTAGTCATCGGCCGAAAGGCAAACCTACGCTGACACTAACTAGAACGCTGCACCGACAGATCGGCATCGCCATGATCTGTGACTGCCCCGGAGGCCGTCTTGACCGAAGTCCCAGAACACCTACTCGAAGCGTCACGCAAGGCTCGAGCGCGCCTCACCGGTAAGGGCGGCGACGACGATGCCGCAGGTGCAGCCAAGGCGAGCGACGCAGGATCCGAAGTCGAAGCTGCGCCGGCCACTGCGCCCGCGCCGGCCGCCGCTGCGCCCGTACCCGAGGTCGTCAAAGAACCCGAGCCCGTCCCGCCGTTCGTACAGGCAGCGCTCAACCGCAAGAAGGTCCCGTCGTGGGCGTTCTTCATTGTTCTCATGCTTCCGATCTGGGGCTTCTTCTATGTAGGCACCACCGAGCGTCCACCCGAAGAGGGTGTGTTCGAAGCCGGCGAAGCGCTCTACTCGGTCTGCGCCAACTGCCACGGTGCTGGCGGTGGCGGCGGAACCGGTCGTCCGCTTGCGGGTGGCGAGGTTGTAGCAACCTTCCCCGACGCGGCGTCGCACGCCTGGTGGGTCATCAACGGTTCGCCCGCACCCAACACGCCCTACGGTAACCCCGACCGCGAAGGCGGCCAGCACATCGCGCACGACTACAGCGGACCAATGGCTGGCTTCGCCACCGAGTGGACCGGCTACGAGATTCTTGAGGTCGTCTATTACGAGCGGGCCGAGCACGGCGAGCTCGATCCCGACGAAGACCACGACCTGTTGGCGCTCGAAGAGCTCATCGTCCACTGGGACGACTACGGCCTCCCCGAGAACTTCGAACCCGGTACCGAAGCTGCAGTAATCCAAGCAGCCATCGACCAGGCAAAAGAAGAGTTGGGTCTAGAAGAGGAGTAGCGAGTACTCCCTCTGTTCTGCAAGCGGCTGGTTGTCCTCCCGACCATCGGCCGTCTTCGGTACAACCGAAAAGGAACAGCGCTCAAGTAGTGAGCCGGTACGCAGACTAGAACGTGCAAGGGCCTCCGTGGCCCCGGAACGGCCTGCACGGAGTGCAGTAACTCAGGCCCCGGACTGTCGAGGTCGGAGTTAGCGGCGGGCGGGTCGCGAAGTGCCCGCCCAGCCCTATCCGGTAGCAGCAGGAAAAGCCGCTCTGCCCGAAGTACAGGCGAACAGCGGCCACGTGCCTGCCCAGCCCCATCCGGTTGGAGCAGAAGCAGCGCTGGGCCCGAAGTACAGGCGAACAGCGGCCACGTGCCCGCCCAGCCCAATCCGGCAGGAGCAGAAGCAGCACTGGGCCCGAAGTACCGGCGAACCGCGGCCACGTGCCAGCAAAGGGACGAACAACCGACCGGAGACGCACAAGGTGTTGGCTTAGTCGACAGGCTACGTTTGCTTTTTATGGGGACCCAACAGTTTGTGGCGAGTGACGAGGTTGCGGCTATCCGTGACCGGATTGACCATCCGATTATTGATGGTGACGGACATCTGATCGAGTTTGTGCCGTGGCTGCGCGACCTGATCGTCGACAGCGCCGATGAGTCGGTGGCCAAACGATTCGACACGCTCGTCACCGGATCGGCGGCCGTGCGCGGTGTACCCGAAGAGGCACGGCGCCAGCTCGGGATCTCTCGCAGCTCATACTGGGCGTTGCCGGCCCGCAACACCCTCGACCGAGCCACCGCCATGCTCCCGGAGTTGTTGTATGACCGGCTCGACGAAATTGGCATCGACTTTGCTCTGCTCTACCCCACCTATGGCCTGACCGTCGTCGGGGTGGTCGATGACGAACTGCGAGGAGCGGTAGCCCGGGCGTGCAACCGCTACATCGCCGAGGCCTACGCGCCGTTCCGCGACCGACTCGAACCGGTGGCCTCGATCCCGATGTTCACCCCCGATGAGGCAATCGCCGAGCTCAACTTTGCGGTGAAAGAACTCGGACTGAAGTCGGTGATGATGGCCGGTGTGATCCCTCGAACATTTGAGGGAGCCGCCAACGATCGGACCAGTCGCTGGATGGACACGCTCGGTCACGACAGCATGTACGACTACGACCCGGTGTGGCAGACCTGTCTCGACCTCGGGGTGTGCCCCACCTTCCACGCCAGTGGCATGGGGTGGGGTAGCCGGACCTCGACCACCAACTACGTGTACAACCACATCGGCAACTTCGCGACCGCCGGTGAAGCCACGGCCCGGTCGCTGATCTTTGGCGGGGTAACCAAGCGGTTCCCCGAGCTTCGGTTCGCGTTTCTCGAAGGTGGGGTGGCGTGGGGCGTCAACCTGTTGGCCGATCTGATCGGCCACTACGAAAAGCGGAACCGGAAGTCGCTCGACCATTACGACCCGGCCAACCTCGATCGGGCCAAGCTCAGCCAGCTGCTCAACGACTACGGAGCCGATGGGCACCGCTCGCGTGTCGAGCATCTCGACGTTGCGTTGTCGATGTTGAGCGACCCCGAGGAACGTCCGGACCAGATCGACGACTTCGCCGAGTCGATGTTGGGTTCGGTCGACGACATCATCGACATTTTCACCCGGCAGTACTTCTTTGGCTGCGAAGCCGATGACCCGATGAACGCCATGGCGTTCGATGCCAGCAAGAACCCGGGCAACGCCAAAGTCCAGGCGATGTTCGCCAGCGACATTGGCCACTGGGACGTTCCCGATTTTCGGGGCGTGGTACCCGAGGCGTGGGAGCTGGTCAACGATGGCCACATCACCACCGACGACTTCAAAGCGTTCACCTTCGACAACATCACCAACCTGCTGACCGCCGGCAATCCCAACTATTTCGACGGCACCTCCATCGCCTAGTTCCGGGCCGCTACCCGACTTTCGATCCGAGATGTACCCTCCGGGTTTATGGCAACTCAGTGGGCGTATAAGTCAGTAGAGCGGAACTCGACCAACCTTCACTTGTTGGAACAGGACCTCAACCTTTGGGGGCAACAGGGCTGGGAAATGGTTGGGTTTGCCGGGGCCGACAAAACCCTCGGCCTTAACTCGGTGATGGCGATATTGAAGAAGCCGGTCGAAGGGCCAAAGATCGCGTGCGACATCTCCGGATGGACCGCCGAAGGTCTAATCACCGCCTGCCGAGAGCTCCATGCGGTCGGGGTCGACTATCAGGTCGTCGAGCAACAGCTCTGGATCAACAAGTCCGACGAACGGGTCGGCCAAGCAGTGCTCCAAAAGCTCTCCCTCGCCTAACCCCCAATCCCCAAAATTTTCGCGTGGAACCCGCTCAGGTCGGGTCAAACGCGATCAGAAATCGGCGACTGCTGCGGCGATTGACCGACGTCCTAGGTCGGCCATGATCTCGCTTTCGAGCATGGCGCAGCCGTGAGAGATCGCCCAGCCTCGAGCCCGTCGCCACATCGCATCGTCGATCGGTCGCAACGCGGAATCGGCAGCGGCTCGAAAGGTCGCCCGGTGCGGAGCGTCGAGGACGGTCCACGCGACCATCAGATCGGTAGCCGGGTCGCCGCTGGTGATGTCGCCGAAGTCGATCAGCGCCGCAAGTTGGCCATTGGCGACCACCATGTTCAGCGGGTGCAGATCGCCGTGCAGCCACATCGATGGGCCGGTCCAGTCCTCGGCGGCGAGCGCATCGGACCACGCCTCGCGGACCTCATCGGCGTCGGGCAGCTTCGCGGCGTCGAGTCGTCGAAGCGTGATCTCGTTCCGTTCATGTAGCGGGCCGCCCCGATACGGGTTCTCGGGCGCGTCGTCGGGCGCCGGCGTGTGCAATGCCGCGAGCGCGTGGCCGAGCTGTTCGGCGAACCGTTCGGGATCGTCGATTTGCTCTGGCGCATACGTGGTGCCCGGCACCCACCGCACGATCGACCATCGCCACCGAAACAGCGCCGACGGCATGCCGACCCGTTCGGCTACCGGTATCGACACCGGCAACCGTTCGGCGAGCTCGGGCAACCAGCGTTGTTCGTGCTCGACCAGGTCGGCGCCGGCCTGGCGTCGGGGCACCCGAACCGCAAGCTCGTCACCCAATCGGTACACAACGTTGTCCCACCCGGCCGCAACCTCGGTCAGTGGTAGGTGAGCGAGGTCGGGGTGTTGTTCGGCGATGAGCGCCGCCACCAACTCGACGCTGAGGTCTACTTCGGCGTCGGGCACAGCCCTAGGAGGTCAGTCGACGCAGCAACTCGTTGGTGCTGCTGTCGTGACTCGAGATCGGGTCGCCCGACTTCAGCTCGTCGAGGATGGTGGTGGCCAACACCTTGCCGAGCTCGACCCCCCATTGATCGAAGCTGTTCACGTCCCACACCACACCCTGCACGAACACCTTGTGTTCGTAGAGCGCGATGAGTTGGCCGACCACCCGAGGGGTGAGCGATTCAGCCAGCAAGGTCGAGGTTGGCCGGTTGCCGGGGAACGTTTTGTGAGCCACCAAGTCGTCGGCCACCCCTTCGGCACGAACCTCATCAGCGGTCTTTCCAAACGCCAGCGCTTCGGTTTGGGCGACGAGGTTGGCCGAGAGGATCCGGTGATGTTCGGCGTAGGGGTGACGCGGTTTGATCATGCCGATGAAGTCGGCGGGCACGGGCGACGTGCCTTGGTGCAGAAGTTGATAGAACGCGTGCTGACCGTTGGTGCCCGGCTCGCCCCATACGACTGGTCCGGTATCGACCGCCACCGGTTCGCCGCTTCGGGTGACCCGCTTGCCGTTGCTCTCCATGTCGAGCTGCTGAAGGTACGCCGGGAATCGAGCCAGGTCGTTGGCGTAGGGCAGCACCGCATGCGATCCAAAACCCCACACATTGCGGTACCAAACGCCGAGCATCGCCATGATCACCGGCATGTTCGCTTCGAGCGGAGCGGTGCGGAAATGGTTATCGATGTCGGCGAACCCGGCCAGAAATTCGTCGAACGCCTCAGACCCAATACCGATCATCAGGCTCAGGCCGATGGCGCTGTCGACCGAGTAGCGACCTCCAACCCAGTCCCAGAAACCAAACATGTTGTTGGGGTCGATCCCAAAGGCCGAAACCCGCTCGGCGTTGGTCGATACCGCAACGAAGTGTTTCGGCACCGCAGCTTCGTCACCCAACTCGTCGATCAGCCAGTCGCGGGCATAGGTCGCGTTGGTGATCGTCTCGATCGTGCTGAAGGTTTTCGAGCACACGATGATCAGCGTCGACTCGGCATTGGCCGCTGCCAAGGCAGCATCGAGGTCGGCGCCGTCGATGTTCGACACGAACGTCAGCGAAAGTTCATCGGCCATGTCGGGACGCAGCGCGGCAGCACACATAACCGGCCCAAGATCCGAGCCTCCGATGCCGATATTGATCACCGTGCGGATCCGTTCGCCGGTGTGACCTAGCCACTCCTCCGCCCGGACCGACTCGGCAAAGGCGGCCATGCGAGCCAAGGTCTGGTGAACCGGTGCCACGACATCTTCGCCGTCGACCTCCAGTTGTTGATCGGCGGGCAAACGCAGTGCGGTGTGCAGGACCGAGCGGTCCTCGGTGTTGTTGATCTTGTCGCCGGCGAACATTGCATCGCGTCGTTCCTCGACGCCGCTGGCTCGGGCAACGTCGACCAGCATCTTCATGGTCTCGGCGGTGGCCAAGTGCTTGGAGTAGTCGAGGTAGAGCCCGTTGGCTTCGACCGCCATTTCGGTGCCGCGATTTGGGTCCGCTGCGAACAGGGCTCGCAGATCGGTAGCTTCGATCGTCGCCCGGTGCTCGAGCAACGATGTCCACAGTGGGGAGGAAAAAACGTCCGACATGTCCTCTGTTGTATCCGCTCCGGTAATACTTACGGCGTTATGAGCCAATCCAGCTTGGAATTCGCCGGGCAAACCATCCGTGCCGGTCGCCGCAAACAGCTCGAGCTGCCGATCGCCAAAATGGCGAGTGGCACCCGGGTTGACCTGCCGGTAATCGTGCTTCACGGCAAGAACGAAGGACCATCAATCTGGTTGTCGGCGGCCATTCACGGCGACGAGATTTGTGGCATTGAGATTATTCGTCGAGTGCTCGGATCGGTCGATCCGAAAGATCTGGCTGGCACGATCATCGCCGTACCAACGGTCAACGTTCACGGATTCCTGGCCAACGACCGCTACATGCCCGACCGCCGCGACCTCAACCGTTCGTTCCCCGGATCGTCACGCGGGTCGCTCGCATCGAGAATCGCCAATCTGTTCATGAAGGAGATCGTCTCGCGATGCGATGTCGGCATCGATCTGCACACCGGCTCGGGCGACCGCAAGAACCTTCCGCAGATCCGAGCCGATCTCAACACCCCCGAAACCCTCCAGCTCGCGACCGCGTTCGGCGCTCCAGTCATGCTGAACGCCAAGACCCGCGGCGGGTCGATTCGTGCCGTGGCGACCAAGGCGGGCAAGACTGTGCTGCTGTACGAGGGTGGCGAGGCATCGCGGTTCGACGAACACGTAATCACCACCGGGGTCACTGGCGTCGAGCGGGTACTGGCGAACCTCGAAATGATTCCACCCACCGACAAACCAACGGTCGAGCCGCTCGTGGCGTCGAGCACCCATTGGATTCGCGCCCGGCGCAGCGGGTTGTTCCTCACCAGCACCCAGCTCGGCGATCGACTCGACCTCGGCGACAGCGTGGGGGTCATCCACGACTCGTTGGGAATCCGCCGAGCCCGGATCACCACGAAGAACGAAGGCATCGTTATCGGACTTATGCAGCGACCGCTGGTGAACCAAGGCGACGCCTTGCTCCACGTCGCCTCAGGACTCAAGCCGGCTTCGGAGTTCGGCTGATGCGAATCGGAATCTTGTCGCGAGCGCCAAGCTCGTACGCCACCAAGCGCCTTCGCAAGGCCGCCGACGACCGAGGCCACGATGTCCAAGTGCTCGACACGTTGCGCTTCGCCATCGACCTCGCGAGCGACGAACCCGACCTGCAGTACCGGGGTCGGCCGCTGCCCGACTTCGACATCATCATCCCGCGCATCGGTGCATCGATCACCTACTTCGGTACCGCGGTAGTACGCCAGTTCGAGCAGATGGATGTGTACACGCCGAACAGCGCCAGCGCGATCGCCGCGTCGCGCGACAAGCTGCGGGCGTTCCAGATCCTCTCGCGTTACGACATCGGTATTCCCAAGTCGACCTACGTTCGCGACCGCAAGGACGTTCCGGCCGCCATTCAACGGGTGGGCGGCGCACCGGTCGTGATCAAGCTGATCGAAGGCACCCAGGGCATCGGCGTGATCCTTGCGCCCGACGCCGACATCGCCGAGGCGATCGTCGAGACACTTCACAGTGCCGACCAAAACGTCATCATGCAGCAGTTCATCGACGAGTCTCGGGGCCGCGACATTCGGGCCTTTGTCATCGGGAACCGGGTGGTCGCATCGATGCGACGCACCGCATCGGGCAATGAGTTCCGGAGCAACCTGCACCGCGGCGGCACCATCGCCCCAGTCGATATCACACCGGCGTACGAACGGGCTGCGGTCCGGGCCGCCCAGATCCTCGGACTCCACGTGGCCGGTGTCGACCTGCTCGAAAGCAAGAACGGGCCGCTGGTGATCGAGGTCAACTCCTCGCCCGGGCTTCAGGGCATCGAAGCCGCAACCGGCCTCGACGTGGCCGGAGCGATCATGGACTACGTAGCCAACCAGGTTGGTTTCCCCACGCTCGACGTTCGCCAAAAGCTTGGCATGGCGGCCGGATACGGCGTGGCCGAGATCGTGGTGCGAGAAGGCTCCGACCTGGTCGGCCAGACCATCGACGGTGCCGATCTACGCGGCAAGGACATCTCGGTGCTGACCCTGCAACAAGGCATCAGCGTCATCCCGAACCCCGATCCTCACCGGATCCTCCAAGCCAACGATCGGCTCACCTGTTTTGGTCGCCTCGAATCGATGCGAGGCCTGATCCCCGACCGTCGAAAACGCCGGGTCGCCATCGACCAACTACCCGGCGAACCCCTCTAACCCACGTTCTGATCGCGCTGAGCGGTCGCTGAGACCGCCGAGCGCGAAAATTTCGGGGGTTACTGGGTGGCGACTACTGCGGCGGCTGCTTGGCCTACCGCTTCGATGGTTTGGTCGATGATGTCGTCGGTGTGGGCGAGGCTAGGGAACAGCACTTCGTAGGCGCCCGGGGCCCAGGCCACGCCGCGGTCGAGCAGTTCGTGGAACAGCTTCGGGTACACGCCGTTCTCGGCCGAGGCTTGCGCTTCGTCGAAATTGGTGGGCTGGGTATCGGTAAAGAAGATGCCGACCAGCGACCCAACCCGCGGAACGATCGCCGTGAGTCCGGCCGAGTCGAACGCCTCGGCCATGCCGTCGGCCAACCGGGTGGCGGTAGCCGTGAGCTGTTCGTAGGCGCCCGCATCGAGAAGTTCGAGCGTCGCCAGACCAGCGGCGGTCGCCAGCGGGTTCCCCGACAACGTCCCTGCTTGATACACCCCGCCGAGCGGTGCAAGGTGACCCATGATCTCGGCACTGGCTGCGAACGCCCCCACCGGTAGTCCGCCGCCGATGACCTTGCCGAAACACCAAACATCGGGCTGTACGCCAAAGAACTCGGTGGCCCCACCACGGGCGAGACGGAAGCCGGTGATGACCTCGTCGAACAACAACATGACGCCCGCCTTGTCGCATGCTGCACGGAGATCCTGCAAGAAACCCTCGGTCGGCGGCACCAAGCCCATGTTGGCCGGCAACGCCTCGACACAAACGACGGCGATGTCGTCGGTGATCTCGGGCATGACGTTCCACGGCGCCACGATCGTGTCGCCCACCGCGCCGGCGGTTACGCCGTCGCAACCCGAGAGCCCTTGGTTGGCAACACCACTGCCTCCCGCCGCAAGAAGAGCATCGGAGTGGCCGTGATAATGACCGGCGAACTTCAGGACCTTGTCGCGCCCGGTGGCGCCCCGTGCGAGCCGCACCGCCGACATCGCAGCTTCGGTGCCGCTCGAGGTGAGCCGCACCATCTCGACACCGGGGACCCGGTCGACGATCTGCTCGGCGATAAGAATTTCGCGCTCGGTCGGCGCACCATAGGTGGTGCCAGCCAAGGCTGCTTCGCGCACCGCTTCGATGATCTTGGGGTGCGCATGACCACCGATGCCTGGTCCGTACGACTGCACGAAGTCGATGTAGCGCTTGCCCTCAACGTCCCACAGGTAGGGGCCTTCGGCCCGGTCGGCAAAGTAGGGACGACCCCCGACGGAGCCAAACGCTCGCACCGGCGAGTTCACGCCACCGGGGATGACCTTCTTTGCTCGTTCGAAGAGTTGATCGTTGGTTTGAGACACGCTTACAAGCTTTCAGCGACAGTACGGGCGAAATAGGTGAGGATCATGTCGGCGCCGGCCCGCTTGATAGACGTAAGGGTTTCGAGCATCACTGCTTCCTCATCGATCCAACCGTTGGCCCCGGCCGCCTTGATCATGGCGTACTCGCCCGACACTTGGTATGCGGCGATCGGCAGGTCGAACTCCGCACGAGCACTCGCGATGATGTCGAGGTACGACAGAGCTGGCTTGACCATGATCATGTCGGCGCCCTCGGCAACGTCGGCCCGCATTTCGGCCATACCTTCGCGGGCGTTGCGAGGGTCTTGTTGGTAACCCTTTCGATGGCCGCCGTCGGCGATAGTTACGTCGACCGCGTCGCGGAAGGGCCCGTACATCGCCGACGCGTATTTGGCTGCGTAAGCGAGGATGGGAATCTGCTCATGGCCTGCGCCGTCGAGCGCCGAGCGGATCGCCGCCACTTGACCATCCATCATTCCCGACGGCGCGACGACCGATGCACCAGCGTCGGCTTGAGCGAGCGCCGCCTTCTGGTAGAGCTCGAGGGTGGCATCGTTGTCGACCTCGCCATGGTCATCGACGATGCCGCAATGGCCGTGATCGGTGTACTCGTCGACACAAAGGTCGGTGATCAACACCACATCGTCGCCCACCTCGTCGCGCAGATCGCGAAGTGCCAGCTGCACGATGCCATCGGGATTCCACGCCTCACTACCCACCGCGTCCTTGGTCGAAGGCACGCCGAACAACACGACCGCGGGCACACCGAGGTCGCGCAGTGCCCGAACCTCTTGGCGAAGTGAGTCGCGGGTGTGCTGGACGATTCCCGGCAGCGACTCGATCGGCTGGGGTTCGGTGATCGACTCCCGCACAAAGAGCGGAGCGATCAGGTCGTTGACGTTGAGCTGGGTTTCGGCAACGAGTCGACGCATGGCGTCGGTGCGACGTAGCCGGCGGAGCCTGCGCTGAGGGAAAGACACATCCAAAGCGTAGGTCGGCCCTTCGGGTGAACTACAGCCGGAGTGACGGATTCAGTACTGGCCCGCTACCCCACCGTCAGCTCGGGCAGAATCGCTATCAATTCGATGAGCGAGTCGAACACATAGTCGGCTTCGCTGAAATCCGAAGGAGCCGTGATCATGTTGGGAACAACCACGCAGGTCATCCCGGCCGCTTTCGCCGCCCGAAGGCCATTCACCGAGTCTTCGATCGCCAAGCACTCGGCCGGGTCGACTGCCAACTGCTGGGCCGCGAGCTGGTAAACGTCGGGCCATGGTTTGGCGTGCGCCACCTGGTCACGGGTCGACAGAAACCCGAACCGCCGAACCATGTCGCGCTGGCCAAGGTTGAGCTCGACCCACTCCATTGGCGAACTCGAGGCAAGGGCTAACGCCACCTCGTTCGCCTCGCACCACTCGATCACCTCAAACACCCCGGGGCGCACCGCGGCTTCGGCAACCTCGGCCCGATGCGCCGCTTTGCGACGCTCGAAAATTTCGTCGATGTCGTCGCGCGGCCCGATCAGGTCTTGCAGAACGTCGAACCACTGCTTGTGGTCGGCCCGGCCCACCCCTTGCCGGAACAGTTCGAGGTCGTACTCGACCCCGTGGCGAGCGAACTCGTCGCGAACCGTCGAGTACTGACTCGACTCGGTATCGATGATGGTTCCATCGAAGTCGAAGATGCAGGCGGTAATCACTGCATCAACGGTACCGCCGACCAGGCCTGGCTAGCCGACGATCTCGCGAAACCGGTCGAGCCCGATATTTCCGCCCGAGATCGTGACGCCGACCCGTCGGCCAGCCACCCCGAGGTCGCGATGCAATACTGCAGCCAGGGCGCTGGCACCACTCGGTTCAACCACCAACTTGGTGTGTTCGAACAACAGCTTCATCGTGGCGATGATCTCGTCGTCGCTCACCGTTGGAAAGTCGGTCGCGTACTTGTTGGTTATCGGCCACGTGAGCTCGCCCGGCGCCGACACCTGCTGGCCGTCGGCGATAGTTCGAGGAACGTCGATAGTCACCCGTTCGCCAGCCGCCCGCGAGAGGCCATGGTCGTTACCAGCTTCGGGTTCAACGCCGAAGAACTTGGTAGCCGGGGCGAGTTGTTGTGCCGCGATACAGCAGCCACTCAGCAGTCCGCCGCCCCCCACACAAACCGCCATGGCGTCGAGGGGTCCGAGCTGCTCAAAGACTTCGAGGCCGACCGTGCCCTGGCCAGCGATGACTGCCGGATCGTCGTACGGAGAGATGATCGATCGCCCTTCCTCGGCGGAAATCTTCTCGGCGATCGCCACCCGGTCTTCGGTGTAACGGTCATAGAACACCACCCGGGCACCGTTGGCTTTGGTGCTGGCCACCTTTTCTTCAGGGGCGTCGGTCGGCATCACGATCACCGACGAAACCCCGCACATGGTGGCGGCGCGCGCCACCGCTTGCGCATGGTTCCCCGACGAGAACGCAACAACCCCCGCCGCCTGCTGATCGCCGTTGAGACTGGTGACCGCGTTGTAGGCGCCCCGGAACTTAAATGCCCCGGTCAACTGGAGAGACTCGGCCTTCAAGAACAGTTGGGCTCCGGCCAAAGCGTCAAGGGCTGGGTTGGTGATGATCGGTGTCCGCACCGCCACCCCTTTGAGAGCCTCGGCCGCTTGGACGATCGAATCGAATGTCACCACGCTTGCAGAATTCCCCATAAATGCGACCTTATCGACCACCCAATCGCTTCCCTACCGAACGAAAGGCGAAGGTTTAGCTGGCGTCGAAGTGGCTCCAGTTCAAGATGGTTCCTCGTTCGAGGTCGACCAGGCTTTCCAGGCCGTCGAGATCTTGTACGTCGGCGTTGGTGACCGATCCAGACTCGAGATCGCCCACCGGGATCTGCACAGGGTCGGCGTCGATATCGAACGCACTGGTTCCCGCGGCCGTGAACTCTTGGACCTGGTAGACGGTGACCAGTTCGATTTGTTGAATGGTCGTGGTGGTCGTGGTGGCCGGAACCGTGGTTTCGGTCGGGATTGCCGTGTCGGGCAAGGTGAAGACCGGACCGTCGGCGGTGTCGTTCGACTCGGGTGCCTCTGCCGGGCCTTGGGTGGTTGTGACCTCGACCGTATCGGGCAGCACGAAGCCTGGTTCAGCAACCGTGGTGCTCGGGATCGGGTTGCCGTCTTCATCAATTTCGATGGCGACGTCCCACTCGTAATCGTCGTCGAAGCCGTCTTCCCATCCCTGGTCATCCCAGGCTTCTCCGCCGGAAATCTCCGACTCGATCTCGGTGAACGTGGCTTCGGCTTGGCTGCCGATCAAGGTGACGGCGCTGAGGCCAAACAAGGTGAACGGACCAATCAAACCAAAGGTCGTCATGTCGCCGCTTTCATACAGCGACTCCGGATTGTCGATCCAGCCCTGGATCTTCGCCTGGTCGAGATCGGCCATGGCATCAAGCAGCGGTGACATCACCGTCGAGGTGGGTGAGATAAACCACGCGTCGCCGACTTTGTGGACCGCGATCTGGGCCTTGAGCGCATCGCGATTCGAGCCCAACTCGGCCAGCATCGATTCGTCTACTTCGCAGCGCTGCGTGGACTCGACCAGACAGTTCGCGGCGGTATCGATCACATAGGTCTCATCGAAGAAGTTGATCGTTGCTGCCATGCCTTCGATCGTGACCAACGCGTCGTCGCCGTCGGTGGTCGACGTCATGTCGAGGCGGTTGATGGTGAAGGCTGCGCCTTCGTCGATCTCAGCCAACTCGGCTTCGGCCTCGGCCAAGAACAACGTTGAGTAGTCATAGAGCGCAGCGGCTTCTTGTGGATCGAGCGAGGCGATCATCGCCGTTGGGTCAAAGGCCGACACGGCGTCGGCCATTGCCTGAACAGCGGCTTCGGGCGTTGCGCCACCTACCGGTGTTGGGCCGTTACCGAACGACGGCATCTCGGCGATGCCTTCATCTTGGCGCACTGCCTCGGCGACCGAATACCAGAGCGATACATACCAGGCGCCGTCGCGTTGGACGGTCACGATGCCAAGGTCATCGAAGGATTCGACCTCGGTGGTGGGCGCTTCGGCCGCCATGGCTTCAAGTTCTTCAGCAGGCACGTTGTCGGTGATCAGCGGGCCGAGTGGAAGTTCGCCGGCGGTACCGACGGTGGTGACGTCGCCGGTAACACCGACGCGAACCACATTGGAGGCCAGCGGCTGAGGCACGTACGCCATCTCGCCCATCTGTACGTCGACGCCCTGAACGCTCGACATGTCGAATTCGTCAGCGAGAACACCGATCCGTTGGAGTTCGCCGACCATCTCGATGCCGGGGTTTACCAGCGTGCGTCGCTCGGCCGGTTCCATCATCTGCGCGGCGCCCAAGAAGTCCTCCTGTTCGACGGCGGCCATGAACTCTTCAACCACCAGCTGAGGCGAGTTGGCGCCGCCCTCGGCGGCCGACGTTCCGTCCGATGACGTGAACTGCTTGAACGCCACGGTCGAACCGGCGGCGAGGACAGCCACCGCCAAACCAGCGCCCAGCATCTTCTTCATCTCAAACTTGCGAGGTTTGGGGCCAAACTCGACGAGTTCGTGAACCTCGTCCGCTGGCACGGGCTCCATCGGCGAGTCGTCGAACATGTTCGGTACGCCGGCGGGTGTCTCGAACGAGCCGGGAACCGATGCGGTCATCGTCGCCTCGACGGGCACGTAGGGGGCCATATCGCCGGTCGGCGGTTGGGGGACCATATCGCCGGTCGGCGGTTGGGGAGCGCCGAACAGCGATGATGACATCGCTGGCTCAAGCGGCGCAGCCTCTACCGCAGGTTCGGTCGGTTCGACCGGATCGGGCTGGGGTGCCCAAGGGTCATATGCTTGTTGGTCAGAGTTCAGGAAGTTGTTGGGTTCCATTGCCGGGTCCTCGGTCGTGCGTGTCCTCGACCGACGTCTCCCCGGAGGCCTACTCTTTTCGCAAGAATTCCCTGGTGGCAAGAGCCGCCTGGAGAAGTGAGCTTGCGATGAGAGCAACTCCGTTGATCACACCGGTCGTCGCTCCTGCATCGACACCCAGAATCGAATTCTTTACCTGAAACCACCCCAAGATGAGCAGCCCACCTACCAAGAACCCGGCGAAAGCGGCGAGTAACCGCCACCCAAAGCCAGTGGCCACCAACCCGATTGCAACGACGAGTGGTAGGGCAAACCACACCGGCGCCAGGGTGGCCCACAATCCATCGAGCAGGTCGAGGGTCCGGACCGACCGCACCAGTTCGTAGCTGTTCCGTGTGCGCGCCCCGCTTGTTCCCCACCCGAGGAAGCTCACGACGAAGGCGGCCACCAACAACAACGCAACGAGGGCCGCGACGACGCGACTGGCGGTCGAGTTACTCCGAGGACGGGTTTGGGTGTTCGGCTCTGTCATTTGATTCAGCAACCACGGCGGCGACCAACCCTTCGATCGTATGGGGGTCGGCGACCCGATCGACGCGAATCCCAACCTCACCTGCGGTCGCGGCGGTCGCGGGGCCGATACAAATCACCGTTTCCGGGATGTCGGCCGGGTCGACCATCTGTGCGAACCGGGCAACACTCGACGACGACGCAAAGGTCACCACCTGCGCCGAGCGCACCGCCTCGATCGCTTCGGGCGCTGGGTCGACCGGCACGGTTTGGTACGCCTCAACCCGCTCGACCGTCCAGCCTTTTGCCGCCAGACCGTCGCTGATGTTCGGGCCGGCAAGTGAACCCGCGGGGTACAACACCCGACCAGATCCCGACTCGAATTCGGCCACCAGTGCTTCGGCTCGGAAACTCGAGGGGACGAAATCGGCGACGATCCCGCCTCGTTCGAGAGCCTGACGCGTCCGTTCACCGACCGCCGCATGGCGAGGTTGGTGACCGGCCCGGTCGGCGGCCGAACGAGCGGCCAAGTACGCCTCGACACCGTTTGCCGAAGTGAGCACCACCCACTCAAAGCGATCGGCACCTTCCACCGCTGCTCCAAGCGACGCACCGCCGTCGGCCGCAGCCCCGATCGTGATGGTGGCGAACTCGACCGGCGTCGCGCCCTCGGCCGCCAGGGCTTCGGAGAGCGCCGACGCTTGCGATGGCCCGCGAGTGACCACCACCCGCAAACCTTCGAGCGGTCGTTGGCCGGTCACGGTCTACTCGGTACGGCTTTGGGCGAGCAGTTCGGCGCCACCCGCTTCGTCGAGCAAGTACCGGGCGAGTTGTCGTCCGCACTCGGCCGGATTGGTACTCGACTGTTCGGCCTCGAGCACGGCACTGCCATCGGCGCTGGCAATCAATGCATGAAGGTGCACCGTGTCGCCCTCGGCGACGGCATACCCAGCGACCGGGAGTTCGCAGTCGCCGCCGATCTCGGCCAGATAGGCCCGTTCGGCATCGAAGCACGCTCGGGAGGGGCCGTGGTTAATCTTTGCCAGCACGTCGGCGACCGCCGAATCATCGGAACGGCACTCGATACTCAAC
>CALHTF010000077.1 GCA_938038815.1 uncultured Acidimicrobiales bacterium | reverse complement strand
TGCACCGAGTGGCTCACCGAGCCAGCGCCAAGGAACAGTCCGGCCTTGAAGAACGCGTGCGTGAAGAGGTGGAACAGCGCGGCGGTCCAGGCGCCGACGCCGAGCGCCATCACCATGTACCCCAGCTGGCTGACGGTCGAGTAGGCGAGCACCTTCTTGATGTCGTTCTGCACGAAGGCGAGCAGCCCGCCGAACAACAGGGTGATCGAGCCGATGATCGCCAACGCGTTGATGCTGCTGCCACCGATCGAGAAGCCCTCGAAGAAGACGCCATACATCCGGGCGATCATGAACACACCGGCGACGACCATGGTCGCGGCGTGAATGAGTGCAGACACCGGTGTCGGACCGGCCATGGCGTCAGGCAACCAGGTGTGGAGCACGAACTGGCCCGACTTACTCATAACCGCGCCCATGAGGCACAGCGACGCGATGAGGAGCGTGTTCTGGGAGATCTCGCCGTTGATCGCCATGGTGTTGATCTTGACGATGTCAAAGGTCTGGCCAGCAGCAAAGAACAAGATGATCATGCCGACCAGCAGACCAATATCGCCTACACGGTTGGTGAGGAACGCTTTCAGCGCGGCGTCGGAGTTTGGTTTCTCTTCCCACCAGTGCCCAATAAGGCCAAAGGAGCAGACGCCGACCAACTCCCACGCGGTGATGAACTGGATGGTGCTCGACGACACGACGAGCAACAGCATCGACGCGGTGAACAAGCTGAGGAACGCGTAGTAATGGGTGTACCGCCGGTCGCCCGCCACGTAGTCGGTCGAGTAGATGTGGACCAGCGTCGAGATAAACGTGACCACGAACAGCATCATCACTGCCTGGCCGTCGATCAGGGTGCCGACGTTAAACTCGACGCCTCCAGTCTGGAACCACGTGGCTTCGTTGCGAACTGCGGTCGAGCCATGCGACTCGCCGCCTCCGCCTTCTTCGGCGGTGAGGACCACGTCGTCGGTAATGCCATCGACCTCAACCAGCAGGCCGGCGGCGTCTTCGCCCGCGCCGTGTGATTCGTAGTTGTCGCGGTGGTCGAACCAGGCAACGTTGGCGATAACCGCCAAAACCAGCGCGGCGAGAACCGACGCGATTCCGATCTCGGCGCCTTTGAACTTCATGCGCTTGCCGAAGAACAAGATCGCCAGGAACGACATCGCTGGGATGAACGGGATGATCCAGACGTTGCGTAGGATCCATGGGCCGTCGAAGGTATAGCCGGCGGTTACCGGGCCAGACTCGGCGGCGAGAACAAGAAGGGAAGACAGATCCATGATTCCTTAGCCCTTCAACAAATCGACTTCGTCGAAGTCGATGCTTCTCTTGTTGCGGTAGATGAGCAGCACGATGGCCAGGCCAATGCCGACCTCAGCTGCGGCGACCGCAATCACGAACAGGGCGAACACTGAGCCGACCGGCGTGCCGTTAAAGGCACCGAAGGCGACGAGGTTGATGTTGACGGCGTTGAGGATCATTTCGATCGACATCAGCACCATCACACCGTTGCGACGGGTGATAACGCCGTACACGCCAATGGCGAACAGTACGGCGGCGAGCAGGAGGAATTGGTTCAACCACATATGTCGCTACCTACTCTTTCCGGGCGATCACGATGGCGCCGATAAGCGCAGCCAACAGAAGAACCGAGATGGCTTCGAACGGAACGATGTACTGCTCGAAGATCGTGTCGCCAATGGCGGCGGTGTCGGAGCCTCGGGTGAGGAACGCATCGCCAGCATCGGTGCCTTCGCGTTCCCAAGTTTCTACTTCGATCAGGTTCCGGGTGTCTTCGCCGAGGGTGACATCTTCAAAGCCGTCGATGAGCGAGACCGCCATCACGCCAAAGAGCATGAGGGCGACCAGGGCACCCATGCCGCGACGCTCGCTTTGGGCGAGGGTCTCTTCACCGAGCGAACCTCGGGTGAGCATGATGCCGAACAGGAACAGAACAACGATGGCGCCGATGTACACCAGCACCTGAGTAACCGCTGCGAACTCTGAGCCCAAGAAGATGAACTGCACCGCAACGCCGGCGAGCACGATCACCAGGTTCAGCGCCGAGTGCACGATGTTCTCGGTCGTCACGACGCGGATCGCGGCGATCACCGTAATGGCGGCAAAGATCCACCAGAAGATGTTCTGCGCAACCATTAGGTCGCCCGACCCCGCTTGGGCAAACAACTGGGTCACGGAGCCGGAACCTTCTTTGGCTTGGCTTCGGAGCCTGACTCGTAGGACTCGAACTCGGGCACGGTGTGCATCCACTCGCCAAGGCGTTCCTTGTCGTGGAGCAGGTCGGCGATCTTGGGTTCGCTAAATTCGTATTCGGGGCTCCAGAACAGGGCCTCAAACGGGCACACCTCGACGCAGATACCGCAGTACATGCACAGCGAGTAGTCGATATCGAACCGGTCGAGGGCGTTCTTCTGGCGAGGCTTTCCGCCTTCGCGACGCGGCGGGGCGAGGTACTTGTGACCTTCGATGTAGATGCACCAGTCCGGGCACTCGCGGGCGCACAACATGCACGACGTGCAGTTCTCTTCGTGCAGCGCAATAACGCCCCGGGCCCGAGGGGTAGGAGCTTCCTTTTCGTGCGGATACTGCACGGTTACCGCACCCTTGGAGGGGTTCGGGACCGGCTTCTTGATGCCATCGGGGAAGACGGTCTTGAGACCGGTCTTCGCCGTAACGCCAAGGCCTTTGATCATGCCTGGAATGATGCCCATTTAGAAGACCACCTTGAGTACGCCGGTCGCCACGATGTTCAGCAGGGCGATCGGGATGAGGTACTTCCACGCCAGACGCTGGAGCTGGTCTTCACGGAAGCGGGGGTAGGTGAATCGGAACCAGAAGATCAGGCCCGAGATCAGGAAGATTTTGCCCATCAGGACCAGTGGTCCGAGGACGTTGTAGAGGTCGTGCTCAGGGGCGAGGCCCGGCACGTACCAACCACCGAGGAACAGCACGGCGGCGATGCCCGAGAACACGCCAGCGGTGGCGAATTCGCCGATGAAGAACAACAAGAAACGAAGGCCCGAGTACTCGGTGAGGTAACCAGCGACGAGCTCCGATTCAGCGACCGGCATATCGAATGGCGGCTGGGTGAGTTCGGCCTGGATGGCCACCATGAACAGGGCAAAGCCGACGAACTGGGTGAGGATGTACGGGTTGCCGATGAGGTCGATGCCAAAGATCTCGCCGTTGGCTTGGGCGAACACGATCTCGTTCATGTTGAGCGTGCCGGCCTGAATGACCACACCGAGTACGGCCAACACCATCGGGAGTTCGTAGGCGATGAGCTGGCCTGCGGCCCGGATACCACCGAGCAGCGAGTACTTCGACGACGAACCCCAGCCGGCCATGAGGATACCGATGACCGAAACCGACGAAACCGCCATGGCGAAGTAGATACCGGTGTCGAGATCGACGAACCAGGCGTCGGGGCCAAACGGCAGCACCAAGATCAACAAGAACGTACTGATCAGCACCACGAACGGCGCCAACATGAAGACCTGACGGTCGGCCTTGGCCGGAACGATGTCTTCCTTCTGGAGCCACTTGCCGACCTCGGCCAGCAGCTGCATCGAGCCGTACGGGCCAGCTTCCATCGGGCCAAGACGACTCTGCATGAAGCTCATCATCTTGAACAGGTACACATAGACGAGACCACCCGCGGGGAGCAGGATCGCCACCAGGCCACCGATGACCCGAAGGGTCGTCTCGGACCAATATGCGAGCTCGACAGCGAGCAAGGATGTACTCACCGGTCGATGTCTCCGAGGATGAAGTAGAGGCTGGCCAAAATAGAAATGATGTCGGGAACGTAGACGCCCTTGAGCACCCATGGCACCACGGCGACGTTGTTAAACGAAGCGGAGCGGATCTTGACCCGGAAGGGAACAAGATCGCCCTGGGAGACTACGTAATAACCCATCACGCCGAGGGGATTCTCGGTCTCGACATAGGCTTCGCCCTCGGGCACCTTGATGATGCGAGGAACCTTGGCCATAACCGGACCCGACGGGATGCTGTCGAGGAGCTGGTTGACGATCTTTACGCCTTCGCGCATTTCCTGAAGGCGTACCCAGAACCGGGCGAAGCTGTCGCCGTCGGGGTGGGTCCAGACTTTCCAGTCGACCTCGTCGTACGCCATGCCGTCGGGGGCGTCGCGACGCAGATCCCAGTCGACACCCGAGGCGCGAATGTTGGCGCCGGAGAGGCCGTACTCGAGGCCAACCTCGGCCGGGATGATGCCGATGCCACGGGTTCGGGCCATGAAGATCTCGTTGCCCATAACGAGGGTTTCGAGTTCGTCGCACGCGGCGGCCATCTTGACCATGGCGTCTTTGGAGCTTTCGATCCAGCCAGCGGGCAGATCGTCTTTGAGGCCACCAATGCGGTCGAAGTTCGGGTGGAAACGACCACCGGTTACCGCTTCGACCTGGTTGAGGACGTACTCGCGGTCGCGGAAGGCATAGAAGACCGGGGTAACCGCACCGAGCTGGGCGGCCATATCGCCCAGGCCGAGCAAGTTGTTCGAGATACGGCTCATTTCGAACAGGATCGTGCGGATCCACTTGGCGCGAGGCGGAGCCTCAACTTCCATGAGCTTTTCGGCGGCGAGGATGAAGGGAACCTCGTTGGCGAAGCTGCCCAGCCAGTCGATGCGGTTCACCAGGGTGGTGACCTGCGGGTAGGTACGAACCTCGGTGAGCTTTTCGTAGCCCCGGTGCATGTAACCCATGACCGGATCGGCCGAGATGACCTGCTCGCCGTCGAGCTTGGCGATGATGCGAAGGGTGCCGTGGGTGGCGGGGTGCTGCGGACCAATGTTGAGGGTCATGCCCTCGGTCTCGATCTCGACGTTTACGCGAGAGTCGGCGGCTTTGGCGGCGATGTAGGCCAGTTGCTCGCGTTCGCCGGTGTTACTGGTGAGACTCATTCGCTCGCTCCCTCAGTTGCACTCTCTGCTGCTTCTTCTTCATCGTCGTCGCCCGGCATGCCTTCGACGTCGACGATGCCCGGCCACGGCTTGACGCGACGGGCCAGCAAGGGGAAGTCCTTGCGCATGGGGTAACCCTCAAAGTCGGTCGGCAGGTACAGCTTGCGCATGTCGACATTGCCGTCGAAGGAGACGCCAAACATCTCGTGGACCTCACGCTCGTGCCAGGCAGCGCCCGGGTACGTGTTGATCCAGGTCGGGACCGACAGGGTGTCCTCGGGGACATCGGCCTTGATGGTGATGCCCCACTTGTCGACCACATTGATCGCCCGGCCAAACACCTGGAAGCGGGTTTCGCCACCGGCGTAACCCTGGACGATCGGCGCTGCTTCAGCGGCTTCAACTTCGACGTTGGCCGCCGCGAGGATCGTGTCGACCTCGGCGTCCATTTCTCGACCGTAGGGTGATGGCATCCAGTCGATTGCCGACACGAAGTCGAAGAACTGACAGCCCATCTTGTGGCGAAGGGTTTCCGCAGCGGCGCCCCAGGCGTCGGGGTTGACCCGAATCCACAGATCGTCGCCCGGCTTGAGGTGCGAATCGGCAATGCCGTCGCCGAGGTGACCAACAAAGTCGGCCAGCAAGGCTTCGCGCAGATCGTCGCTTGGTGGCGGCGCGTCTGGTTCTTCGGTTGCGGTATCGGCCATATCAGCCACCCACCGTGATTGGGTCGCCGCGCCACTTTTCGCTTACGTCTTCGTTGCGAATACGGGCTTGGAGCATGACGATGCCCTCGAGCAATGCTTCGGGGCGAGGCGGGCAACCGGGCACATACACGTCGACGGGAATGATCTGGTCGACGCCCTTGGTTACCGAGTACGAGTCCCAGTACGGGCCGCCGCAGTTGGCGCATGAGCCCATCGAGATCACGTATTTCGGCTCAGCCATTTGGTCGTACAGGCGCTTGATGGAGGGAGCCATCTTGTCGGTGACGGTGCCCGAAATAACCACCAAGTCGGCTTGGCGAGGGCTTGCGGGCATCGGAATAACTCCGAGGCGCATGACGTCGTAACGAGGCGACGCAAACGCCGCACCCATCTCGATCGCGCAGCACGCAAGACCCCACTGGTAGACCCACAACGAGTACTTGCGGCTGATGTTGAGCAGCTCGGTCAGTGGCTTTGGCGCTTTTCCGCTCTCGACTAGACCCACTTGAGCATTCCCTTCCGCCATGCGTACGCAAGGCCGAGAACCAAGATGAAGATGAAGATCGCCATCTCGACCAGGCCGAAGTAGCCATAGACCTCAAGGCGTTGTGCCCACGGGAAGATGAAGACCGCTTCCACATCGAACAGCACGAACAACAGCGCAAAGACGTAGTAGCGAATGTTGCTCTGGGACCACATGTCGCCCACCGGGTCGACGCCGCTCTCGTAGGCGGTCATCTTGGCTTCGGACGGCCGCGAGGGACGAATGAAACTACCGATACCGAGGAGTAGACCGACGAGCACGACCGCAACACCACCGAAGATGGCGACGGTCAGATAACTCCGGAGGAAATCTGACACGAATGAGGACCTTACAAAGGGCGATATAGACCCGCCAAAGCGAAACGCGTTGAAGGGCGAGAACACAAGAACGGTACTCGCCAAACGACGAAAACTCGTGACTTTGCGCGGGTTCTTTTCGTCACGCTTTACCTCCGCCCGACCCTCGAATCGCCAGACCAGCCGATCCGGACCGTTCAAAGGTCGCGAAACTACGTCGAAAGGGGTAACTCAATACGCACGAGGGCGCCGCCATCATCGACGTTTGAGGCGGTAATCGTCCCTTTGTGGGCCTCGACGACCGACTTGGCGATCGCCATACCCAACCCCGCCGAACCTTTGGTATCGCCCCGCCGGAACCGGTCAAAGACGTGCGGCAACACCTCGGGATCAAAGCCCGGACCGTCGTCGACCACATCGATGATCGCCGTTTGGGCATGCGATGTTGCGGTGAGAACAACCGAGTCGGCGCGGGCGGCGGCGTTACGGACCAGACTCTCGACGATCTGGCGCAATAAGCCGTAGTCGGCGTCGGCTACCACCGACAGCGTTGGACGGGCTTCGACCTTGGTGTCGTCGACCCGCACACCCGACGCAACCTCCTCGATCAACAGGTCGAGGCGAAGCGGCGCGGTGCGAGGTTGAGCTTGGCCCGCTTCGAGGCGGGCCAACTCCAGCAGTTCGCCCACCCCGGCCGACGCCCGCTCGGTGGCGGTTCGGATCTCGGTGAGCGATTCCCGGTAGGCACCTGCGTCACGATCGCGCGACAGCGCATGACTCGCCGACGCTTGGATCACGGCCAGTGGGGTCCGAAGCTCGTGGGCGGCATCGGCGATGAAGTCGCGTTGTTGGCGAGACGCCTGCTTCGCCGGCTCTAGGGATCGGCCAGCCACAAACCATCCGGCGGCCGCCGCGGCCAAGGTCGACGCAAGCGCGGCCAGCCACACCCGGCGCTGCAAGATCGACACGTCGCTTTCGTAGTCTTCGAGGTACACCGCCGATACGACGTAGTTCACGTCGTCGATCGGCCGGGTGAAGGTCAGCCAGGTCCCGTTCTGTTCAAAGGTTCCGAACCGCTCGTAACCGCCAGCATCCGATACCAACGTGAACAGCGGCGGCTCGACGTAGGGTTCGCCGACCGGATCGACCCAGTCGTCGTTGGTGTTCACCCGCCACAGGTTGTCGGGTGCGTTCTCCGGGTCGATCGCCGCTTGGGCCACGTTGGAGACGGCGTCGCGTTCGGCCGACTGGTAGATCCGGTCGCCACCAACCGAGGCGGCATACCAAGCGAGTCCGCCGACCGTTAAGGCCGTGATGATGCCGTAGACGAGCGTGAGTCGAATGCGTACCCCTCGTAGATTCACGCGGCCTCCATCGGGGCGAGTCGGTAACCGGCGCCTCGGACGGTCTCGATCGAGACCTCTCCACTACTCGCCGACCCGCCAAGTTTGCGCCGTAGATTCGCGATGTGCACATCGACCACGTTCGACAGCCCGTCGTAGTTGGCATCCCACACGTGCTCGAGTAGGTCGGTTCGCGACACCACGTGTCCGGGGCGCATCATCAAAAACTCGAGTAGCGAGAACTCTCGCGAGGTGAGCGGTACGGTCACCGCCCCCTTCCAGACCCGCCGTGAGGCCGATTCGAGCCGAAGGTCGCCGACCTCGAGCATCGGTGTGGTGGCGGTCGACGGCCGGCGAAGCAGCGCCCGCAAGCGGGCGGCGAGCTCGGGGTAATCGAACGGTTTGGTGAGATAGTCGTCCGCTCCGGCGTCGAGGCCCGACACCTTGTCCGACAACGAGTCGCGGGCGGTCAGCATGAGTACCGGCACCGTAAACCCTTCGTCGCGCAGCGCCCGGCAGAGGTCGAGGCCGTTGCCATCGGGTAATCCGAGGTCGAGCACCACTACGTCGTAGTCGTGCGTGGTCGCCAGGTGACGGGCGTCGACCACCTTGTGGGCGAGGTCGACCGCGTAGCCATCCTCGACCAACCCGCGTTCCAAGATCGACGCCAAAGCAATGTCGTCTTCGACGACCAACACTCGCACTCCCCTAGTGAAGCACTTCTTTCATGAAGAGAACATGAAGAACACCTTCACCGAGGGTTCATGATTCGTTCGTTACAACCAACCCATGAGCAACTTAGCATCGGAGCTTCGCAGCATCTTTTTTTCCCGGCGCCAGTCGGCCCCATCGAACGATGCGCTTCGCGCCCACGTCCTGCGACGGCTCACCATGACGCCTCACCCGGGCGAGGTGGCGGCAACCGGCGGTACCGACCCCCAAGATCTGGCGCTTGAAATCATCGACGAGGCATACGAGACGTCGCCGAACTCCGACCGGATCTTGGGCGACGCGGCGGCCGACGATGCCGGCGCCGAAGACTTCGTGACCGCCTGGATCGACCAGATGGCACTGCCCCAGGCCGGCCTGGCCGACCGCATGGCCTGGTTTTGGCACAACCACATGCCATCGAGCTTCGACAAGACCAAGGTGCGGTTCGTCGACCAACAACACCACCTGTTCCGCACCCATGGGCTCGGCAATTTCCGCGACCTGCTCCAAGCCATCACCATCGACCCCGCGATGCTGCACTACCTCGACGGTGCGGGGTCGCGGGGCGAATCCCCCAACGAGAACTTCGCCCGCGAGGCCATGGAGCTCTTCGCCCTTGGTGTGGGCAACTACACCGAAGACGACATTCGGGTCGCGGCCCGAGGACTCTCGGGTTGGAAGGTCGATTACGACACCAACCAGGTCGAGTTCAACGCCGACGAACACTACGACCGTCCTCTGCGGTTCTTCGGCGAGCGCCGCCGCTGGACCAACGAGTCGATCGTCGACAAGATCTGCGACCAACCAGCGTGTGCCCGCCACGTCGCCCGGTCGATGTATCGCCACATCGTCGGGGGCGAGCCGACCCCCGACCGACTCGACCAATTGGCCACCACGTTCCGAAGCAACGACTTGGAGATTCGACCACTGCTTGAGGCGCTCGTGACCAGTCCCGAGTTCTTGACCGGCGTCGGCAACCGAGCCCGCTCGGCGATCGAGTACGTACTGGCGACGATCGCCATCGTCGGTGCCGACAGCCTGCAACCCGACCCGTGGCGAATGTGGCAGCTCGGCCAAGTGCCGTGGTTCCCGCCCAACGTCGCCGGCTGGCCAGGCGACGAGCGATGGCTCACCGGCACCCAGGTGCTCGCCCGCACCAACCTGTTGTTTCAAACCGAGCTGACCGACCGGATCATCAACCGGGTCGAACCAACCGTCGACGCCGTGCTCGAGCACTGCAGTTTGTTCGACGTGAGCGAAAGCACCCGCAGCGCCATGAGCGATGCCGCCGACAACCTTCCTTTCGACCGCACGCTCGAGCTGCTGCTCGGCCTTGCCATGACCTCACCGGAGTTTGCTCTCGCATGACCGAACCAACCCCAATCCAGCCAGATCCCGCAACGGCAACCCCAAACCAACCGTCCCGCCGAAAGTTCCTCGGCCTTGCCGCAGCCGGTGCTGCCGCGACGGCCGGGGGCCTTTGGACAACCCGTTCTGACCCTCGGTGGCCCGAGGCGATAGCCGAGCCGTCTGGTGGGCAGTCGGCCGAAGGCGACATCGCCTCGGTACCGGAATCCAAAACCCCGTCCGCCCCTAGTAACCGCACGCTTGTGGTGCTGAGCCTGGTGGGCGGTAACGACGGCTTGGCCACCCTTCAGCCCTATGGCAACGGACGGGCCCACACCCTACGAGGCGAACTCATCCACGCCGAAGAAGATCTGGTGATCCTCGACGACCAGATGGGCCTGCACCCCGCGCTCGGCGGCATGTGGGATCAGGGGCTCGCCATCGTCGAAGGCGTGGGCACCAAGAGCAACAACCTGTCGCACTTCGAGATGGAACGATGGTGGGCTCACGGCGCGACGACCAGCGATTACCCCGATACGGGCTTCCTCGGCCGACTGTGCGACGAACTCGACACCGGCGCTCCGCTCACCGGACTCTCGATCGGCGGCATGGGGTACGTGCCTGAACTTCAGGCTGCCAAGGCCACTACCGCCGGGCTCGCCGACCCGTATGCCGGCTGGTACTTCCGCGACGAGGGTGAGTGGTTCGCCCAGTTCCGCCAATCAGTTTCCGACATGGGCGGCGCCACCGGCGGTTCGACCTTGGCCCAGACCGCCCGGGGCGGCCAGCGCGGTGCGATCGAGTTCGCCGATCTGCTCGCCGAGTTCGACGAGGAAGACGAGGATGCCTTCGAGTACCCGGGCAGCGAGTTGGGCGAGTCGTTCTCGGTGGTGGCCCGGCTGCTGCGGTCCGAATCCGGTATCCGGGTCGTGCACCTTCCGTTCGGCGGGTTCGATACCCACGACGATCAACGCGGCACCCACGACTACTTACTCGAACAGATCAACGGCGCAGTCAGCGCGTTCCAGGCCGATCTCGCCCGCACCGGCCACGACTCGAGCACCCTTATAGCCACGACCTCGGAGTTTGGCCGCCGCCCCAAGGCGAGCGCTTATGGCTCTGACCACGGCAACGCCTCGGTAGCGCTGCTGGCTGGCCCCATCAATCCGGGCCGCCACGGCGAGTCGCCATCGCTCACCAACCTCGACCAGAACGACAACCTTGCCACCACCACTCCCCTAGTCGACTACTACGCCACCCTCGCCACCTGGTTCGGTATCGACCCAACCCTGGTCCTCGAAGGCAACCCCACCCCACTAGACGGCCTCCTCACCTAAACCACGACTCAGAGTCACGGGACAACGCACCACGACTCAGAGTCACGGGACAACGTCCCCTGACTCTGAGTCAGCGTTCACTTCGCATCGTCAGATCAACCCGTTCGCCCCAGGCGCCGCTATCGAATGATCCGAAGCTTTGACCGCTTCGTCGTTGCGGGCCTAAGACGAGCTCGACATCGGTTACTCGTTGTCGTCCATTCAGATATACGTGCACTACCACCCCTGGCTTGAAGGTTGCGTGGACCTGAGGGAGCCAAAACAGGCCAGGAATTTGTGCATTCCAGACACCCCGAGCCGAATACAGCAACAACCGACGAGGGTCGCGACGCTCCCGCTCTGGACGCCTCTCGATCGCGCGCCAACTCTCGTCGCAGAACGGAGCCAGCACACCCAGCGGAAGGTCGACGGTTACCACACCACCGTGAAGATTTCGCGCTCGACGCACCGACCACAAGGAGTTGAGCGAGGAGAGCCCGACGGCGACCACAACAACCCCCAACGATGCAAGGACCATGTTGCGTGGAACCGTCGATGAGCGGAGGGCGAACAAAAGCGGCAACGTACTACACGCGATTCCGACCCCAATCATGCGACGGCGAACCCGCCGACGCTCCATTGCCTCGGCGTTCCATCCGTGGACGACCAGCGAGGGCTTAATCGTCTCCATCACGCGCACCACGACTCAGAGTCATGGGACAACGCACCACGACTCAGAGTCACGGGACAACGTCCCCTGACTCTGAGTCATTGGGTGCAGTCATTGGTGGTGAGCGATTCCATGGCGGCTTGTAGGCCGGAGGTGTGGGGGATCTTGAGATCTCGCATGGCGCATTCGAAGCCCGCTAAGGCGCCGAGCAACATTGGTTCGTTGAGGTCGCCGAGGTGGCCGATGCGAAACGCCCGGCCCGCCATGTCGCCCATCGCGCCCGACACCAACACGTGGTACTTCTCGCGAGCAAGGGTGAGCAGGGCGCCGATGTCGATACCGTCGGCCAGCACACAGGTGAGCGCCGAGGCTCGTTCTGGCGGTTCGATCACGTTGAGCTCGAACGGTTCGCCCCACGCTCGGACCGCTGCTTGAGTGGCGGTGGCCAATCGTTTGTGGCGGCTGGTCACAGCGTCGATTCCGCCTTCGGCCGCGATGTGATCGACCGAGGCGCGTAGCGCAAAGAGATGCTGGATCGGCGGGGTGCCACAGAACCGCTGGTACACAAACTCGGGGTCGATCCGCTCGGTCCACGACCAGAAGTAGCGCGGGGTCGTTACCGTCGCGTTGTGGGTGACGGCCTTTTCGCTCACCGCGGCGAGCGAAAGCCCCGGCGGCATCATGAGGCCCTTCTGCGAAGCCGCCAACACGACATCGATACCCAGCTCGGCCATCGGTACCGGGTCGGTAGCCATCGAGGCGATGGCGTCGACCACAAACAGGCCGGGGTGGCCAGCAGCATCGATCGCCTCGCGGATCGCCGCCAGGTCGGCCAGCGTACCGGTGGCGGTTTCGGTGTGAGCAACAAACACGCCGGCGAGTTCGTGGTTGGTGTCGGCGGCGAGGAGGTCGTGGATCTGTGCTGGGTCGGGGGCGCGTCGTTGATCGACCGGCATACGCACCGGTGCAAACCCCATCGCCTCGGCCATGTCGGACCACCGGGTGCTGAACAGCCCGGCCTGGGGAATCACAAATCTTTGCCCCGGTTGGAGCAGGTTCACCAGCGTGGCTTCCCACGAGCCGTGACCGACCGACGGGTACGCCGTGACTCGATACGACCCAAACAGCTCGGTGAGATCGTCGAACAGATCGTCGACGTAATCCTTGAACTCGGGCGAGCCAAAGTCGACGGGCGGGCGCCGGAACGCCTCAAGGATCGAGTCGGGAATGTTGGTCGGCCCGGGCAGCTGGACGAAATCACGGCCCGCCATGAACCAGGGTTCCTAGTTGCCGAGAGCGGTTGCTTCAGCGACGAGACGCGGAATGGCGTCGCGGGCGAAGTCGTCGATCGGGCCGGGCCACACGCCAAACACCACGGTGGCCAACAGGCACAAGGTGATGGCGATTGTTGCGCCTGGTGGCACGTCAATCTTTCCGGGCGCATCGGCTTCGGCATCGTCGGCCACGCCTTCGGCGGGTACCAGATCGTCGTCGTGGTCCGAGGAGAAGAACATCGCCACGATGACCCGCAGGTACAAGAAGGCGGCGACCGCGGCGGCGACCATGGCGATAACACCGAGCCAGAACGACCGGGCATCGATGGCGGCCGAGATCACGGCGAACTTGGCGAAGAAGCCGGTGGTGAGCGGCACGCCGGCTTGGGCGAACAGAAAGATCATCAGCGCAAACGCCAAGAACGGGCTGCGGTCGCTGAGACCCTTGTAGTCGTCGAGGGTGTGCGAGCTATCACCCTTGCCGCCGGCCACGGTGAGTACACCGAAGCTACCGATGACCATGAAGGTGTAAGCGGCCAGGTAGAACAACACGGCGGCGGTTCCACGATCGGTTGCGGCCTGCACGCCGACCAGGATGAAACCGGCGTGGCTCACCGACGAGTACGCAAGCATGCGCTTGACGTTGGTCTGCACGATGGCGAGGAACGAACCGACGAGCAGCGACAGCACAGCGAGCACGTAGATCACCGGCTGCCAGTCGAGACGGTACTGGTCGAAGGTGAGTACAAACACTCGGATGATCGCTGCGAAACCGGCGACCTTCACACCCGATGCCATGTAGGCAACAACCGGCGTTGGTGCACCTTCGTACACATCGGGAGTCCAGAAGTGGAACGGAACGGCAGCCACCTTGAACGCCAAGCCGACGAGCAGCATGGCGAAACCGGCGAGCAACAGTGCATCGTCGGTGAGGACGGATCCGGCGAGGAAGTTCTTGATGTCGATCAGGTTGGTCGAGCCGGTGGCTCCGTAGATCAACGCAATGCCGTAAAGGAAGAACGCCGAGGAGAACGCACCGAGCACGAAGTACTTCATGCCAGCTTCGAGCGACTGGATCCGACGCACGTGCATGGCGGCGAGGATGTAAACCGCGATCGACAAGATCTCGAGACCAAGGAACAACACGATGAGGTCGTTCGACATGGCCATGATGATTCCGCCGGCACCCGACAACATCAGCAGTACGTAAAGTTCTGGGCCTTGGTCGAGGTCCTCGCGGCTCAAGTAGTCGTCGGCCAATAGCGCCGACAGCGCTACCGCAAGGGCGATGACCACGGTAAGGAATAGGCCAAAGCCGTCGAAGCTTATCGCGCCGGCAAGGGTCGACGTTGCGGCGTCGCCGCCTTCGAAACGAACCCACCACAGCCATACGGCCATACCTGCGGTAGCGAAACCAATCAGGGCCGTAACCAGGCTAAAGATGGTACTGCCGAGGTTGCGCAGCAGCGAAGCAAACATGAGCATCAACAGTGAACCGACCGACAAGATCAGCAGCGGCGTGAGAATGACCCAGTCGACCGACGGCGTGTCGAATTCGATTACGTCGACCTGGGCGAGCAGAGAAACCAGACTCATTCGTGGTCTCCTTCGTCGCCGTCTTCAGAGTGATCGTCGTCGTCGCCATGCTTTTCGGCGTCGTCGGCGGTGCGAACGTTAGCCACTGGTTCGGTGAACCCAGGAACCTTGTCTTCGATGTGCTCGACCAAGGCATCGACCGCGGGTTCCATGCGTTCGAGAACCGGCTTCGGGTAGATACCCATGAATACGATCAGGGCGAGTAGCGGCAACATGGTGGCCCACTCGGCCGGGCGGAGGTCGGCCATCTCGGCGTTCTCGCCTTCGGCCGGACCGTGGAAGACCCGCTGGTAGGCCCACAGCAGGTACAGGGCAGCGAGGATCACACCGGAGGCGGCCACGATGGCGAACCAGCGGTTGGCGTTGAACGCACCGAGCAAGGTGAGGAACTCGCCGGGGAAACCGTTGAGGCCCGGCAGACCAATCGAGCTGAGCATGACGACGGTGAACACGCCGGCCATGTACGGCGCAGCCTTTTGCAGACCACCGAGTTCGCTGATCATGCGGGTGTGGCGGCGTTCGTAGATCATGCCGACCAGCAAGAAGAGCGCACCGGTCGAAATACCGTGGTTGACCATCTGCAAGATGCCACCCTCGATACCTTCGGTGTTCAGCGCAAAGGTGCCGAGCACGATGAAGCCAAGGTGAGCGATCGACGAGTACGCGACCAGTCGCTTGAGGTCCTTTTGCATCGTGGCGGCGATGGCGCCGTAGATGATGCCGATGACACCAAGGGTCATCATGACCGGTGCGAAGTACACCGATGCTTCGGGGAACAGGTACAGACCAAAGCGCAAGAACCCGTACGTTCCGAGCTTGAGCATGACACCGGCCAGGATGACCGAACCAGCGGTGGGCGCCTCGGTGTGCGCGTCGGGCAGCCAGGTGTGAACCGGGAACAACGGAACCTTGACCGAGAACGCCACGGCGAAGGCTACAAAGATCCAACGGGCCGTGTTTTGGGCCAAAGCTTGGCCTTCGGCGAGCTCGATCAGGTTGAAGGTGAGATCGTTGCCGGTGGCCGAGGCGGTGAGGAACGCGGTGGCCAAGATGCCGATGAGCATCATGGCCGATCCGGCCATCGTGTAGATGAAGAACTTCATCGCCGCGTACTGGCGGTTGCCGTGGCCCCACTTACCAATAAGGAAGTACATCGGGACCAGCACCACTTCGAAGAACACGAAGAAGAAGAACAGGTCGAGGGTGAGGAACACGCCCATGACGCCGGCTTCGAGAACCAGGATCCAGGCGTAATACGGGGTGTGATCGTGATGCGGATCGACCGCCAAGATGGCGAGCGGGAACAGCACGGCGGTGAGCACGACAAGGAACAGCGAGATGCCGTCGATGCCGAGGTCCCAGCTGATGCCCATGCCTTCGATCCAGTTGGCCGATTCGGTGAACTGGAAGCCGGAGTCGTCGATGTTGAATTCCCACAGCACCCAGAAGGCAATACCGGCGGTGATAACCGAAGCCATCGTGGCGACCAGCTTGGTGATCTCTGCCCGATCGCCACCGGGGAGCAGCGCAACGACAAGCGCACCGAGGATCGGGATAAGGATCAGTGAGGTGAGTACGGGGAACGACACGTCGGCCGCCGCAAGGGTAAGAGTCGAGATCACAGCGAAGCCCTCACAAAGAACCAAACGATGAGGGCAACCGCGCCGACCGCAATACCGGCGGCGTAGGAGCGGATAAGACCAGACTGGGCTTTGCGGGCGGTGCCGCCGATGCCGGTAACCATGGTGCCGACGCCGTTGACGATGCCGTCGATGATGTTGGCGTCAAACCATGCAATTGCGGCGAACAAGGCCCGTCCGGGGCCGCCCATGAAGTTGCTGATGGCGGTGTCGTAACCCCAACCGTTGGCAAAGAGCGGCTTCTCGATTGCGGTGGGCTTGGGGCCCTGGCCCTTGAGGTAGATCCGGTACGCAATGGTGATGCCGATCACGCCAGCGGCGATCGCTACCAGAGCGAGCAGGAACTTGGTTGAACCAGAGGCCAACACGGCGTGCTCGTGCGCCAGCGATGGTTCGAGCCAGTGCTCGAGGTGATGCCACCACTTCTTGTTCCACGAGAACGGCAGGTTCAGCATTCCGGCGAACATGGAAGCGACGGCCAGAACCACCAACGGCATGGTCATCGTTACCGGCGACTCGTGCGGGTGGAACTCGCGGCGGTGGGCGACATCTTCAGGCAAGAAGTCTTCGACATCGCTCACGTCGGGTTCGTCGAAGAGGGCAACCGGTTCAGGGGTTGGTGCTTCGGAGCGTTCGCGCACCAGTGCCTTGTGGGCGGTGTCGAGCTCGACTCGTTTGGCTTCGGCGGCGACCAGGGCCTCTTCGGCGGTCGGCACGTTGTTCCTGGCGGTCTCGATCGCCGTCTCGGCGTTCGTGACGTTGGTCTGGGCACCGACCACACCGTTCTCGGCGGCGGCGAGAGCTGCGGTGAGTTGGTCGCGGTTTTCGTCGGTGGCTTCGGCCAACGCGGCCTTGGCGGTCTCGACGTTGCCCTCGGCGATCGGCACGTTGGCAGTAACCGTTTCGAGGTTGGTCTCGGCCGTGGCGATGGCGGCCTTGGCCTTTTCGATGTTCTCTTGAGCGGTCTTTTCGGCGACCAGTGCGCCATCGACTTCGGACTGCGATGCGGCGACCCGGTTGTCCCAGGCCATCGAGATTTCTTCGGGGGTTGGGTCGTTGTAGCGGTACCGGCCGTAGAAGGTCATGAGGACCTGGCGGGTCATGTAGAAGGCGGTGAGTAGGGCGGTGATCAGGCCGACGACCCAGAGTGCCTTGCCGTTGATGCCGCCCTTGTCCCATGCGGCGAGCAGGATTTCGTCCTTCGACCAAAAGCCAGCAAACGGTGGCACACCGGCGATGGCCAACCAACCAATGATGAAGGTCATGGCGGTGATCGGCATCAGCTTCTTCAGGGCGCCGTAGTGGCGCATGTCCTGGTCGTGATGCATGCCGTGGATAACCGAACCCGAACCAAGGAACAACAACGCCTTGAAGAAGGCGTGGGTGATCATGTGGAAGATGGCGGCGACATACGCACCGGTACCGACGGCGAGGAACATGTAGCCGAGCTGGCTGACCGTCGAGTAGGCCAAGACCTTTTTGATGTCGTTTTGGCCAATGGCAATG
>CALHTF010000076.1 GCA_938038815.1 uncultured Acidimicrobiales bacterium | reverse complement strand
TCAACGGCACCGTCGTCGGCGGAGTAGCCGGCCTAGTAATCCACGCCATAGCTCACCTACTGGGCTAACCGGTTCGAGCCTGGCACTGGAGCCTGGCACTGGAGCCTGGCACCGAACGCAGAGCGTGGGATTCTAGGCCAAAACCGGGTTGTGGACGCGTGAATCGCGCTCTGGGTGGTTGAAACGATACGAAGAACCGCGGACGTCGGAAGTTTGCCATCAAGCGTCCGGAATTCGCCTAATTCCAGAAGTTTGTTAACGATTTGGCCCAAAAGTAGCCCTGATACGTTGTGGAGACCATGGCTTTGCAGCGAGTCGAGGACGCCTACCGGCGGCTACACCCTCGGCTCTGGCGTGCGCTACTGGCCTATACCGGCGACCGTGACACGGCGAGCGATGCCGAAGCCGAGGCGTTTACCCAAGCGCTGCGGCGAGGCCACGGGATCGACGATCTCGATGCTTGGCTCTGGCGGTCGGCGCTTCGCATCGCGGCCGGGCTGATCGCTGATCGACGAGCACGCATGGCCGAACAGGTCGGGTTCATCGACATAGCGGTCGACGACGATGGGTCAGTGGTCGAATTCATGTCGCAACTCGACGGCTTGTCAGATCAGCAACGAGCGGTGGTCGTCTTGCGCTATGTCGGCGGAATGCGACCGACCGAGATTGCCGACCTTCTCCACTCCACCCCCGGTTCGGTTCGAGTGCAGCTGCACCGAGCCCACGAACACCTCAGAGTTTCGATGGAGGAGCACCATGGCCGATAACGACGCGCAGCAACCCAGTGACTTCGACCGCGAAGTCGACAAGCGGTTCAAACTGATCGACGACGTGGCGGTTCCGGACAACTGGAGTCGAATCGTTGGCGACCCGCCAACCGAGGTCGACCATTCGCCCTCCACACCACGTCGGTATGCCCGGCCGCTCGCCACGGCGGCCTGTCTACTTGCAGCGGTGACCATGGGTGGTTTGCTTTGGCCAGCCAGCGAGACCGAGGTCGCGACCGAAGCACCAACTACCACGTTGGTTGCTGAGTCAGAGCCGACATCAACCACGACGGTGCCGGAGCGGTCCGAGGAGTCGACGCCGACCGACGCGGCCGACTGCGGTGCCGCTGAGGCGGCGAGCCTGCTCGCCTCACAGGCCGGCCCGTTCGACTACCAGCCTTCGCCCGATCCGAATTCCTTGGCCCGTGGCCGGGTGGCGGTTCGGGGGCAGCTGGTGATGGCAAGTGGATCGACGCTGCTGGTGAAGGCGTTCGCCGACACGGCAACGACCAGGCCCTGGGGCTCAGCGGTGGGGCGCCTTGAGGTGGCCGGCGCACGATTCTCTAACGTCGAGCTCGGCGGCTTCTTTGTGGCCTTCGTCGACCCAGAGATCGTCGACGGCACGGCGTCGTTAGCGGTCGAAGGTCTCTGGATCGCGTGCGTCGACCGGTTTGCGGCGATTCCGGTGTTCGCCACCGACTATGCACCCGGGTGGGACGACTTTTTGGCGAGCCGAGGGTCGCTCGACGACTTGTGGCGAATCGGCCAGTTCCCCGATGGCGAGCGGCGTACAACCTTTGCTGCGGAGCTGGTCGAGAACGATGCGTCCGTCTTCGCTGTCACCCTGGTAACCGGCGAACGACTCCGCTTGCGCCTGCCCGTCTCGTTGGGCGACGAGTTCACGCTCACCGAGACGGCGGTGCGAGGAGCGCTCGGCCTAGCCGGCGATAACTGGTCGGGATCGCTTTTGTTGGGCAATTGTCGCCATGAGGATTTTGACCGCAGTCGGTTGACGGCCAACGCGCAAGGAGCGTTGGTTGCATCGGTCGGACAAGACGTACTGCTGTGCCGGCCTGAAGATCGATTGTCGATGCGGCTTACCGTGCCGGCAGAGCGGGCGGCCGAAACCGCGGCGGCGATCGATCTACGGGTATTCGACCACGGAACCGAGTTGTGGCGCGATGAGTTTGACCAGCCGTTGCTGTTTGGCGATGTGAGGTTCGGCGACTTTGGCCCGAATGTGTTGGTCAAAGAATCCGACGACGGCACGATCGCCGCGTTCGACTACGACACGCTGGCGACCCGTTGGACCGTTGACTCCGAGGCCCCCGCCCCGACGCTGTACTCCGGGCGAGGGGTTGTGCACGTCGTTGCCGGGGAGCGGCTGACGACGATCGACGTGGTCGACGGATCGGTCCAGTGGGAAACCAGGCTCGCCGCTGGCGAGGGCGCTCCCGATGTGTTTCAGGTGATCGATGACACGTTGTTGATCGCTACGTCGTTTGACGACGACCGGGCGCCCCAACTGCAACGCATCGATGCTGTTTCGGGCGCGGTTCTGTGGACAAGCGAGGGCCGCAAGGGAGCGAAATGGGAACCGTTGCGGTGGCTCGACATCGTTGCTGGCCGGATACTGCTGGTCGACGATCTGGACGAAGGTTCGCCCGGTGTGCTGGCCTTCGACCCCGACTCCGGCGAGCTGCTGTGGTCGGCTGAACTCGAGCAACGATCCGGCACGACCGATACCGGCGCCTCCTCGATCGCGAACCTCGAAGTCCAGGGCGTGTATGTGACGACTCGGTATGGCGACCTGTTTCGGATCAATCCGGGAACGGGGGCGATTCTGTGGCGATCCGAGGTGGAAGTCCTGGGCGTCAACGGCACCGACTACGGAGCGGACGGCACCACTCTCGGGCTAGGTGTCGACCTAATTGCCGAAACCGGGCTAGTCGATTTCCGAACGGGCGAACTTCTCGGAATCACCCGGCATCCGGCGTATGACTGTCCCGTGACGCAACCACCGCAGGACGGCTTCGTTCCGCCCGAGCCGTGGCCGGAGCAACCGAATTCTGACGAACTGGTCTGGTTCGGTTCTGCGGACTTGTGGACCGCGATCAACCCCGATGGCCACATTCCGCGCAAGAGCGTTTGGTGGAGTGCGAACTTTCCGGGAGGCATTGAAGAAGAGATGCCGGCAATCCAGGTGGTGTACGAGCGGCTCGACCTCAACAACTTACCGATCGTGATGGAGTCGCCCGGCACCAACGCCTTCACCGCGGAGGACGGCTGGTTCATGATCAACGGCATCGAACCAACCGGATGGGGAGGATGCTGGCGGGCAACCGCCACGTATAAAGGAGCGAGGCTCAGCTACGTCTATGAAGGCAACTAGCCGGCGTTGATCGCTTGCCACACCTTGATCGGGGTGCAGGGCATGTCGATGTGGCGCACGCCGAGGTGCGACACGGCGTCGATCACCGCGTTGTGCACCGCTGGGGTGGAGCCGATGGTGCCTGACTCGCCGATACCCTTGGCGCCCAGTTCGTTGTTGGGCGTCGGAGTTTCCATAACGTGGCGCTCGAAGCTCGGTAGTTCGGCGGCGCTGGGGATGGCGTAGTCCATGAAGTTGGTGCTGAGCGGGTTGCCGTCGTCGTCGAACAGCACTTCCTCAAACAGTGCTTGGGCCGCACCTTGGGCCAAGCCACCGTGCACCTGGCCGGCGGCCAGCATGGGGTTAACCAGCGTTCCTGCATCGTCGACCGCCACCAGCCGGGTCAGCTCGACAAACCCGGTTTCGGCGTCGACCTCAACCACGGCGAGGTGAGCGCCAAACGGGAACGTCGGCTCTTGTGACTCGAGGTCGGAGATGAAGGCCAGTGGG
Source organism: uncultured Acidimicrobiales bacterium (assembly GCA_938038815.1). GTDB lineage: Bacteria > Actinomycetota > Acidimicrobiia > Acidimicrobiales > SHLQ01 > CALLQB01. The sequence continues at coordinate 33,350 of CALHTF010000076.1, read as the reverse complement.
GTTTCGGCCGGGGCTTGCGCGGCTACCGATGCCCAGTCGACGGCCACCGCCGGGGTGCCCGCCACGTGGAAGGCACCATTCTCTTTGTCGAGCACGATGTCGTCGACGTTCGCTTCGAGCTTCTCGGCGGCCAATTCGCGTGCGGCGGCGACCAGTTGGTGCGACGCGTTGCTCATCGCCGACCCAGCGAGCTGAGCCGATCGCGAGCCGCCGGTGATACCGCCCTCGGGCGTGAGGTCGGTGTCGCCGAACTGCACCTCGATCTTGTCGAGCGGCACGCCGGTGCGTTCGGAGATGATCTGCGACCAGGCGGTGAGGTGGCCTTGGCCGTAGGGAGTCGAGCCGGTGATGGCGAGAATCGAACCGTCGTCGTTCAGGCGAACCTCGCCGTAGTCCTTACCGCCCATCGGGGCCGTGATCTCCACATAGGAAGCAACCCCGATGCCCATCAGCTTGGTTTCGCCCGCGTCGATGCGCCGCTGCTGTTCGGCCCGCAGTGCTTGGTAGTCGCTCTGTTCGACCAGCATGTCGAGCGCCGCCACGTAGTCGCCGCTGTCGTACACCTTGCCGGTGGGGGTCTCGTACGGGAACGCGTCGGAGGTCAGCAGATTCTTGCGGCGGACTTCGACCGGGTCGACGCCAATCTCGTCGGCGTAGATATCGAGCGCCCGTTCGAACGCTGCGGTGGCCTCGGGGCGTCCGGCGCCTCGATAAGCGCCGACCGGGGTGGTGTTGGTGGCGACCGACGACGACTGGAAGCCAACGTTGGTGCACGAATAGGTGGCACTCAACATCATCTGAGTGAACACGGGGAGCACACCGCCGATGCCGGGGTAGGCGCCGGAGTCCTGCACGAGCGACAGGTTGTAGGCCTTGATGTTGCCCTCGCGGTCGCCGCCGATTTTCACGTGCTGGGATTGCGCCCGGCCGTGACCCATGTTGGTCATGTTTTCGGTGCGGGTTTCGGTGAAGGTTGCCGGCCGGTTGAGGCGGTGGGCCACGAGCGCGGTCATCAGCTCCTCCGCCGACGCACCGTTCTTGGCGCCAAAGCCTCCACCCACGTCGCCCACGAGTACCCGCACGTGGTCTTCTTCGACTTCGAGCATCTTGGCGATAGCGGTACGGGCCGGGTGCGAACCCTGGGCCGACGTGTAGAAGTGCAACCGGCCGTCGATCATTTCGGCCGACGCGACTCGTGGTTCGATCGGCGCCGGGGCAACCCGTTGGTTCTGCACCTGTTGTTCGATGACCACATCGCAGTCGTCGAACGACGGTGCTTCGCCCGGTAGGCCAAACACTGCGTTTGAGTCGATGCCGTCAAACAACGGTGCGCCGTCGGTGGCGGTGTCCATACCAACCACCGCGTCTTCAAAGTCGTAGTCGACGATGACCTGCTCGGCGGCGTCGGCTGCCTGGTAGGGCGACTCGGCGAGGATCAAGGCGATCGGCTCACCCACAAACCGCACCGCGCCGTCGGCCAGCATCGGCCGGGCGGTTTCGGCGGGGAAGAACGGCGGGTCGGGCGGCATGGCGGGCAGACCGACCTCGGTCACCGTCCAGATGTCGATAATCCCAGGCATGGCCTTGGCGTCGGCGACATCGATGCTGGCGATTGCCGCTCGGGCAACCGTCGACCGGACAAAGAATAGGTGAACCGGGTTCTCGAGTGGGCGGTTGCCCACATACAGCCCGTCGCCGCGCAAGAGGGCGGGATCTTCCCGCCGGATGACCGAGTTACCAAGAACCGAAGTGCTAGTGGTTTCCATGGCCGGACAGTAGTACGTGCGCGCCAACGAGAAAGAACGTTGGGGTCAGACCCCGCGTTCTTACTTTTTGCGGTACCAGGTTGCGCCGGTGGGGGAGTCTTCGATGACGATGCCTTGGGCGGCGAGTTCGTCGCGGATCCGGTCGGAGGTCTCGAAGTCCTTGTTGGCCCGGGCCTCATCGCGTTCGGCTACCAGGGCGTCGATCGCTGCACTGTCTTCGTCGTCGCCGGCCGACTCGGCGGGCGCCAGGCCAAGCACCGACAGCACCTCGTCGAGGGTGGCCTTTAGCGAGGCTGCTAGTTCGAGGTCGTTCGCCGCTATCGCAGCATTGGCGGCCCGCACGGTTTCGAACGTGGTGGCCAATGCCTTCGGCGTGCCCAGGTCGTCGTTCATCGCCTCGATTACTTCGTCGAGGATCGCTTGGTCGGGGGTCGAGGCAACAACACCTGCAGAAGCGGCCGAACGATCGAACGCGTTGAACCGGTCGAGTGCCTGAGCCGCAGCGGCCAGTGCGTCGCCGTTCACTTCCATCGTCTTGCGATAGTGGGTTTGCAGCATGAGCAGCCGGAGCACGCGCGGGTCGTGATTGTCGAGGATGTCGGCCAGGGTCGTGAAGTTGTTGAGCGACTTCGACATCTTCTCGCCGCCCACATTGATCATGGCGCTATGGATCCATGTGTTGGCGAACGGTTGGCCCGTGGCCACCGCCTCGGCCCGTTCGTTTTCATGGTGGGGGAACGCCAGGTCGGAGCCGCCGCCGTGAATATCGAAACCTGGGCCCAAGATGCCAAGCGCCATCGCCACGCACTCGATATGCCAGCCCGGACGGCCTGGGCCCCACGGCGATTCCCAGGTCGGCTCGCCAGGCTTGGCTGCCTTCCAGAGCGCGAAATCGAGCGGGTCGTCCTTCTCGTCGTCGGCCTCGACTCGAGCCATCGCTGTTTCGCGAAGGTCGTCGGCGGTGCGGTGCACGAGGGCGCCGTAATCGTCGAGTTCGCTCACGTCGAAGTACACGCCGCTGTCGAGCGTGTACGCCATCTTGCGTTCGAGCAGCACCTCGATCACGCCGATCATCTCGGCGATGTAGTCGGTGGCGTGGGTGCGGTGGGTCGGGTGTTCGATCCCGAGCCGGTCGAGCTGGCGGATGTACTCGGCCTCGTAGGTCGCGGCGATCTCGGGTTCGGTCGAATTCTCCCGTTGCGCCCGGGCGATGATGTTGTCGTCGATGTCGGTGATGTTGGCGACGTACACCACATCGTGGCCCTGCCAGCGCAGAAATCGCACGAGGATGTCGTAGGTCAGCGCCGTTCGGGCGTGGCCCAGGTGGGGCACGTCGTACACGGTCGGACCGCAGGCGTACAGTGAAACCTCGCCGTCCTTCCGGGGAGCGAACTCCCGCTTTTCGCGGCTGAGGGTGTCGTAGAAGCGAAGCACAGAACCAGACTATGGCCAACTGCGGCGTGAGTAGTTCCGTTTATGGTGCGAATTTTTTAGAGCCGGATCCCCAGCAGGTTGGCGGCTGCTCGCAAGCCCTCGCCGGCCGCCGGGTTGGGGGTTTCGTCGGCCAGCATCGCCATCGCCAACTCGTCGAGTGCGTCGCGTGCGGTGGCGGTGTCGAGGTCGTCGTCGATAGCGGCCGCGACCCGGTCGAAGTACGGCTGGGGGTCCGGACCCGAATCGGAGTCGGCGGCCGCCAGCAGGCGGGCGAGACGTTCGTCGCCATCGTCGATGTCGTCGTCGAACCACTCGAACCCGGCCCGGTAGTGGTGCGCCAACAGCGCCAACCGGATCGCTCGAGGGTCGTGCTCTTTGCGGAGTTCGCTCACGAATACCAGGTTGCCGAGCGACTTCGACATCTTGGTGCCCTCGTAGCGCACCATGCCCCCGTGCAGCCAGTGCTTGGCAAAGGGTGCGCCGTAGGCCGATTCGCTCTGGGCGATCTCGCACTCGTGATGCGGGAAGATGAGGTCGTCGCCGCCTGCGTGGAGGTCGAGGGGTTCGCCGAACGCGGCGTGGCTCATGGCCGAGCACTCGATGTGCCAGCCCGGTCGGCCTGGACCAAAGGGCGAATCCCACGACGGCTCGTCGTCGGCCGACGGTTGCCACAAGATGAAGTCGAGCGGGTTCTTCTGCCGAGGATCGTCGGGGGTGCCACCTCGTTCCTTGGCGAACTCGACCATCTCGTCAGCCGAGTAGTGCGACAGCTTCCCGAAGTCGGGGAAGGTGGTCACATCGAAGTAAGTGATGCCGTCGACCGTGTAGGTCTGGCCCTTGTCGTGCAGCACCTGGATGAGGGCCAGCATGGCGTCGATCGATTCGGTGGCCCGAGGCTCGGCATACGCCGGGCGGGCTTCGAGAGCCTCAAGGTCGCCGTCGAACCGCTCCATCTCTCGGGCGGCGAGCTCGAGAAAATCGATACCCAACTCGCGGGCCTTGGGCAGAATCGAGTCGTCCACGTCGGTGACATTGCGCACCATCTGGACCTCGTGCCCCAACGATTCGAGCCGGCGCACGATGAGGTCGACGGTGAGGTAAGTCATGGCGTGACCAAGGTGGGTCGAGTCATACGGCGTGATTCCACACACATACATTCGAACGACCGGCCCCGGTTCGAATGGCACAGTTTTCTGGGCGGCGGTGTCGTACAACTTCACGGCGGTGACACTATCGGCCGTCACGGGTTATGCCATGTTTTGGCTCGCTGGCCCGACCGACTCTTCCCTTTCGCCAGCTCAGCGCCCATACTTGGTGCACAAACGCGATCTAGGGGGATATATGCGCGTTGCCCGAAAAGGGACTCGAGCCGCGGTCGCTTGTCTGTTGTTACTGGCGATGATGGTAGTGATTCCAACGACCGCCGGAGCGCAAGACCCCGATCCGGCCGATCTGGTGGTCGAGATCTACTCCGCCGATGGGCTCCCCGATGTGGAAGAGCTGGTGTTCGCGACCGAAGGCAACTGTGTCGCCGACGAGATCCGCATTCCCGTGTCCGAGCTCGTCGAGGACCGTGCTCGAAGCTTGTTGTACGAACGAATTTCTCGAACCCCTGAATGCTGGGTCGAGCTGACCAACCTGCCCGACGATTGGCGGATCGTTGCGCCGCTCACCAACCCGGCCGAGCTGGGCGACTATCGCACGGTGATCGAGGGTGCGGCCGACGAAATGGTCTGGCGACTCGAAGCGATCCCAGCAACCCATACGGCCACCCTGGCCGTCAAGATGGTGCTGCAGTTCGATCGGGAGAATGCGCCGCAAGGAGGTGCGCCTGATGTGGCGTGGGCATGCACCGATGGCACCGATGTTTCGGCCGACCTGTTGTTGTTCAACAACGGCGAGACCATCGGCGAAAACAACGAGGGCCTGGTTGTGCGCCACGAGATGCTGGTTGCCGAGGGGTCGACGTGCACCGGCTCGTTTGACCAGACCGAAGGATGGGCGGGGCCCGGTTCGAGCGGTCCGATAACCATCGGCGCCGATGAAACCGCTGTGTTGAAACTGGTTATTCGCCAGCTTGAAGCGGCGCCCTTCATGTGTGGAAAGACCGAAGCCACGATCGTCGGGTCGATTTGGGACGACGACATCGTCGCCACGTCGGGGCGCGACATTATCTACGTTGACGCTGGCGACGACCTGGTAGCCGGCAAGGGCGGAAACGATGTCATCTGTGGCGGCCCAGGCAACGATGTGCTGCTCGGCAACGGCGGTAAGGACAAGGTCAAGGGTGGCTCGGGGGCCGACCTGCTCAAGGGCGGTAAGGGTGTCGATCGCCTGATCGGTGGCCCAGGCAACGACAAGGCCAACGGTGGCGCCGACGAAGCAACCTGCAAGGCCGAACGCCAACGGCGCTGCGGCGGCTAGCCAATCAGGGTAACCAGAGCCAAAAACAACCGAGCGCCCGAGTCATCACGACTCGGGCGCTGGTGGTTTTGCTCGGTGGGCCGGTTACTCGGCTTCGTCGGACAGGAGGTTGTCGACCTCAAACTCGTCGGTGGTCGCCCCGCCCACCTGATCGGTGGTGGTGGCACTCGCCCAGGAGAAGTCCGGCGCTGCGGCCGGTTCGGCCGGGGTAGCGGTTCCGAAGATGGTGGTCGGGGCCGCCGGGTCGGCCACCGCGGTCGCCGCCTCATACGCCTGGTCCTCGTCGGACTTGGCGAGCACCGAGAGCAGCACGGCGAGGCCGAGGATGATGACCACCCCGCCGGTCGCTGCGCCTTCGGAGACGTTGGCGATGTTGTGATCGTTTACCAAATATGCGAGTCCGGAGAAGGAGAACATGAGGCCTGCTATCAGTGCGGTGCGGTCGATTGGGTGCTTGGTGATAGGTGCGAATGGTTTGGTCATTGGGTTACCTTGATTTCTCCGAGTCCGAGGTTGATGTCGAGGATGAGTGTTCCGTTGTCTTGGTTTTCTGTGCCGGTGGTGTAGTTGACCGTTGCGCCGGGGCCGTCGTCGTTTCGGCCCAGGACGGTTACGTCGCCAATGTCGGCTTCGGCGTCGATTATCAGCTCGACGTCGTCGGGCACAGTGATCTCGACTTCGCCGATGTCGTGGTCGATGTTGATGGTGCGGGTTTCGCCGCCCAGGTCGAGTTCGCTGAAGTCGTAGTTCACCGAGCCGATGCCTGTGTCGTAGTCGTCGTCGAGGGAGCCGACTTGAACGACCTTGGTTTCGATCGAGCCTCCGTCAAAGTCGACGTCCCAGTCGGCGCCGCTGATGAACATAATCGGGAGCATCAGCAAGCCGAAGAAGATAAGGCCGCGGGCTCGACCGATGAATGCGCTAGCGGTCAGCACCACACCGAGTGCGGCGAGCCCCCAGGCGACCGTGCGGTCGAAGTCGGCGTTGAGCGACGTGCTCTGGTCGAGCACGATGGCCGTGCCGAAGTAGACCGCGAGGCCGGCCAAGGTGAGCCAGGTGAGCTTCGACCGGGTTTTCGGCTTCGGCGGCAATGGCGGCTCGTGTTTCACGGGCTGCGGGGGAGTCCACGTTGGGGCCGGTTCTTGATACGCCACGCCAGGGGTCCCGTAGGGCTGGCTGGGTGCGGGAGCCGGCTCAAAGACGTCGGCGGTCGGCTCCGCTGGGGGAGCGGCCGGGGCGGCAAGGTTCATACCGGCCGGCGGGGGCGGTGGGGCCATCGTGGACTCGGCCGCCGGTGCGCCGGCTTGCGGTGGTGCGCCAGCGAGCTGGGTCTTCTGTTCGTTGTTCCAAAGAATCAATGCGGCGCCGCCGGCGATGAGGGTTATCGGCAGGATGAAGTCGTTGTCGCCGACCGTGCCGATGAGCACAAGCGCGCCCACAGCCAGCACGACGAGGCCGATGATGGTGCCGGGCGCCCGGTCCTTCTTGAGGCGATCGATGGTGGTGTAGTTCGGGCCGCCGATGTTGCTCTGCGAGGGGATCAGCAATGCGCAGGCGATGTAGAGGATCAACCCACTGCCGCCAAAGAGGGTGAAGAGCACCAGAAGCACTCGAACGATCCACACATCGATCATCGAGTAGTCGGCGAGTGCCCGGGCGACACCCACGAGCAGTCGTCCCTCCGCTGGGCGCTGGAGTACTCGACCACTCGGTGGAGGTGGGCTGGTTTGTTGTCCTTCGTTCATCGTTGCGTTTTCCATAGCTCCAGCTTCGCAAGCAGCAGCTGGTGTCAGTATCGGGGACAACCCTGAGATTTCCCTGAGACCCTCGCCTTTTGGTCAGGGAATGCCCCAGTATGGTCCGGCGCAGAACGTGAGAAACTAAAAGGGACATGACCCAGCCCGAAACATCGCCTACCCCGAGTACCGCCAGCGGCACTTTTGGGGGCCCTACCTGGGGAAAGAGCCGCCCAGGACCTGTTTCAGGCGTGCAACGGCACTCGTCGGATGCGGTCGTGGCGGGTGTTTGTTCGGGAATCGGTCGGTTCTTGGCCGTCGACCCGATGATTATTCGGCTGGTGTTCTTCCTCTTCGCACTCACCGGCATTGGCCTAGTGGCCTATCCCTTGGCTTTTGCCCTGTTGCGCGACACCAACGACGATCCGCTGCCCGACGGTTGGACCACCAACAACACCAACGTGCTCGGGCTCGGGCTCTTTACCGCCGGCGTGATGCTGCTCGTGCAACGGCTCGGCATCTCGCTGGTGACCGGGTCGCTCATTTGGCCGGTGCTGGCCATCGCTGCGGTGGTCGGTGCGATTGCGTGGCGCCTCTCGCTGGGTCGACAGCAGCGGTTGGCCCAAGCGTTTCTTCCCAACAGCCGCCTCGCGCTAGTGCGAGTGTTGGCCGGCATCGCCATTGTGGGTGGCGGCATCATGGCGTTCCTGCTCGCCGATCTGTCGCTGTCGGTCCTGGGTGGATCGGTTATCGCGCTCGTGCTCATCTTTATGGGGGCGGCTGTGGTGTTTGGCCCGTGGATGGTCTCGCTGGTCGACGACCTGGGCCACGAACGACGCCTACGGGTGCGGGCCGACGAACGAGCCGATCTGGCCGCCCACCTGCACGACTCGGTGCTGCAAACCCTGGCGCTCATCCAACGCACCGACGACCCGGCCGAAGCATCGGCACTCGCCCGGCGCCAGGAGCGCGAACTGCGCTCGTGGCTGTACAACCGGCCCGAATCGTTTGTGCATGCCGATGTCGACCTCGAGACGGTCTTTGAGTCGGCGGTCGCCGATGTCGAGAGCCGCCACGCCGTTCCGATCGAGCTCATCGTGGTCGGCAACACCACCGTCGACGACTCGGTGATCTCGCTTGCCCAAGCGGCTCGAGAAGCCATGGTCAACGCATCGAAGTTCTCCGGTGCGCCGCACGTGTCGGCCTATGTCGAAGCCGACGACGGCCAGGTCGAGGTTTGGGTACGCGACACCGGTGTGGGTTTCGATCCGGCGACCATCGGCGACGACCGACGCGGTATCCGCGACTCGATCAACCGTCGCCTCGAGCGCATCGGTGGCGAGGCGACCATCACGTCGGCGCCCGGCCAAGGCACCGAGGTATATCTGTTACTTCCCGCTCAGCGAAAGGATGCCCAATGAGCTGGCAACCGCGAGTAGTTATCGTCGACGACCACGAACTGGTTCGGTCGGGGGTCCGGTCATCGCTTGGCGATGCAGTGCATGTGGTCGGCGAGGCTGGCGATATCGCCGAGGCGGTGCAGGTCATCCTCGACACCAAACCCGACGTCGTCCTGCTCGACGTACACCTTCCCGCGGGCACCGGTGGTTCGGTGATCGAACAGGTGCACGCCGAAGGACTCGACACAAAGTTCTTGGCGCTTTCGGTTTCTGACGCCGCCGACGACGTGATCGGTGTGGTTCGCTCGGGCGCTCGGGGTTATGTCACCAAGACCATCGCCAGCGACGACCTGATCGACGCCATCCGGCGGGTCGGCGAAGGCGACGCGGTGTTCTCGCCCCGCCTGGCCGGCTTTGTGCTTGATGCGTTCGCCACCAACGAACCAGCGCCGGTCGATGCCGAACTCGACCAACTCACCAACCGCGAGCGCGAGGTCATGCGCCTGCTCGCTCGGGGTTACGCCTACAAAGAGGTGGCGGCGAAACTGACGATCTCGGTCAAGACGGTCGAGACCCACGCGTCGGCGGTATTGCGCAAACTTCAGTTGTCGAATCGGCATCAACTCACCACCTGGGCCGCCAAGCGAAAGATCGTCTGACAAAGGACGAATCGCTCACTACAGTTCTCGGATGGCTAATGATCGCGATCCGTTTACCTCGCCGTTTGGCACCATCTTTAGCGACAAGATCACTACCGCGGTGGGCGCCGATGGCACCTACACCTACTCGGGTTCGGCGGAACCGTTGGCCGACTTGTCGTTGCACCCGGGCACGCATGCATTGCACTACGGGTCGACCTGTTTCGAGGGTTTGAAGGCCCATCGTCAGCCCGATGGCAGTGTGGCGATCTTCCGGCTCGACGATCACGTGGCTCGATTCCAGCAGAGCATTGGCCTGCTTTACCTTGATGTGCCCGAGGCCGATCTCATTCGTCAGATGATCATCGACGCGGTTGTGGCGAACGCCGACGACACCCCGGTCAATCCCGGCGCCCTGTACATTCGCCCAACCATGATCGGCACCGAGCAGAACATCGGTGCGGCGGCCACCCCGAGCAAGTCGACGCTGATGTACATGCTCAACAGCCCGGTCGGTGACTACTTTGCCGGCGGTATCCGCCCCCTGACCCTGGCGGTCGAGCAGTCGATCCCCCGCACCACTCCGCAGTTCGGCATGATCAAGTCGGGCGCCAACTATGTGATGGCTTTGGGCGTCACGCTCGACGCCAAGCGCGACCACGTGGCCGACCAGGTGCTCTTCGCCACCGCTGGCGACATCACCGAGACCGGCGCGTCAAACTTCTTCTTGGTTCGCGACGGCGAGATCGTCACCCGCAACCTCGATACGTCGTTCCTGCACGGGGTTACCCGCGCCTCGATCCTCACCATGGCCGGCGATCTTGGTTACGAGGTCAGCGAACGCTCGCTCACCGTCGACGAATTGCTGGCCTGGGGCGACGGCGGCGAAGTTTTCCTGTCGGGAACCGCAGCAGTGGTTGCTCCGGTCGGCACGGTGATTGTCGACGGCCAAAAGACCACCATCGGCGATGGTCAGCCCGGCCCAAACACCCTCAAGCTGCGCGAGGCTCTCACCAGCGTGCAAGACGGCACTGCCGACGATCCGCACGGCTGGCGGACCGTCGTCTAAGTCCGAGCTAGCAGGTCACTGCACCGGCGGGTCGGTGGAGCACTGCGCCGGTGATCGTGATGGTCAACGATTCGTCGTCGGCCACCGCCGTGCCGTCGGCGATCAAGCTGTAGGTCTCATCGGCGGTCGGCGGCCATAACAAGACCACATTGGGTCGTTCGGCTACCGCTGCCCGGGTGCCTTTGCCGGCGGGGCAGGTCGCAACGCCGTCGGCCACGGTAACGATCTGGTGGCTGAGATGGGCGGTCCCGTCGGCCTTGGTGGTAACGACAAACGCCGCCGGCCCGTAGGCGGCGGCGCGGTCGGCGAGTTCTGCGGGAGTGACTTTGACGCTCATACGCCGACCCTACCGCTAAACCAGTTTTCTGATTGCAGTTGAACCGCGGTGGGCGGCTCAACTGCAAAAATTTTGGGAAGGGGTCCAAAGAGCCCGGAGCTCGCGGAGGGCGAGGGGCGCAGGCAGTCGAAAATAGCGAAGCATAGGAGCGCAGGCTTGCCGGAGCGACCCAGATGAAGGCGACCCGGCTAGAAGTTAAACCAGCCGTTGCAGTGGAGAACTTCGGTGCCCTTGAAGCCGCCTTCGCAGCCCTTCTGGCGACTCCAGCTGCCCTTTGACTGCACGCTTGAGTTCTCGGTTTGGTAGGTGACGCCGTCGATGATGATCCGGTCGATCTTGAGGTTGCGATCGAGCGGCAAGGCGTATTTGTCGTTGGTGAACGCAATACGCACCCGGTCGGGGGTCACGGTTGAGCTGTGGAGGTGGGTGCGTTCCTGGAAGATGCGGTTGTTGAAGTCGCCGCCCACGGTCCACGATGCGACTCGCTTGTTGTCGATCCGCAGTTCCATATTCTCTTGTCCGGTTGCGCCGGCGGCGAAGATCTGGATCGCCGAACCGGTGGCGTTCGGTGGCCGCACGGTGGTCGGGGGAGCAACCGAGTCGTCGGTCAGCCAGGGCGGCGGAACGGCGGCCGGTGCGGTGTTGGCGTACTGGAAGTAACCCGAGCAAGCGAGTACCCGAGTCTGCTTCTTGCCGGGTCGACAGTCTTGGCCTCGTCGGAAGCCGCCAACCGAGTGCACGGCCGGGTCGTTCGACGGGTAGTAGCCGCCGTTGATGACGATGCCATCGATGGTGACGTTGCGGTCGATCGAGCCGTCGGGGCTTCGGTAGTCGTTCACAAACGCAATCCGTACATCCTGCGGGTTGATGTTGCCGGCATAGGTGTAAGGGATCTCCATCAGTCGACCGTTGGCGATGTTGCCTTGGTCGACGTTGAAGGTGGCGATGGGCTTCGAGTTGATCTGAAGCTGGATCTTCTCTTGGTTGGTCGCTCCGAGGGCCCGAATGACGATGTCGGTCGAACCGGTGGTCGGGGGTGGGTTGTCGGGGCCCACGGTGGTTGGGGGAGCGGTCGTCGGAGGCGCCGACGCACCTACGGCTCGGAGGAAACCTTGTTCGGCCTGGGACCAGAAGGTGCTGAACACCACGGCCGTGCCGCCGCCCCGGCTGCCGATAGCGCCGGTGGCCCACTGCCAACGTTCGTTGTTGCCGAACATAACGCCCTGCACACCAACCTCGATCGCGGCGCGGGTATCGGCCTCAATGTTGGCTGGCGTCGGTGGGTTGCCGGGGTAGTGGATGCAGTTGCCCCATGACGGTTGGATGCCCTCGTACCGCATTTCGGCGGCGAATACTGGCTTGTTGGTGCTGTTGACTACTTTGGCCAGCTGGCGACGAGCCTGGTCGGTGGTGACACAGTGGCCGGTCTGGGGCGAGAGGAAGTCGACCCACCATTCGTTGGCAAACAAGGTGTGGCGACCTTCGATACCGGGCGTGTGGTAGGTCATTTTTTGGTTGGCGCCCTGGTTGCGGATCGCCGAGGCCATGTTGCGCCAGATGTTGACGTCTTCAGCGCCACAGAAGTTGTCGCCGCCGAGGACCCAATGTTCGAGGGCCGGGTGGTTGCCGAATGCCTTGGCCACCTGTTCGCCCAACCAGTAGGAGTTGCTGGCGTTGAGGGGGCCTTTGTAAGAGCCGCCGCTGCAACCGTTCTGCGACAGGTCGTTGAGGTAGTAGACGGCCCAGATCGGAACCATGCCGACCTCGAGCCCGCGGGCGTGGGCGAGGTCGAGGATTTGGCGGACGTGGGCGACGTGGCCCTGGTTCAGCTGGAACTGGCCGTTGTGCAGGTGGGCGGTTTGGTAGCCCGACCCGGCGCTGTAGCTATACATGCCGCCACCGGTGTGGTTGAACAACGAGATCCACAATCCGTCATAGCCCGCGTCGCGGATGTGGTCGAGGTAACGGGTGGCTTCGGGAATCGTTGCCCAAAATGGCATGTCCCATGCGGTGTCGTAGGTCTTGACCGCGGCTTGGGAGTCGGCGGGGCGCTGGTCGATCGAAACCGTGAGTAGCGATAGCGCGATCGCGATGGCCGCAATAATGGCAACGGGCTTTACCGTGCGAACGCGGGGGGTGGTGATGGACAAGACAGCTCCCAAGTGACGAACAAACAACGAAACAACTTCTGCGGTCCTGCGCTTCACGGGGAAACGAGCACGGGACTGTGGCGGACAAGGATACTGAGTACCGATGCCTCTTAAGCCCAACTGCCCCAATTTCCTCAGAAACCTCAATTTCCCCAAAAACCTCAAAAGGGGTTGAAAGGTCGCTGGGTACACGCGTGGGGATGGCTGTTAGCGGGGATGGTTGTTAGCTGATGGTCCAGGTAGCGAAACCGAGCCCGGCGGCGGCTGCGTTGGCCGCTAAGGCCGCTCGTTGGATAGCGCCCGCCTCGGGATCGGTCGAAATCGCCCCAACCACCGCGCCACCCGAGCCGGTGTAGTTGGCCCCGCAGCCCGCTTGGTCGGCGATATCGATAAGGCGAACATGGGAGGGCGATAGGTCGCACATCATGGCGCGCCGCTCGTACGACGAACGCATCGCTGCCTCCAACGCCTCGATGTCGCCCGATGTCAACGCGGCCGTCGCTTCGTTGGCGAAGTCGCGCAGGCGTGCCATCCCGGCCGTCACGGCCGGATCGCCGCCCTCGAATCGGCGGCGCAGGTCGCCGTGCACCACCTGGCTCGGCTCGGCCGCTGAGGTGTCCCACAGCACGAAGAGTTCGAGAGGCTTCGTCACCTCGACGGAGAAGTAGGTGTAGTCGCGCTCGGAGGGAAACCCCATCGACAGGGTGCCGCCAAAGGTCTGCACGACCCGGTCTTGAAGCCCGCAGGCAATGCCGAGTTCGTCAGCCTCGACCTGTTGGGCCAGCAGCGGGAGTTGCTCGTCGGCGATGGCGAGGTCGTTTAGTTGGGTGATTGCTCGCAGGCTGGCGATAACCAGCGCGCTCGATCCGGCGAGTCCGACCGATCTTGGGATGGTTGTTTCCCAGCTCAGGCTGCACGGTTGTACGTGGTGGTCGCGGAGCAACGTGCGCAACGTGGCGACGAAGAGTCCCGCCGCGGCGCGGACCGGCGACCCCTCGGAAAGGTCGGCCCCAAGAAGGTCGTCGGGGTCGGCAAAGGCGACGTCGCCGATCATGAAGTCGGTCGCCGGTTCGGCCCGCACGGTTGCGACCATCGACGGCACGGTGGTGGCAACCACCCGACCGCCGTAACCGTCCGATGGGTTTCCGGCCAGCGCGACTCGGGCCGGCACAACAAACTCGCATGGATGTGACATGAGCAATCTTCAACTTTGCGGGTCGGCGAACTAGTCTCGGGCGCAGCCGACGAAGGCTGCGGGGGCGCTGGCGGGTGTCCTTTGTCTACCAAGCAGAAAGAGATTAGGCGGATGCCACTTCACAGCGAACTCACTCAGTACGGCGAGATTCCGGCGGGCGAACAACAGTTTCAGCTTCAGAACAAGAAGCTCCTGCGGGTCACGATGGCCTTTGGGACCTTTGAGGCCAAGACCGGGTCGATGGTTGCGTACCAGGGCGCCGCAACCTTTGAAAACAAAGGTTCGGGCGGTCTAGGCAAGATGCTCAAGAAAGCCACCACCGGCGAAGGCGTCGACATGATGCACGTAGCCGGAACCGGTGAGGTATTCATCGCCGATCAGGCCCACGACATCCAGGTCATGTACCTCGAGAACGATCGAATTTCGGTCAACGGCAAGAACATCTTGGCGTTCTCCAGTTCGATCGACTGGGACATTCAGCGACTCGGTGGCGGTATGGCCGGTGCAATGGCCGGCGGTTTGTACAACGTGACGCTCACCGGCACCGGATACGTAGCCATCACCACCGATGGTCCGCCCGTGATGCTCGACGTTTCGGCCGGCACCACCTTCGCTGATCCTCAAGCGGTCGTGATGTGGACCTCCGGGGTTGCGATGAACCTCAAGACCGACACCACCGGCGGCCTGAAGTCGCTGGCTCGTGGTGGCTCGGGCGAAACCTTCCAGATGGATTTCCAAGGCCAAGGGTTTGTGCTCGTTCAGCCGTCGGAGGGTCCCATGGGCGGGTCGGGTGCGGGCGGTTCTGGCGGCGGCGGCGGACTGCTCGACGCCATCACCGGCTAGAAAAAGCCCCAAACGTTTCGGCAGTCGTTCCCGGCGGCCCCGTGGTGCTCGATGCGCTGCGGTGGCCGACCGGTCGGTTGCGATTACGATTAGGTCATGTCAATTCGTGACCGACTGGTCAAAAAGGCAGCAAAGAAGGCGTTGTCCGCCGATGTCATTCCCGACCCCGTGCTCGAAGCATTTGGGAAGGCAATGGTCGAAGGGGTCGACAAGGCCGTTACTTTGCGCTGGCAGAAGGCGGTCGATCGCGCCGCCACCACCCGAGGCACCACCGACCAGCGGGTCGCCGAGGTGTACTCGGCGTTTCAAAAAGAGCTCACCGCGGCCGGCGCAGCAACCGGTGCTGCTGCGGCAACGCCGGGTCTCGGTACCGCAGCCGCTGCCGGCTGGTTGAGTGCCGATGTGGTTTGGCTGGCGTTGCGGTCGGCTGACCTGATCATGACCATCGCGGCGATCAACGGACACACCAACGCAACGGTCGAGCAACGTCGGGCCTGGGTACTTTCGATCCTGGCCTTTGGCGACGAGGCCGCCGCCGAGTTCACCTCGTTACTCGATCGTATGAACGTGCCGCTCGACGGACTCTCCACGGGCATGAAGATGCCGCTCGAAGTGATCGAGCGGGTCAACGCCACCCTCGGTGCTCACGTGCTGACCAAGTACGGCACCCGTCGCGGTATCGCCACGGTGGGCAAGTTGTTGCCGTTTGGTATCGGTGCGGTGATCGGTGGCGGAGCCAACTACACCATGACCCGAACCTTGGTGAAGAACGCCGAGGCGTTCTTCCGTGACGCGCCGTTAAGCGAGACCGGGTTCTCCCAAGTCGATGGCGACCGCGACATCATCACCGCCGACAGTCGTGAGGCGTTCGTCAGCGGTGCATTGCCGCCGGCCGCCGGCGAGTACGACCACTTGCCGCCTCCGCCCGACGACCCGCTCTACCGGCAGCCAGAGTCGAGCGAACCGAAGCCGAGCCGCAAGCGTTGGGGTCGCTCCTAGGCGGTTCGCTTATGCTGCCGCTATGGACAGCATGGAAATCGCAATCTTTGGTCAACCGCCTACCGTCGACACCTTGGTCGAGGAAGTTCGCGCCGTGAAAGAGCAGGGTTTTTCGACCTTTGTCACGCCGCAGATCTTTGGGCTCGACGCGTTGACGGCGTTGGCGGTCGCTGGTAACCACGTGCCCGGGATGCGTCTCGGAACCGGTGTGGTGCCTACGTATCGTCAGCACCCGATGATGATGGCGCAGCAGGCGCTCACCGTGAACCAGGCGATCGGGGGCGGACTCCTTTTGGGGATCGGCCTGTCGCACCAGGTGGTGGTCGAGGGCATGTGGGGGCTTTCCTATGAGAGGCCGCTACGTCACATGCGGGAGTATCTGGCGGCGATGATGCCGCTGCTCGAAGGCGAGCAGGTCAACGCCGAGGGCGAGACCCTGACGGCTCGCGGCGGGCTCGAGGTTCGTGCGCCGCGACCCGAAGTTGTGTTGGCGGCGCTCGGTCCAAAAATGCTCGACCTTGCGGGCCGTCAGGCCGACGGCACGTTGACCTGGATGGTCGGGCCGCGCACGCTCGAGAGTCACATCGTGCCAACCATTAACGAGGCGGCCGCCGACGCTGGGCGTCCGGCTCCCCAGGTGCTGGTGTCGCTGCCGGTGTGTGTGACCGATTCGCCCGCCGAGGCCCGAGCCGCGGCTGCGCAAGAGTTTGCGATCTATGGCCACTTGCCGTCGTACCGGGCCATGCTCGACCGCGAGGGTGCGGCGGGCCCCGAAGACGTGGCGATCATCGGTACGGCCGCCGAAGTAACCGAACGCCTCGAAGAACTGGAGTCGGTCGGGACGACCTCTTTCGCCGCCAACGGCTACGGCTCGCCCGAGGAACAAGCGGCCACGAGAGAGCTCATGAAGACCCTCCGCGGATGAGCGGCGATGTTGCAGAGCTGATCATCGTCAATCAGGCGTTTTATGACGCGCACGAAGCGCGCGACGCCCAAGCGATGGCCGACCTGTGGCTCCACACCGACGACGTGTGGTGTGTGCATCCTGGTTGGCCGATCCTGCGGGGCTGGCCCGCGGTAGGGCAGAGTTGGGACGCAATCATTGGTGGCCCTGGTCGTCTGCAGTTCATCCTCACCGACGTGGTGGCCCAGGTGGAAGGGGCGACCGGATGGGTGTCGCTCAACGAGAACCTGGTCGGGCCCGGAGAAACGAGCACCGTTGCGACGGTGAACCTCTTCCGGTTCACCGACGATGGCTGGCGCTTGCTGGCCCATCACGGCTCGCCAGTGATGGCGTCGCTCTAGGCACACTAAACTTACTAACATTTATCTTGTTAATAAACGTTAACTAGATTACGGTGTTGTTATGAACCTTCCACCACCCCCTCCTTCGGTTCCGCCGAGCGCGTACGGCCAAGCTGATGATCCACAGCAACCAACCACCGGCGAACCAATGTGGTACGCCAAGAACCATCCGCTCGCGGCAATCATCGTGTTGCTGTGGATGTTTACGTCGTACCGCACCGCGCAGTACTTCGATATGAGTACGTCAGGACCGATGTTGATCGGGGTCCCGACTACGCTCGCCCTGCTGCTTGTGTACCTTCCGGCGAAACAGGGTCGAGGTAGCGGAGGCGCAACCGCTCGAGCGATCACGTTGGTCACCCTGATAGGTGTTGTTGCCTTACCCGAAGGCATCGTGTGCTGGATCATGGTGTTGCCGATCATTCTGTTGATCGGGCTCATCTCGGTTTCGGCGTCCAAGAGTCGCAATGCCCGGTATGCGGTGCTCTGGGCTCCGCTGGTGATTCTTAGCTTCGAAGGCGCACTCATCGACGATCCGGTGTCGACCCAAGGTCGGGTCACCGCGGCACAAACCTTCGACCTCAGCGCCGACGAGGTGGCCGATCGCCTGAGTGTCAGCCCCGACTACGGCGACCCCGGCGGCTTCTTGGGTATTGGGTTCCCGACCCCGGTCGATGCGTATGGTTCGGGCCTCGACGTCGGCGACATCCGGGTGGTGGAGTTCACCGGTGGCACCGCCGAAGCGCCATCAGAGCTGCGGATGGAAATCACCGAACGGTCACCGGGTCGGGCCGTCTTCACCATCGTGTCCGACACCACGCCGCTGGCGAACTGGATGGACATTCACGAGAGCGAGGTGCTCTGGACTGAAGGCCCCGACGGCACCGAGGTGTCGTGGACCATGCGCTGGGAGCGCAAGGTCCACCCCGGCGTGTACTTCGGACCCGCCCAGCAGTTCGGTATGAACCAGGCCGCCGACTACCTGCTCGAAACCGTGGTGGGTTAACCCATGTGGACCTCGACCAACCCCGACATCGTGCGAGCCGTGGCCCTCTATGGCACGTTCGCGCTCGTTGGGTTGGCGTTGTACTGGCGACGCGATCAGCCCCAACGGGTAGGGCTGGCCATCACGTGCACGGTCGTTGCGTTTGGCCCGTTGCTGGCCGTGAACCAGATGGCGATCGAGTTTGGGTGGTGGAGTTTCGCCGAAGTTGCGGGCCGATTTCACGCCGTGCCGGTCGACCTCTGGCTTACCTGGAGCTTGTTGTGGGGCGTCGGGGTCGCCACCATTGCGCCGGTCCGAGCATCGTTGCCGGCGACCGCCTCGGTGGTCGCGCTGTTCCTTGTGGCCGACCTGGTGATCATGCCGCTGTACGACCCGACCGTTTCACTGCACGGGTCATGGTTGGTGGGCGAGTTGGTTGCCGTGGTCGCGATCTTGGCTCCTCTTTCTTTGCTCGCTCGTTGGACGCTCCGGGGTGAGCACGCAATCGCCCGTGGGCTGGTGCAGTCGTTCGGGTTTGGTGTCGCCATGTTCTACGCCTTGCCGATGGCGGTGTTCGATGTGACCGGCGAAGACTGGTCGACCTTGCTCGGCCGGTCGTTCGGTTGGTGGCTGATGATCGGCGTCGCCGTGTCGCCCTTCGGGCTGCTCGCCCTCGCCGGGGTATGGGAATTCTGGACCACCGGCGACGGCACACCGGTACCGTTCGACCCACCGAAGTCACTGGTGGTTTCAGGCGTCTACGCGTTTATCGCCAACCCAATGCAGACCGGCATGACCGGTGTGCTCATCGGGTTTGGTGTTCTTGCTGGCTCGTGGCCGCTCGCCGCCACCGCGCTCGGTGCCGCCGCGTTCTCTGCTGGGTACGCAGCGGCGATCGAACACGAAGAGTTGGTCGAGCGTTACGGCCAGGCGTGGCTCGACTATCGCCAGCAGGTAAAGCTCTTCCGGCTTCGCCGCACCGCCTACCGCCCAAATGCGGTTGACCCATCTGGCCAGGTGAACGAGGCTTTGCGCCATGAGCGAAGCAGCGAGCAAACGAGTCACCATGCGGCGGGGTACCAACCGGGCCGAGTATGACCCAGCCACCATGCGCGAGGTGCTCGATGCGGGCATGGTCGCTCACGTGGGCGTGGCCACCGACGATGGCCCAATCGTGTTGCCGATGGCCTATGGGCGCACCGACAACACTCTGTTCCTTCACGGAGCCGTCGCCAACGCCATGCTGCGGGCCGGCACCGATGTCGACGTGTGTGTCACCGTCACGTTGGTCGACGGCCTCGTTATTGCGCGCACGCCGTTCCACAACTCGATGAACTACCGGTCGGTGGTGGTGCGAGGAACCGCAACCAGGATCGACGACCCCGACGCCAAGATCGCGGCGCTCAAAATCATCAACGACCATGTCGTGGAGATCTGGGATACCGCTCGGCCGCCGAGCGAGTCCGATCTCAAGAAGACCCTCGTGCTCGAGGTGCCGCTCGACGAAATGTCGGCCAAGATCCGCGCCGGCGACCCGGTCGACGAAGACCAAGACCTCGATGGTCCACACTGGGCCGGAGTTCTGCCGCTGACCCGCAGTTGGGGCGACATTGTCCCCGCCGCCGACTTGGTCGACGGCGTGGACACGCCGGTGAACGTTGCTGGCCTGGCCGGCCAGCGTCGGACTTAGTTCCAGCCGGCCTGTTCGGCGGCCTTCTTCAACGCCATGTTCGCTTCGCCGGGCAGTTCGGTGAGCGGGGTCGACAATTCGTCGATCGTCGGACCATGCTCGGCCGCCAACGGCGCAAGCGCGTCGAGGTCAAAGTCGTAGAGTGCAGCGGCGTTCTCGCTCAAGATGCGGCGCATCTCGTCTTGTTCGATGCCGGGAAGGGCGAGGCGGATCAGCTCACGCGAATACGGGCCGCTGCCTTCGTCGTGCGGGTAGTCGTTGCCCCACATGAACCGGTCGGCCGGCAGCATGTGGCGGGTTTCGCAATCGTCGGGGCCGGGCATGCTGGCACCGATGTAGCAGTTCTGGGCGAAGTACTCCGAAGCCAGCTTCGGCAGCTTGCTCTCCTCGCCGTACTTCAGTTCGCCGATTGCACCCTTTTGCACCTGGGCGATGATGCGGTCGAGGCCGGCCACAATTTCGGGCAGGGCACCGGCGGCGTTCTCGGTCATGACGAACTTCATCTTCTCGTGTCGTTCGAACACGCCCGACAGCAACATGTGTACGAAGGGGCGCACGCCGTAGAACGGGATCTCGCTAATCATGATGAGCGGGGTGGCGGCGTAGCGTCCGTAGTTCGGCGAACCGGTGCCGCCGTGCAGGGTGACCGGCATATCCATGTCGACCAGAGCCGACCAGAGCCGGTCGTACTCGGGGTCATAGAGCGGCTTGACCCACTTCACGTCCGGGGCGACGTTGGGCAGCAATACGCCACCCTTGAGACCGTTTTCCTTGAGCCAGGTTGCGTCTTCGATCGCATCGTCGATGTCGTTGAGGAAGATCTGACCCACGCCAGCTCGTTGCCCGGGGCGGCGCTCGCAGAAGTCCTTCAGCCAGCGGTTGTGAGCCTGCAGACCAGCGCGGCGACGCTTGTAGTCCTCTTCTTTTGGAGGACCAGCAAACAGCACGAAGGCCGGGTAGAACGGCGGCACCGTGTTGGGGAAGACCACCTCGGCCACACAGCCGTCGGAGTAGAGGTCGGCGTCGCGTCGATCGTCGTCCCAGTTGCGGACCCGCAGGTCGGTGTCGCGCAGATCCTTCCACGGGTTCTTGTACTTGCCGCGCCAAGCATCGAACTCGTCGCGGTAGGCCGGGTCGAGGTACTCGCGGTACGTCTCGTGGTCGGCGCCGGCGTGGGTGTCGGCCGAGATGATTGTGTAACGGTCTGTGACAGTGCTCATGGCCCTAGTCTGCCGGGATTTGGCTCGGCCATCGAATTTTGCGGGCCAGTTGTTACTTTCTGGCGAGCCGGCGCAGCGGAGGTTCGGTCTTGGGTGGCACCTTGCGAGGCGGTAGTTCGGCCAACAGTTCGGTGGTGGCGGCGGCGATGATCGCTACCGCCTTCTCAAACGCTTCCTCGGTGTTGACCGAGGTCTTTTGTACGCCGCTGATCTTGCGGCAGTACTGACGAGCACCCGCTTCGATCTCTTCGGCGGTGGCCGAGGGTTCGAGCCCTCGAAGGGTGGTGATGTTGCGGCACATGGTGGGTCCTCCCGAGCGGGTTGGTCGTTATTTCAGTTCGGCCAAGATCGCGGCGATGTCGTCGAACGTGGTCTTGGGGTTCACAAAACAGAACCGGTAGATCGGCTCTTTGTTGTGGCGCGACGGTACGACAAATGCGGTTCCGGCCTTCATCATTTCTTGGGTGCGGGCCGTGTACTGGTCGGCGTCCCATCCAATGCGCCGGAACGCCACGACCGACAGCGATGGTTCGACCACCAGTTCGACGTGGTCGGCTTCGCGAATTTGGCGGGCCGCTTCGTCGGCTAGGTCGATGGTGACCTGTACGGCATCGCCGTACGCGGTGGTGCCGTGGGTGGCGAGCGAGAACCAGAACGGCAGCCCTCGGGTGCGGCGGGTGAGGTGGATGGCGAAATCCGACGGATTCCAGTCGCCGTACACGTCGAGGAACTCGAGGTAACCAGCGTGTTGGGCGTGGATCGCTCGGGCCTGGTCGGGGTTGCGGTAGAGCAACGCGCAGCAATCGAACGGCGCAAACAGCCATTTGTGGGGATCGATGATCAGCGAGTCGGCGTGTTCGATGCCGGCGAACAATGGCCGACAATCTAGGGCCGCGAGGCCGGCGCCGCCGTAGGCCGCATCGACGTGGAACCACACGTCGCGGTCGCGGCAGATGGCGCCGATCTCGGCCATGTGGTCGATGCGTCCAAGGTTGGTGGTTCCGGCGGTGGCGACCACGCCGCACACCCGGTGACCGTGTTCGTCGAGCAGCGCCGCAACACTTTCGCCGGTCATCCGGAAGTCGTCGTCAACATCGGCGAGGATCACGTCGCAGTCCATGATCTGGGTTGCCGACTCGACCGACGAATGCGACTGGGCCGAGGCGATAAATGCCCACCGGTCGGGAACGGCGCCGGCGGCTTCGGCTTTGGTCTGGGCGTCGTGGCGGGCGGCGGCCATGGCCGACAGGTTGCCGATCGTTCCGCCGGGCACAAAGACGCCCCCGGCCTCTTCAGGAAGGTGGGCGAGTTGGCGCAACCAGTCGAGCGCCTCGTTCTCGGCGTAGACCGCTCCGGCGCCCTCGATCCACGACCCGCCATAGATCGACGACGCGCCGACCATGAGGTCGAACAAGATCGCCGCTTCGGTTGGCGCCGACGGCACGAACGATAGGTAACGGGGGAAGTCGGGGGAGAGGCTCGCCGGGGCGAGGGTTTCGGTGTAGAGCTCGAGGGCGCGATGACCGCCAATGCCCTCCGGGGTGATCATTGGTCCGCAGGCTTCGCGCAGTTCTTCGGCGCTCTTTGGGTAGTCGAGTGGGATTGGGTCGAGGCGGGTTCGGGCTCGGGCTGCGGCGACTACCGCGTCGGCGAGGTCGTCGATCTCGGGCGTGTAGTCGTGCATGGTTCTTTCTGCGTTTCTTCGCTAACCGATGAGGACGGCGAACTCTTCTTCAAGCGCTTCTTCTTCGCCGCTGTCCAGGCCACCCCAGGTAAAGAGGCGTCGCTGGGTTTCGTCGTCGGGGAACAGGATCGGGTTGGTGGCCACCTCGGTGGCGCCAATGTCGCGAAGAGCGGCGCCCACCCCAATCACCGGCGAAAGGTAGCCAACCCAGTTGGTGATCGCCGCGGCGTTGGCGGGCTCGTACACGTAGTTCATCCATGCTGCAGCGGCCGCCTTGTTGGGCGAACCCTTCGGGATCACCATCGTGTCGAACCACGAGATTGCCCCTTCGGCCGGTACGACAAATTCGATGTCGGGGCGATCGGCTTGGAGCAAGACGGTGTCGCCCGACCAGGCCATGGCGGCGGCCAGGTTTCCGGCCGCCAACTCGTCGGCAAACTCGTTGGCGGTGAACATTGCCACCTTGCCGGCACCAACCTCTTGGGCGATGCGGCGTAGCCCGGCGCTTGCGGTATCGAAGGTGGGCCGCGATGGATCGTCGCCGTTGAGCAACATGCCAAAGCCAACCGTTTCGCGCATTTCGACGATGAGCCCTACCCGGCCGTTCATCCGGTCCGAGAACAAGTCTTCGATGCTGGTGACCGGGCCGTTGGTTTGCGCCGGGTCGTAGGCGATGCCGGTGATGCCACCTTGCCAGGGCATCTGAAAGCGCGAACCGCGGTCCCAGTCGTTGGTGAGGTAGGACGGCTGGATGTTTACGTGGTTCGGAATGACTTCGAGCGGGATCGGTTCGGCCCAGCCACGTTCGATCATTCGCGCTGCTAGCCAGTTGGTCGGCACGATGATGTCGGCCGCGAGCACGCCGCCCGACGACAAGGTCGGCTCGATCAGGTCGTTCCAAGCGGCGGCGTTGTCTTCCCAGCCTTCCTCGTAGACGACGCCAATGCCGGTGTCGGCGGTAAAGCGGTCGACGGTTCCGGGCTGGTCGGCTTCGGTCGGGTCGACATAGTCGGCCCAGTTCAAAATGGTGAGCTGGCTGCCGCCCCCAAGGTCTTCGGTGCGGAATCCACCGGCGGTGCTGCATCCGGTGAGTAGCCCGAGCCCGAGCGCTCCGGTGCCGCCAAGGAACCGGCGTCGGCTGAGGCCCGTTGGAAGGTGGAGTCGAGGTGAAGTTGTCATCGGTACTCGTTGATCCTGACCTGGAATCCCCACAGCGCGGCCAAGGCGGCCAACAGAGGGAGAACAACCATGCCGTACTGAAGCCAGTCGTAGCTTTTGCGAGCTTGGTCGACGCCAGCGGTGAACTGTTCGCGGTTGTCGAGCAGCACGCTTTCGACCGCAGTGTTAAACCCGACGAAGGCGGTCGCCGCTGGGCCCTGCGCGATTTGGCGGGCCGCTTCGTCGTCGCCGGCATCGACCAGCTCGGCAACCAGTGCGCTTTCGGTCCGGTAGCGCTGCCACCGCACGATCATTTCGTTGGCGGCCGCTTGTTCCCGATTCGAGTCGGCACCGTTCTGAACGGCGGAGAAAAGCGAGAGCCGGTCGGCGTTCACTTCGAGTCGTTCGGCGGCGAGGTCCTGGTCGAACTGGTCGAATCGTTCGCCCGAGATCAACGACAGGCTCTGAGCGGTGTTGAAGTCATAGGCGGTCGATTGGATTTGGGAGATGAGCTCGATCTGGTCGGATCCGCCCTCGGTCGCGGCGCTGTACTCGACATCGTTGTTGAACACCCCGACCAGCATCCATCCAAAGGCAGCGATGACCAAGATCGTGGCTGCCAATAAGGGGAGGTTGAGCAGCCGTCGGGTCTTGCGCATCATGATGATTTGCAGGATCACCAGTACGGCGAGGGCGACAAGTAAGGCCATCAGTGACAGGCCAAAGAAGACGACGGGGGCATCGAAGTCGTCGCCCAGCTGGGTTCGAGCGGCGGCCGAGACTACGTCGAGTTCGGACCGCATCTCGTTGGTGGTCAGGCTGAGCGCTTCGCTGAGCAGGTCGCCCGCCTGGTCGAGACCCTCGCGGTTCGCAAGGCGAGATGCTTCGACGAGCCCGGAGTACCGGGTCAGGTTGGTGGTGAGTGATTTCAGCGAGTCGTGAGCGCCTTCGTCGTCGCCGATGAGGCGAGCGGTCTCTTCGATCTGGCTACTGGCCCGGTTGATCGCTTGTTCGTACAGTCGGC
The DNA here is from genome assembly GCA_938038815.1 of uncultured Acidimicrobiales bacterium. GTDB lineage: Bacteria > Actinomycetota > Acidimicrobiia > Acidimicrobiales > SHLQ01 > CALLQB01. The sequence goes on along the minus strand of CALHTF010000076.1, from coordinate 8,293 downwards.
GCTGTTGCGGGTCTTCCTGGGCTCCCGACAAGAACGCTGCGGTGGCCGCCGAGTTCGCTTCGGCGAGGCTGGCCTGGACGTCTTGGACCGCGATGAGAACCGGTGCGGAGTTATCGACGATGCGATTGGCGCTGTTGGTCATGATGAAGGCGCCGATCGACGAGATCACGCCGAACAAGACGATGAACGCCAGCGCAATAAGTGACCAGATCCGGAATCGGCGCGGGGTCGAGAGTGCCCCTTCGGTTGCAACCGTGGGCCTTGGCGGAGCTTGGGTCCCGCCCGGAGCCTGAAATGTCGAGGTCATCGGCCCTGATAGTAGGCCAGGTTTGCGCATGCTTCCGAGCGGCGGAGAAAAGCCCCGCGATGTACGATGCGGTGCTGCACAAATCACGGGGCGCCACGCTTTTGGATACCGAACAGATCGACGAACTACTGGCTCGCTACACGGCGGCCGAGAGTCGGATCGCGGCCAACCTGCTCGAACTCGACAGCCATCCCACGTTCAAGATCTTGTCGGGCGGTGGTCTGGCCGGCCAGACCAAGGCCACGATCGGTCCCTTGATGACCAACGCTGGTCAGTTGTGGGAGTGGTTGGCCCGGCTTCAAGCGGTGCTACGGGATGCAAAAGAGATCCGCGACGATGGCCGAATGAACGCGGAGCGTCGGGCTCGTCTTACGTCGATGCTGACCGGGCAACAGATCTTGCTGGCGGTCGACGAAAAGGGTCTCGACCAACGGGGGTTGCTCGACGAAAAGCGAACCGAGCTGCGGGTGACCATCGAGCACCTGCTGACTCGAATGCGCGAAACCTACGAGCCGATCCGCGACGGCGTGGCGTCGGTCGATCAGGTCTGGACCGAGGTGGTGCCCCGCACCGACTCTGCCGACACGACCCTGCAACGACTCAAAGCCGACATCGATCGGCTCGGCATCGCCGAGCCGACCATCAGCGTGCTCGAACGCCGCCTCGTCGAGGTCCGCAAGGCGCTCGCCGACGATCCGTTGTCGCTCGAGCATGCGTACGCCGCCGACCTCGACGGGTTGGTGGCCGATGCGGCGCGCGAGACCGCCAAGGTGATCCGGGGCCACGACGAACTCGACGGCGATGTGGCGGCCGCCGAAACTCACCTTGCCGAGGTGCGGGTTCTGCGCACCCGGGCTGCTACCGCCCATACGCAGTCGACCACCAAGATCGTCGACCCGCAGGGATTGGTGCGTACCCCCGATGCGGCGATCATCGACGGACCCAACGGTTTGGCGGCCCGGATGGACGAGTTGCGCTCGAAGCCCGACCTGCAGTGGCAGCAAAAGCGGCAGCTGCTCGATTCGCTGATGGCCAAGGTGGTGGCGTTGCGCGAGCAGCTGTCGAACGCCTACCACGTCAACTCGCGTCCGCTGAACACCCGCGACGAGCTTCGTGGATTGCTCGCTGCGTACTCGGCGAAGGCGGCCGCCACGGGTCGAGCCGAAGATCTGGTGCTTGCCGACCTTCACGACGACGCCTACAGCGAGCTGTTTACCTCGCCGACCGACCTCGACCGGGCAGCCTCACTAGTGTCGTCCTACGGAGAAGCGCTGCGATGATGCGCCGGGCGATGACGCGAAACACAACTCGACAGACTCAACGATGGGATGGTGGCGATGACCGCATGTAACGCGACTTCGGGTTGTGTGGGAGCGGTTGCGGCCGACGGCTACTGCGACACGTGCGGTGCCAAGCCCAAGCCAGGCGCGGCACCGGCCGCTGCCTCGCATGCTCACGCGCACCTGCCGCCACCTCCTGCGCCGGCAACCGGTGGCGCGGGCCAGGCATGCACCCAGGCCGGATGCGCGGGCACCGTCGCGAGCGATGGTTACTGCAACACCTGTGGGCTCGCCGCTGCTCCAGCCTCGGCCCCCGCCGCGGGTTCGCCGGCTGGTTCGGGAGCGGTGGTGACCATCGCGGCCCCTGCCGCGCCCGCCACCTCGACCCGCACGACCGACGGCTCGAGCCGTCGTGCCGCAAGCTCTCGTCGTACCGGCGTTGCTCGCCAACGGCTTGGCATGGGCCTGGTTACCGTCGCCCCAACCGCCGAGGGCGATCCGGCTGCCGCGGTGATGTCGGCCGAAAAGATCCAAAGCGTGCTGGGCACCGTGCCCGAGGACAAACGCAACTGCAAGGTGTGCGGAAACGAGGTCGGTCGGTCGTCACCGGATCGTCCCGGACGCATCCAAGGGTTCTGCGGGAACTGCCGCACGCCGTTTGACTTCACCACCAACGCCCCGGCGCTAAAGAAGGGTGATCTGGTCGCCGGCCAGTACGAAATCCTCGGTGCGTTGGCCCACGGCGGTATGGGCTGGATCTACCTGGGGCGCGACCGTGCGGTTTCAAATCGGTGGGTCGTGCTGAAGGGTTTGCTGAACTCCGACGATGCCGACGCCGCGTTGTCGGCGGTGGCCGAACGCCAGTTCCTCGCCCGGATCGAGCACGGCAGCATCGTGAACATTTACAACTTCGTAACCCACGCCGGCGCGGGCTACATCGTGATGGAGTATGTCGGCGGCGAGTCGCTGAACTCCAAACTCAAGGACCGCCGCAAGGCCAACGGGGGAGCACCCAACCCGTTGCCGGTTACCGACGCCATTGCGTACATGCTCGGTGTGTTGCCCGCAATTGGTTACCTCCACGACCTGGGGTTGGTTTACAACGATCTCAAACCGGCCAACGTCATGAGTGTGGGCGATGGCGTCAAGCTGATCGATGTCGGCGGCGTGATGCAGATCGACGACCACGATGCGGCGATCTTTGGCACCCGAGGATTTCAGGCACCCGAGGTGGCGTCGATGGGTCCGTCGGTTGCGTCGGACCTCTACACCGTGGGGCGCACCCTGGCCGTAATGATCCTCGACTTTGTGTTTCACACCGGCGAGTTTGAGCACGCCTTACCCGCGCCTACCCAAGAGCCGTTGTTCGCCCAGTGGGAGTCGTTGTACCGGTTCCTGCTCAAGGCCACCGCGGCGCACCCCGACGACCGGTTCCAAGACGCCGACGAGATGAGCCTGCAACTTACCGGCGTGCTGCGCGAGATCGTGTCGATCAGCGAGCGCACGCCCCGTCCGGTGCCCAGCGAGTTCTTTGAGGGCGACAAACTGGCGACCTTGCTTATCGATACCACCGACAACTCGGTGGTCGATCGGCCCGACTGGCGTGTGTTGCCCGATCCTCGGGTAGACCCGACCGATCCGGCGGCGTCGTTTGTGATCGGCATCGAAGACGTCGAGCCGGCGCGGGCATTGCAACTGATTCGCGAGGGGCTCAACGATGGGTCGCTCGCCAACACCCGCGAGGTGCGTTTCCGAGTGGTGCAAGCGTTGGCGGCCGGAGCATCCGACAGCCAAGCCAACGCAATGCTGGACGAACTGGCGGCCGAGGACCCGTGGGATTGGCGGACCCCTTGGTACCGGGGCCTGCTGAGGTTGCAGTCCAACCAGCCGGCTGAGGCCGCCGAGCTGTTCTCGAAGGTCTGGACCGAACTTCCCGGTGAGGTTGCACCGAAGGTCGCCGTGGCGCTCGCCGCCGAGCAGGCCGAGAAGTACGCCCGAGCAGCTGGCCTGTACGAACTCGCTGCGGGGGTTGATCCCACGTTTGTGTCGGCCTCGTTCGGACTTGCCCGGTGTCGAGCGGCGCAGGGTGACCGTGGGGCCGCCGTGGCGGCCTATCAGCAGATTCCCGCGAGCTCGGCAGCCTTTGCCGGCGCCCAGGTCGAGTCGGTTCGGGCGCTGGCCGGGGTGCACTCGACCCAGGCGCCGTCGCCGGCCGAACTGCAAACCGCTGCGCAGTCGATCGAGCGACTCCAGATCGCCAACGCCGATCGGGCGGCGTTGTCGGCCGAGGTTCTTGAGAACGCTCTGGCCGCCGTCAGCGAGGGCAAGATGCCCGAACAGAACGACGTGGTTTTGTTTGGCGAGCCGCTAACCGAGGACAACCTGCGCAAGAACCTCGAGTCGGTGTACCGCGAGCAAGCTCAAATGGCAGCGACGGCTGGGGAGCGGGTCGCTTTGGTCGACAAGGCGAATCGAATCCGACCCCGGAGCCTGTTCTAGTGGCCGCTTGCCCGGCATGTAGCGAACCGGCCGCCGACGGAGCTGAGTGGTGTGAGGCGTGCGGCGCCGACCTTGATGGCGATGCCGAATCGGCTCTGGCTACGCCCGATGCGCCGCCGTGTGTGAGCTGCGGCGAACCCGGCACGTCGATCGCCGCCGACGGCTACTGCGGCAACTGCGGTCACAAACAGCCCGACGCTCGCGACCATCTCGAAATCGACCAGACACCCGTGGTGCTGGTGACCGATCGGGGCAAGCGTCATCACCGCAACGAAGACATGGGTGCCATCGGTCGGGTGGACCAGGCGGTTGTTTTGGTGGTGTGCGACGGCGTGTCGACCACCGACAACCCCGAGCAAGCATCGCTCGCCGCGGCCGAAGCGGCGCGCGATTCACTCGTCGAGGCGATCGAAACCGACTCGACCCTGCTCGCCGACAACGAACGGCGCGATGTGGCACTGCGCGCCGCAATCGAGCGTGCGCAGGCCGCAGCGGTCGAGATCCCCAAGATCACCGGCGGCAAAGGCTCGCCGTCGTGCACGATTGTGGTCGGCGTTGCCGAACCAGTAGCCGACAACACCGATCAGATCGCCGTATCGGTCGCCTGGCTGGGCGACAGTCGTGCCTACTGGGTCACCGCCGATGCGGCAACGCAGCTCACAATGGACCACTCGTGGGCTCAAGAACAGATCGCCGACGGTTTGATGGAAGCCGAGGCGGCCAACGCCGACGCTCGGGCCCACACCATCACCCGGTGGCTTGGCGCCGATGCACACCTGCTCGAACCGGGTATGGCCTCGACCGTGGTCGATCCGGGCAGATTCTTGTTGTGCAGCGACGGCTTGTGGAACTACGCCGCCGACGACCCGGCGATGACCATCCAGATGGCCGCCCACACCTCCGAGCCCGACTCGCTGCTCGGAACCGCCCAGAACCTCGTGCGCTTTGCGCTCGATTCGGGCGGCCTCGACAACACCACCGTCGCCCTCGCCGACTACCGAACCGGTTCGTTGCCCGAGCCCTCGCCCGTGACAACGGCCCAGCCCATCGACAACAATGATGACCAGGCATCAGAGGACGACGCCACCACGGCGCCGATCGAGTCGTACGTGGGGCCCGACCCTTCACAACAGCACGAACCAACCCAGCACTTACCACCAGAGGACACCTCCGTTGACTGATTTCCGGGCCGAAGTATTCCAGAACGAGTACCTGCACGAGGGCGCCGACACCCTCGATGCGGTTGTGACCGTCACCTCCACGGGTGGCGGTGCGTCCGCCGCGCCCGACTTGGGAAGGAACCGAGTCGAGATCATCGTGATCGACTGTTCGGGATCGATGAACGAAGACGGCGGGGCCAAGATCCGTGCCGCCCGCCAGGCAACGATGGCCGCCATCGACACCCTGGCCGACGGCACGCTCTTCGCGGTGATCGCCGGTGTCGACGGCGCCTATGCGTTGTACCCGGCCAAAGCCGGCGAGGTGGCTCGGGCGAACCCCAACACCAAAGCCGAAGCCAAAGGAGTCGTCGCCCAGGTGCGGGCCAAGGGCGGAACCGCTATCGGGTCCTGGCTGCTCGCCGCCGGTGGATTGTTCAACACCATCCCCGACTCGATCAACCACTGCATCTTGCTCACCGACGGAAAAAACCAGAGCGAAAGCGACCGAGTATTGAACGATGCCATCGCCTCGTGTGTCGGACTTTTCCAGTGCGACGCCCGAGGTCTGGGCACCGACTGGAACATCGACGAACTTCGCCGGGTCTCCTCGTCGCTGTTGGGTACGGTCGACATCATTCCGAGCCCCGACCAGATGGAAGCCGAGTTCCGGGCCCTCACCGCCAACGCCATGACTAAACAGGTCGGCGATGTGGCGCTTCGTTTGTGGACCCCGCAAGGTTCGCAGCTGCAATTCGTCAAGCAGGTCGCCCCAACTATCGACGATCTCACCGCCAAGGCAGCGCCGGTCAACCCGCTCACCAACGACTACCCGCTCGGTGCGTGGTCGGGCGATGAATCTCGTGACTACCACATTCGGATCCGGATCCCGGTCGGTGCGGTAGGCGACGAACGTCTGGGTGCCCGAGTGATGTTGGCGGTCGATGGAGTCGAGCAGCCCAGTGCGTTGGTGCGGGCGATCTGGACCAACGACGAAGCCCTTTCGACCCGAATCAACCGCGAGGTCGCCCACTACACGGGCCAGGCCGAATTGGCTGACGCCATCGCTGATGGTTTGGCGGCACGCGACGCCGGTGATGCCGATGGAGCGACGCTCAAGCTGGGCAAAGCGGTCAAACTCGCCCACGAAGCCGGCAACGGCGACACGGTGAAATTGTTGGAGAAGGTGGTCGATGTCGAAGACCCCGCCACCGGAACCGTGCGTCTCAAACGCCAGGTCGAACAAGCCGACGCCATGGCGCTCGATGTCCGGTCGACCCGGACCGTGCGCGTCAACAAGAAGTAGTCACCTACCACCGCGGGAGAAGATCGTTATGGCAACGTGCGCAAATGGCCACGATTCAGACTGGGACGACTTCTGTTCGTCGTGTGGCATAGCCATGGATGGCGCCGCCGACCCCAGCGGCTCGGCTGACGCCAAGCCCGATGCCGCGGCCCCGCCGGCCGATCAGCCAGCCGATGCACCGGCGGCCGCCAAAGCGGCAGGCGACGGTTGCCCCAACTGTGGTGAAGCCCACGCCGACACCGATGTTTTCTGCGAGAACTGCGGGTACGACTTCCTGGCGGGCAGCATGCCGGGCGAGTTGCCCGAACCAGACCCGGCGGTCGCTGGTCCGGAGGCTGCCTTGGCGGCTGCGGACGCGGCGGCGACCTGGAAGCTGATCGTGAGTACCGACCGCGACTACTTCGACCGGATGTCGGCCGAAGGTCAGCTCGACTTCCCCGATCCGGTTCCAGCGCCAACCGAAGTGCCCCTTACCGCCGACAAAGCACTCATTGGACGACGCAGCGAAAGCCGAGGCGTGTTCCCCGAGATCGACGTACTCGCCCTCACCGGTGACCCCGCGGTATCGACCCGCCACGCCATGCTCGAACGCACCGCCGACGGCAGCTACACGATCACCGATCTGGACTCCACCAACGGCACCTACCTCGGCGACGCCACCGATGCCACCAAGGCGGGAGCCGCATCGCCGCTAGCCAGCGGCGACACGGCCCACGTAGGAGCCTGGACCCAACTAAAAATCGAATCCACCTAACCCGAAATTTTCGCGTGGAACCCGCTCAGAGCGGGTCAAGCGCGATCAGAAACTGGGTTTAGGCGATGACCGGAACCGTGGTCATCGCTTCGGTGATGGCTTCTTGGCTGAGGTCGACGTCGACCATCTCGCCGCTGAGGTAACTCTCGTAGCTGGCGAGGTCGAGGTGGCCGTGGCCGCACAGCGCGGTAAGGATGACCTTCTCTTCGCCCGATTCCTTGCAGGCCAGTGCCTCGCGCACCGCAGCAGCGATGGCGTGGGTTGGCTCGGGTGCCGGGACGATGCCCTCGGCCCGAGCGAATTGCAGCGCACCGGCGAAGCACTCGTTCTGAGGAATCGAGATCGCCTCGACCATGCCGAGTTCGTAAATATGCGACACCAGCGGAGCCATGCCGTGGTAGCGCAAGCCACCGGCGTGGATTGGTTCGGGCACAAACGAGTGACCGAGGGTGTGCATCTTCATCAGCGGGGTCATGCCTGCGGTATCGCCAAAGTCGTAGCGATACTCGCCCTGGGTAAGCGTGGGGCACGCCGCCGGCTCGACGCAACGGATGGTCGGGTTCATGTTGCCGGCCATCTTCTCGCGAAGGAACGGGAACGACAGGCCACCAAAGTTTGAGCCGCCGCCGGTGCAGCCGACAAGCACGTCGGGGGTTTCGCCGACCTTGGCCAGCTGAAGCAGCGCCTCCTCGCCGATGATCGTTTGGTGCATGAGCACATGGTTGAGCACGCTGCCCAGCGAGTACTTAGTGTCGTCGCGCATTGCAGCCAGCTCCACTGCTTCGGAAATAGCAATGCCCAGGCTGCCGGGCGAATCTGGATCTTGCTCTAGAATGGAGCGGCCAGCATTTGTATTCGATGATGGTGAGGCCACGACGTTGGCGCCCCAGGTGTTCATCATCATTTTGCGGTAGGGCTTCTGATCATAGCTGATGCGCACCATGTAGACTTCGCATTCGATGTCGAAGAGCTGACAGGCGAAACTCAGCG
>CALHTF010000075.1 GCA_938038815.1 uncultured Acidimicrobiales bacterium | reverse complement strand
TTGGCACCTCGATGTCGGCTCATCGCATCCTGGGGCTGAAGCAGGTCCCAAGGGTTGGGCTGTTCGCCCATTAAAGCGGTACGCGAGCTGGGTTTAGAACGTCGTGAGACAGTTCGGTCCCTATCCTCTGTAGCCGCAACTAAATTGAGAAATTCTGACCCTAGTACGAGAGGACCGGGTTGGACGCAGCTCTAGTGTGCCAGTTGTCCCGCCAGGGGCATGGCTGGTTAGCCACCTGCGGAAGGGATAACCGCTGAAAGCATCTAAGTGGGAAGCCTTTTTCGAGATGAATTTAGTCACCGGGTTAACCGGGTAAGGCCCGTGGTAGACCACCACGTTGATAGGCCGGAAGTGTAAGTACGGCAACGTACTCAGCTGACCGGTACTAATCGGCCGAGGGCTTGGATTACATCATTCAATTTCGAATAACTTCGTTTATTGAACCATCGATGTTCGTGTTCGCTATGGAGAGTTTAAGGGTGAGGCCTGGCCTCGTAGGCCTACTCGGCCGCCCGCTTAAACTCTGATACCTCCGCTCCGCTACGGCCGTTCAGGCCACGGAGGCCGAGTTGACAATCGTCAGCTGGGTTGGGGTCTCAGAGTTGTCTGACAATTGAATAATCAGCAAAATCGCCGACTGTATCGCCAGATACGGCAACCAGTTTCGGTGGCTTTAGCGTCGTGGTCACACCCGTTCCCATCCCGAACACGGAAGTTAAGCGCGACAGCGCCGATGGTACTTGGGACGAGAGTCCCTGGGAGAGTAGGACGCCGCCGGATTTCTCCGAGAGCCCGACCAATTGGTCGGGCTCTCGACCGTTTTGGCCCAAGACGCATAGTTTCGAGGCTGCGCCTCGAGTACTTGGGCTGTGCCTGCCGACAGGAGTCCCTGGGAGAGTAGGACGCCGCCGGATTTCGAACGAAGTTGAGCCCTCACCACGCAAGTGGTGAGGGCTCCTTCACGTTTTGGCCGCAAGACACCCGAAATTTTTGCAGGTCGACCGCCTGGGGCGGCTCAACTGCAAACAGAATGCTTGGACGTTGCGCAGGCTTCGAGCAAATCGCCTATCATCCACCGCCAACCACACCGCCTCGGGTTCAACGGTTGGCCAGAAATCTCTCGAAACTTTTGCAGTTCGTCGGCCCAGAGCCGTTCAACTGCAATCAGAATCAGGCTTCCAGGGGTTTCATGAACGACCAGAGGTGGCCGGCGAGGTCTATGACGCCGTATTCGCGGTAGCCGTAGGGTTGATCGACCGGTTCGTAGCGGATGGTGGCGCCTTGTTCTACTGCGTAGGCGTGGTGGGATGGCAATTCGACTATCGACGGTTGGGGCAAGCATGGTCATGTCCTCCAGGACGCGCAGTAGGTCACCGGTGGTGGCCGTGGTTGTTTCTAACGAAGAGACGAGGGCGCTGAGCTTCGAGCGGAGTCGAGTTTGCGCGTCGAGTTGGGCTTGGACGGTAGCGAGGTGGTGGCCGATGATCCCGGCCAGATCGGCTTCCTGGTCGAGCGTGGATCGGAGTTCATCGAGCGGTAGTCCCAGTTGACGCAAGGCAGCGATCTTGTATATCTGTTCAACTGCCCGGTCGCCGTAGATCCGGTGGCCGGCCGGGGTTCGGCCGTCGGGGGAGAGCAGGCCGATCTCCTCGTAGTAGTGCAGGGTGCGGACCGTCATACCGGTTTCGGATGCGATGTCGCCTACCTTGCGGCCGGTCGAGGGGTCAGCGCTGTCCATAGGCCTGACCGTAAACCCTCACGCCACGTCAGTTGCAAGAATCTGATCGCGTGTGACCCGCTGTGAGCGGGTTCCACGCGAAAATTTCGGGGTTGTGCCGGCGTTGGGGTGGGCTAGGCGCCTTTGAGGAATTGGCTGATCCGGTAGGCGAGCTTGGCTTCTTTGTTGGTTTTGTATTCGCGTTCGTCGGCCGAGCCGAGGATGGCGCGGCTGCTGCGCACGCCTAACCAGCGGAAGGGTTCGGGTTCCCAACGGCGGGACCGGTGGCCGACCCAGGGGTACGACGCTCGGTCGGTTTCGCGGCCCAAGATGAGATCGGCCATGGTGCGCCCGGCGAGGTTGGCTGCCGCAACCCCTTCGCCGACGTAGCCGCCGAGCACGCCTACGCCCGACACCGTGTCGTAGTTGACGCTCGCGACCCAGTCGCGAGGAATGCCCAGCACCCCGCCCCAGCGGTGAGTGAAGTCGACGTCGGCCAGCACCGGCAACATGTCGATGAGGGTTTCGCGCAGCAGGGCGTGGGAGCCTTCGTGGGTTTCGGCGTGGGCGCTGATCTTCGAACCAAACAGGTACGGTACGCCGCGGCCACCGAAGGCGAGCCGGTTGTCGGCGGTACGTTGGCCGTAGGTGACCATGAAGCGGTCGTCGGAGAAGGTCGGCCGGTCGGCCAGCCCGATCTCGTCGAACATGGCCTCGGGCAACGGCTCGGTGGCCACCATGAGCGAATAGACAGGCAAAAGCGCATTGCGTTCGCCCTTGAGGTCACGGGTGTAGGCCTCGGTGGCCCTAACGATGATATTTGCGGTGATCGTGCCGTGGTCGGTCAGCACTTTGCCCGGTTCGATGGCCGAAACCGCTGTGCTTTCGACGACCGAGACGCCGGCGGCCTCGACGACGTCGGCCAGTCCTCGGGCGAGTCGGGCGGGGTGTAGGGCGGCGACGGCGGAGTAATAGATGCCGCTCGAGGTGTTGGTGGCGTTGAGATAGGTGCGGGCTTCGTCGGGTTCGAGGAGTCGAATTTCGTCTTCGGTGAACCCATAGGCATGTTCGTGGGGGACCTCCTCGCGTTGGCGCTTGGCCTGAGGTTCGTTACGGGCCGCCCGGATCCACCCGCCCTTTTTGTAGCTGCAGTCGATTCCCTCGGCTTCGGACACCCGTCCGATCTCGTCGACCGCGTCCATCACGGCTCGGAGCTGGCGCATGGCATCATCCTTGGACGACACCTTGGCGTAGGTAGCCGGTCCCGAGGCGAGCTCGCCGACCGCCCAGCCTCCGTTGCGGCCCGATGCGCCAAATCCACAGTACTCGCGTTCGACCACAACGATGCGCAGCGACGGGTCGTGTTTAGCCAGGTAGTAGGCACTCCAGAGTCCGCTGAAGCCGCCGCCCACGATCGCAACGTCGACCGAGGTGTCGCCGCTCAGGGCTGGGCGGCGGTCGATGGGGCCGAGTTGGTCAACCCACAGCGGGGTGGTCGAGGCGTTCTTGATGAATTCAGCAGAAGGCGTCATTGTCCCGAAAGCTACCGCACCGCGATGCTTCTCGGCTGAATTTGTCTTTGCGGCATTGAAAATCGAACGATACTGGCGGCTTCGCTTCGGAATCGTTAGTCTGCCGCCCATGCCTTCGATTCATCTCGAGACCGAGATTCCAGGTCCAAACAGTCTGGCGATCGTCGAACGGAGGCGAGCGGCCATGTCGGCGGGCGCGGCGTTTCTGACCGAACTCGGTGTCGCCTCGGCCGAGGGAGCGGTGGTTACCGATGTCGATGGCAACCGGTTGCTCGACTTTGCGGGCGGTATCGGCGTGCTGGCGGCCGGGCATTGCCCGCCGACGGTGGTCGACGCCATCCAAGCCCAAGCCGGCGACCTGCTCCATATCTGTGGCATCGTCGCCACCCACCAGTCCGCCGTCGAACTCGCCGAAGCGCTCAACGAGGTAGCGCCCGGGGACTTCGAAAAGAAGACCCTGCTCATGAACTCGGGTGCCGAGGCGGTGGAGTCGGCGGTAAAGATCGCTCGCGTGGCCACCGGTCGGGCCGGAGTCCTGGTGTTTGAGGGCGGCTACCACGGCCGGACCAACATGACGATGTCGATGACGAGCAAGTACGGCTTGTTCAAAAAGGGGTTCGGGCCATTCGCATCGGAGATCTACCGCATCCCGTTCCCCAACGTGCTGCGCCGGCCACCGGGCACCGACCCCGAACAGTTTGTCGGCTGGTCGATCGAACGGCTGCACGATGCGCTTATCAGCCAGGTCGACCCGTCGGCCCTGGCGGCGATCGTGATCGAACCGGTACAGGGCGAGGGCGGCTTTATCCCAGCACCGAAGCCCTACCTCGAAGCGATCCGAGCGATTTGTGACGAACACGGGATCATCATGATCGCCGACGAAGTGCAAGCAGGGTTTGGCCGCACCGGCAAGATGTACTCGATCGAGCACAGTGGGGTCGTGCCCGATCTGGTCACCATGGCCAAGTCGATGGGATCGGGTATGCCGATCTCGGCGCTCACCGGTCGTGCTGAACTGCTCGACGCTCCGCATCCTGGCGGCATGGGCGGCACCTATAGCGGCAACCCGGTGGCGTGTGTCGCGGCGCTCGAGACCCTCAAGATGATCAACTCGCCCGAGTTCTTGGGTCGGGCCGACGCGATCGGGCAGCGTCTGCGGGCCGGGCTCGAAGCATTGGGGGAGAAGTACCCCCAGGTCGCAGACGTGCGGGGCCTTGGTCCGATGTTAGCGATGGAACTGGTAACCGACGACCAGCTCACGCCGAACCCCGACCTCACCTTGGCGATCACCAAAGCCACGTTGGCCCGCGGACTCATCACCATCCGCGCTGGGCTGTACAGCAACTGCGTGCGGTTCTTGCCGCCGCTCATCATCACCGACGAACAGATCGACGAAGCGTTGGCGGTACTGACCGACTCGTTCGCCGAAGCAACCGCCTGAGCATCCAGGAGACACCTATGAAACGACCATCGATTCGCATCCTCGATGCCTCCGGTTCCCCTTCGGCCATTGGGCATGCGCACGGCTCGGCCTATGCCGAGGAGATTCGCCAGTACATGAACGACCGGGTCGACTTGGTCGCGTCGGGTCTGTGGAGCGGAGGCCCAATCAGTCGCAGCGACGTGCTCGACATCGCCGAATCGATGCTGCCCGCCCACGAAGCTTTCGATGCGCCGCTGTACGAAGAGATGCTGGCGATGGCTAGCGCCGCAGGTATTACGCCGGCCGAAGCGGTTGTGGTGGGAGGGTTCACCGACTTTGTCGATACGGTTCGGGCCGTGGTGGGTGGGCCAATGCCCGAGTCGGTGATCGAGGACGACTGCACCGCGATGATCGTGCCCGATCACCGGGCCGAGGGTGCCGGAATATTCGGCCAAACCTGGGACATGCACGACGACGCCACCGATCACGTGATCTTGCTGCGGCTTCACCCCGACGACGGTCCGGCATCGATCGTGTTCACCACCACCGGGTGTGTGGGCCAGATCGGCATGAACAGCGAAGGCGTGTGCGTCGGCATCAACAATCTGGTCGGCATCGACGGGACTCGGGGTGTCGCCTGGACCTCGGTGGTCCGTGGCATGCTCAACACCGGGTCGGCGACCGAAGCCAAAGACGTCCTGCTGGGCGCCGACCTGGCCGGAGCGCACAACTTCTTGATCTTTGACAAAGAGGGTGTGGGCTACAACGTGGAAGCCATGCCGTCGGCACGGCCGCTGCAGGAGCTGGCCGAAGCCCCGATCGTGCACACCAACCACACCGTGTACTCCGAGTCGACCAAGGTCCAGGCCGACAAGGCCCCAGGGCTGATGGACAGTTCGCAGTCGCGTTACGACAAGGCGACCGAGCTGCTGGCCGAAGGGGCGATCGACGCCGGGCGGGTATTCGATATCACCCGCGAACCCGAGGCGATCTGCCAAAGCGCGGTCGAGCCATACCACATCGAGTCGAGCGGAGCGGCCGTGATGCGCCCGTCGACCGGCGACTTCTGGGCCTGCTGGGGTCGGCCGATCGAGAACGACTACCAGCACATTTCGTTCGAACCAGGAACCGAGCCCGTTGTCGTCTGAGCCGTCCCAGGGCGAACTGCCCGACGATGTTGTTGCCGTAGGCCCCAAGTCGGGGCTGCAGTACACGCGCATGACCGAGGCCATGTGCGCCAAGCTGGAAGAGCTCGAACTCGAGGCGTTCCCCACGGCTGACCCGGCCGACCTGTACGACGAAGCCGAGCTGTTGTTACTCGCCAACGACTTCCCCGAGGGGAGCGTTATCGGATTCGATGGCTCGGGCCGTACCGAACCGGTGGCCGTTGGCCTGGGCGTGCGGACCCATTTCGACTTCGACAACCCCCAGCACAACCTCAAGACATTCTTCGACGATGCGCCCACCGAGTCGGGCGACGACCCCGATGCCCCGTGGTACTACGGCACCGACATCGTGGTTCGCCCCAGCTATCGGCGCCGAGGCATCGGCAAAGAGCTGTACGACCTGCGAAAAGAAGTCTGTGTCGACCTCAATTTGGCGGGCATCGTGGCTGGGGGAGTGATCCCAGGGTTCGTCGACCACAAACACTCCATGACCGCCGATGAGTATGTGGCGAAAGTGGTGGCTGGCGAACTGTACGACCCCACGCTGACCTTTCAGCTCGAGAACGGGTTCGAGGCGCCGTGCGCCTTGGCCGATTACATCAAAGACCCCGAAGTCGACGACTACGCGTCGCTCATCGTGTGGCGCAACCCGCAGTACACGCCCACCGAGGCCGGCTCATGAGCCTGATCCCGATCGACGACATCGACCGCGAGCTGATCCGGATCTTGCAGGCCGATGGCCGCACCAGCTACTCACAGCTGAGTCGCGAGGTCGGGCTGTCCGACGCGGCATGCCGTCAGCGGGTGGTCAAGCTGCTGGAGGACGGCGTGATCGACGTTGTGGCGGTGACCGATCCGGTCAAACTCGGCTTGGGTTATCAGGCGATGCTCGGAGTGAAGGTAAGCGGCGATGCTCGCAAGGTGGCCATCGACATCGGTGCGATCGACGACACGGTCTATGTCGTCATGACCGCCGGACGGTTCGACCTGTTGGTCGAAACGGTCAGCTTCGACCGCGATGAGTTCACCGCCGTTTCCAACGATATTCGGTCGATGGAATTTGTCCGATCGGTCGAGGTCATGCCCTATCTTGGCATCACCAAACAAACCTATGACTGGGGAGTCGGGTAAGTGGAGGAGCACATGGGGGAGGGGCTGAGCGACCAGTCGCTTGCGGACTACGCCGGCGTCTCAGCGGTTGCTATCGAGGGGGTCACCAAGCGGTTCGGCGACGTGGTCGCCGTCGACAACATCAACCTCGATATCGCCGACGGTGAGTTCTTTGCCCTGCTCGGTCCGTCGGGTTGTGGCAAGACCACGACCCTGCGCATGATCGCCGGCCTCGAGTTCCCGACCTCGGGGAGTTTGCGGATCTTCGGCGACGAAGTTGGCACCCTCCCACCCGACAAACGCCCGGTCAACACGGTGTTTCAGAACTACGCGTTGTTCCCCCACATGAATGTGCTCGACAACGTGAGCTTTGGCCTGCGGATGAAAGGCGTCGAGAAGAAGTCGGCGGCCACCCAAGCGCGCGAGATGATCGAGCTCGTTCGACTCGACGGGATGGAAAAGCGCAAGCCCAGCCAACTGTCGGGAGGTCAGCAACAGCGGGTGGCGCTTGCCCGGGCACTGGTGAACAAACCAAAGGTGCTGCTGCTCGACGAACCACTCGGCGCCCTCGACCTCAAGCTGCGCCAAGACATGCAGCACGAGCTGAAGTCGCTCCAGCGCGAACTGGGCGTCAGCTTTGTCTTTGTCACCCACGACCAAGAAGAAGCGCTCACCATGAGCGACCGAATCGCGGTCATGCACGACGGCAAACTCTTGCAGGTTGGAACCGCCGAAGAGCTTTACGACCAGCCGGTCAACCGCTTCGTGGCCGATTTTGTGGGTCAGACCAACCTGATCGACGCCACGGTGATCGACGATGAGATGATCGCCCTCGCCAACGGCACCAAGATCAAGGCACCCAACCCGTACCCGGGTGGAACGAAGGTGGCGATGAGCTTGCGCCCCGAATCGATTTCGATCGGCGCGCCCGAAGACGTACCCGAAGAGTTCCGCCCCACCAGTCTTCATGGTGTGGTGCAGGAGATGAACTACCTAGGCCACTCGCACGTGTACACCGTGGGTGTCGACTGGATGCCGCTCGAGGTCCGAACCAACGCCACTCCCACCTCGATCAAGTATGAGCCCGGCACCGAGGTCGCGATCTGGTGGGATCGGCGCAGCGACTGGGTGGTTCCCGACGAGGGCTACAGCTCATGACCGCCGTGGTGGACAAGCCGACCGAGCAGGCCCGTTCGGCCACGCCCGAATTCGAGGCGGCCAACGAACGCCAAAAGCGACGCCGCGGCTTCCTGCTGGCGCTTCCGGCCTATGCGTACCTGGTGCTCTTTTTCTTCATTCCGCTCGGAATCGTCGTGGCATATTCGTTCGCCACCCGAACCCGCAACGGCTCTACGTCGCTCAGCGGCTGGAATCTGGAGGCGTACCGCAAGCTGGGCGAACCAATCGTCAGCGACATCTTGGTCCGGTCGCTCCTACTCGCCGTCATCACCACGGTGATCTGTTTGATCGTCGCCTACCCGTTCTCGTATTTCCTGGCCACCCGGTCGCCCGCGGTCCGCAACCTCATGCTGGTTTTTGTGATGATTCCGTTCTGGTCGAACTTTTTGGTTCGCAACTATGCGTGGCGGGTGCTGCTCGGCAACGACGGCCCAGCATCGCAGCTCACCCAGGCGGTCGGGATGGGCGAAACCAACATCTTGTTCACTCAAACCGCGGTGGTGCTTGGCCTTGTGTACGGGTTCTTGCCCTTCATGATCCTGCCGATGTACGCGGCAATTGAACGGATGGACTGGAGCCTGATCGAAGCGAGCCGCGATCTTGGGGCGAGCGGCTTTCAGACGTTTCGAAACGTAGCGTTGCCCCTGTCGATGCCCGGTGTGATCGCCGGGTCGATTCTGGTGTTCATCCCCAGCCTCGGCGCCTACGTGACACCCGAGATCCTGGGTGGCGGCAAAACCACACTGCTCGGCAGCTACATCGTGGTGCAGTTCCTCACCGCTCGAAACTGGCCGGTCGGCGCATCGGTGTCGACGGTGCTCATGCTCGTCATGTTGCTCGCCGCGTTGGCGTACTTCCGTGCGGGAGGGCGAACCCTGTGAGCACCACCCGGCAACTTCGTGGCGGTACCCGCTGGGCGCTCAGCCTGAACGCCTTTTTGGTGTACCTGTTCTTCTACGCTCCCATCGCGTTGTTGGTGTTCTACTCCTTTAGTGATGACCCGCTCGTCGGGCGGTGGGGCGGCTTCACCTTGGGCTGGTATCGCGACTTCGGCGAGAACCAAGAGGTCCAAAACGCGCTGTCGGTATCGGTGAAGGTAGCGATCATCTCGACGCTCGTATCGGTGGTGCTTGGCACCATGGCAGCCCTCGCACTCGAGCGCTACCGATTTCGGGGAAACCGGTTCTTCGACGCGTTGCTCTACCTGCCGGTCATCGTCCCCGATGTCACGATGGCGGTAATGATGCTGCTGTTCTTCACCGAGGGGCTCAGCTTGGTCAACACGGTGTTCGGCACCAACCTCGCCAAAGGCCTCGCCACGGTTTCGCTCAGCCACATCGCGTTCAGCATCAGCTTCGTGTCGATTGTGGTACGAGCCCGACTCAACGGCATGAACGAAAAGCTCGAAGAGGCAGCCCAAGACCTGTACGCCTCGCGGTGGCAGGCCTTTCGGCATGTGACCCTTCCACAGATCATGCCCGGAGTCGTTGGCGGCGGCCTTTTGGCCCTCACCCTTTCGCTCGATGATGTGGTCATCACCCAGTTCGTTTCGGGCCCCGGTGCCACCACCTTGCCCGTGTATGTGTTTGGTCTTATCCGCCGAGGCGTCTCGCCGCTGATCAACGCCGTTTCGGTCGTGATGCTCGCGGCGTCGATACTTCTCGTAGTGTTGTCCCTGGTAGCGCAGCGTGCCCGGGGGGAATCGGCGGCATGAGTCCAATCAAACTCGCTGAAATAATCGGTGAAATAGAAGCCCACTTTGGAGGGGAACAGTGAAATTCAAACGACTACTCAGGATGCTGGCATTGCTAGCGGCATTCACCGTGGTTGCCGCCGCATGTGGTGGTAGCGATAGTGCAAGTGGTGGAGGCGATGGCTCCGGTGCCGACTGCGAGGCCGGCGAAACCGACGGCGACCTGGCGATCTTCAACTGGTCCGAATATATGGACCCCGACCTCAAGACGGCCTTCACCGATGAGTTCGGCGTCAACGTCACCGAAGACAACTACGACTCCAACGAGGCAATGCAGCCGATCATTTCGGCGGGCGGCAGCGGCTATGACTTCATCGTGCCATCGGACTACATGGTGTCGATTCTGATCGACGAAGGTGATATCCAGGCGCTCAACAAGGATGCCATCCCTAACATTGGCAACCTGTTGCCCGAGTTCGCGTCGGGCCTTCCGTTTGATCCCGACGCCACCTACACCGCTCCGTACCAGTGGGGAACCACCGGACTCGGTGTCGACCTGTCGGTAACCGGCGAGGACGTTCCCCGAAGCTGGGGTCTGGTCTTCGACGGCGACCTGGCGGCCGAGTACAACCTCGAAGGCTCCTACGCCACGCTGTTGAACGACCCACGCGAGACCATGGGCGCCGCGCTGAAGTACCTCGGGTATTCGCTCAACACCACCAGCGACGCCGAGCTCGACGAAGCAAAGAAGCTCATCATCGACGCTAAGGACCGCCTCACCGCGTATGAGTCCGATCAGTACGACGAGTTGTTGGTAACCGGCGAGTCGGTCGTGGCTCACGGTTACAGCGGTAACTTCATCGTGCAGTTTGGCGAGGCCGAGAACGCCGATGACTACACCTACTTCGTGCCCGATGAAGGCGGAACCCGCTGGGTCGACAACATGGCGATTCCCGCCGATGCGCCGCATCCGTGCACCGCTCATACCTTCATCAACTTCCTGCTCGACGCCGAACGGGGTGCCCAGCTCACCAACTGGAACTTCTACGCCAGCCCCAATGAGGCGGCCGGTGAGTTCATCGACCCCGAGGTACTCGAAGACCCAATCGTGTACCCGACCGATACCTCCAAGCTTGAGTTCATCTCCGACACCGGCGATTTCGAGATCAACTTCAGCGACGCCTTTATTGAGGCAAAGGGCTAAGTCCTAGCGGGCACTGCTACGACGGCTCCGAGGGGCACCCAATGCGGGTGTCCCTCGAACCGTTTTGGGGTAGAACACGCTGATGGAACTTCGTACCGAACGCCTCGTGCTGCGGCCCTGGCAGCCCGCTGACGCCGATCGGTTGTTTGCTATCCGCCGTCGCCCCGATGTCGCCCAATGGCTCGGCGACCCCACCCCATGGGAGTCGATCGAGACGGCCTACGCCGAAATCGCCGAGTGGAACGCACGGGCGCATCCGTTGGGCGTGTGGGCAATCGTTCCCGACGGCGCGGCCCAACCGGTGGGGAGCGCCAGCCTGAGCAATCTCCCCGGATCGGTGGAGGTCCAGGCCGGTTGGTATCTGCATCCCGACGAAACCGGCAACGGGTATGCGGCCGAGGCGGCACGCGGTGTACTGGCCCACGCGTTCGGGGCGGGGGTCGATCGAGTGTGGGCGATCATGTGGGCCCACAACGAGGCCTCGGCCGCCGTCGCCAACGCCGCCGGCATGGATCACCTCGGGGTGCGTCACGACCCGTGGTACGGCACCGAAGACGATCCTGATTCTCGGATGTTCCGACTCGACGCACCCTACGACATCGATTGATGTGCGCTGGTTCGGCGTTTCTGTCAGGCTGAACCAGAGCAATCGAGGGGAAGCACATGGCGCACGACCTAGTCATTCGAGGCGGATCGGTCATCGACGGTACCGGTGAAGAAGCCCGCACCGCCGATGTAGCGATCAGCGACGGGGTGATCACCGAGGTGGGCGACGTGGCGGGCCAAGCCACACGAGAGATCGATGCCGATGGGGCCGTGGTAACCCCCGGATTCGTCGACATTCACACCCACTACGACGGTCAAGCGGTCTGGGAAAGCCGCATGAACCCGTCGAGTTGGCACGGCGTGACCACCGTCGTGTTCGGCAACTGCGGCGTTGGGTTTGCCCCCGTGCACGACACCGACCACGAACGGCTCGTTCAGCTGATGGAAGGCGTCGAAGATATCCCCGGCACCGCACTCCACGAGGGCCTCTCCTGGGAGTGGAACTCGTTCCCCGAGTACCTCGATGCCATCGACGCTCCGAAAGATCTCGATATCGCGGCCCAGGTTCCCCACGGCGCGCTGCGACTCCATGTGATGGGCGAGCGGGGTGCGAACCGCGAAGACGCAACCCCTGACGACATTGCCGAGATGGGCCAACTCGTGGCCGAGGGAATCGCCGCCGGAGCCCTGGGCTTCACCACGAGTCGAACCACCAACCACAAGACCTCGACCGGCGACTTCACCCCCACGCTCGACGCGGCGCAAGAGGAGATGGTGGGTATCGCCGAAGCGATCGGTGCCGGGGGAGCGGGCGTGCTCCAAATGGTCGCCGATTTCAAAGACATCGAAGGCGAGTTCGCCATCGCGCGGGCTATGGCGGAAGCGTCGGGTCGACCCCTCAGCTTCACGCTCGTGGAAAGCCCGCGGAGCTACGACTACCACCAACAACTCCTCGCCCAGATCGAAGCAGCCCGCGCCGACGGCCTTGAGGTCACCGGCCAGTGCGCGGTACGCCCGATCGGAATCCTCTTGGGCTTTGAGTGCACCTTGAATCCGTTTATGACGAATCCGGTATGGCACGAGGTGGCCGACCTAGCGCCCGCCGAACGGGCCCGGGCGCTCCAGGAACCCGAGCGACGCCGCCGGCTACTCGAAACCGCGACCGCCGGGGCCGACGACGACAAGGTTGGCGGACGGCTGATCGAGAAGTTCGAGCTGATGTACGAGATCGGCGAAATCCCCAACTACGAACCGCCGGCCGATGCCATCGTCGCCACTCGGGCCAAGGCGGCGGGCGTTACTCCCCAAGAGTTGGCGCTCGACATTCTGTGCGGTGAGGGCGGTACCGCCATGTTGTGGATGCCGTTCACCAACTACGGCCAAGGCAACCTCGACGCCACCCGCGACCTGCTGACCCACCAGTACACGGTGCCCGGACTCAGCGATGGCGGGGCCCACGTGGGCACGATCTGCGACGGCTCGTTTCCCACCACCCTGCTCAGCCACTGGGGGCGCGACCGGGCCTACGGTCAGATTCCGCTCGGGTACCTGATCAAACAGCAGTGCCGCGATACAGCCTTGACCGTCGGGCTCGCCGACCGGGGGCTGCTCGCTCCCGGATATCGAGCCGACGTAAATGTGATCGATTTCGACAATCTGCAAAACCGTCGACCGGAACTCGCCTATGACCTGCCGGCTGGTGGCCGACGGATTCTCCAGCGCGCCGATGGCTATCTGCACACGATCGTTGCCGGGCAGCCGACGTATGTGGCCGGTGAAGCTACCGATGCGTTGCCCGGGCGCTTGGTTCGAGGTGCTCAACCCGATCCCACAAGTCGGTAACGCGAGCGCTACCCTTCGGCCCGTGGCTGACGGCAGAAACCAAGGATCAAGAGGCAAGGGCGGCGCAGGCCGCTCTGGTGGTGGCCGTCCCAGCGGAGGCCGCCCGGGTGGACCCGGCGGTTCGGGTAGTAGAGGCCCCGGCAAAGGCCGTGGTGGTCCGCCGTCGCGTGGTCGGTCTTCGGACTCTCGAGGTCGACCAGGAGCCGGCGGTACATCCAAGCGAGTGAGTTCGCGCAAATCCGATCGTGCCGAGTGGGGATCGCTCACCCGCAAGGGCGCCAGTTACGTCGAGGGTCGTCAAGAGCCATCGCGCTACGAAAAGCCGCCGCGCCCCGAGAAGCCGGGTGTCGATCCACGGCTGCGGGCCGAGGCGAAAGAGGCGATCGAGCGCGGCAACAAGAACTCGCGGGGTCCAAAACCAAACAAACGGTCGAAGCTACCCAAGGTGCCGCTGAACCTGGCCGACCCCGCAGAAGCCTTGCGCAAAGCGTTGGGCGGCGCCGACGGCGACAAGGCGTTGATCAAACTCGAGCGGGCCTCACAGTCGTTCGCCAACGAGCGCTTCGAGGACGCCCGCAAGTCGCTCAAATCGATCGCCGCGAAGGCGCCCGACGTGGCCGAGGTTCGAGAACTCCACGGCCTCACGTTGTACCGGATGGGCAAATGGAAACAGGCGGCGGCCGAACTTGAGGCGTTCCGAGATCTTTCGGGCACCACTGAACAGCACCCGGTGCTCGCCGACTGTTATCGCGCCATGCAACGCTGGGCCGATGTCGATGAGTTGTGGGACGAGCTGAAACAGTCGTCGCCCAACGCCGATCTGGTTACCGAGGGTCGCATCGTTGCCGCCGGAGCGTTGAGCGACCAAGGCGACCGCAAGGGTGCGATAGCGCTGCTCGAACAAGGGTGGAAACAACCCAAGAAGGCCAAGCCGCATCATCTCGCCCGGGCGTACGCCTTGGCCGACCTGTATGAACAAGCTGGCAAAGCGGCCCGAGCCCGCGAACTGTTTGGCTGGCTCGTCCGCCAAGACAAAACCTTCGGCGACGTAACCAAACGCCTCGACGCACTTCGCTAGCGAGTTCGGCCGTGATCAGCGGCAGAAGACGAAAGCCTTGAGGTGTGACATAAGTTACTCTAGGGTAGCCCTCATCACTGGTCGACCCGCGGCCAGTCCTTGAGGGGGAAATGCATGAGAATTCTTCGCGACGCTCGCCAGTACGGCGGACTCTTTCTGATCTTGGCCATGATGGCAACGGCGCTCGGAGTCATCGCCGCAACCGAGGTTGCATCGGCGCACGGTGCCAACCAGAACGGTTGCACGGCGGTCCCCGATTCGGGCCCCGGCTTCGACTTCCACAACGCGTGTGACAGCCACGACCTCTGCTACACCTTCAAGCCCTACGGCGACACGTCTGCGGGGCGCAAGGCATGCGACGACCGCTTTCTGAACGACATGCGCAGCTCCTGCAACCGGATGTGGAGCCGGTGGTACCAGGGTCCGATCCGGGCGTACTGCAAGAGCCTGGCCTACACCTACTACACCGGGGTTCGCGCGGCCGGTGGGTTCTACTGGTAGGAACCAGCACCCCTCGCTGAGGGGGCAGCGCCGGTTGTTCGGGACAGCACGATTGTCAGAGGGGTTTGGTAGGTTCGCCGCCAGCGACTTCCCCCGATAACAACCCGGTGTCTCGTCGAAGCAACGAGCGCCGAATCGCTGCAAAGGGGGCCGACATGGCCCGAACAAATCAACCATCTCCGGCACTGCCAGCCGAGGTCAATATGTCGATCGTGACCGGTGTGCTTTCGAGCGCACCGGTCGCTCGCGTGTTGCCGTCGGGCGATCACCTCGTGCAGTACGAGGTAACCAGCGGGAGCCGCGACCCCGACCAGCCCACCACCACGGTCCCCGTCGTCTGGTTTGGGCCCAGTAGCACCAAGTCGCTCGGCGAGCCCGGCGATGCGGTGGCCGTTCTGGGGTCGGCGCGCCGACGGTTCTTCCGGGTCGGCGGTAGCACCCAAAGCCGGACCGAGGTGCTCGCTGAGCGGGTGTATGTCAAGCCAACCAAGCGCCAGCGGCTGGCCTTGGCTCGAGCGGCTCGCGCTGTGGTCGATCAGCTGCAGCCGGTGGCCGTGGCGTAACTCGTCGCCGGGGTGGGCTAGGCACGAGGTCGTGTCTGGCCCGCGGCTCGGTGAAGCGGTACGAGACAAACCGATCTGGTCTTGCGTTTCCACCCCGTGTGACTAGTGTCATAGGCAAACATGAGGGTCCATCTCCGCCACTGAACCGAGACTGAACGTGACTGACATCGCTGAGCCGCCGTCCGCTGTACGAGACATTGACCATGTCATCGTCCGATTCGCCGGGGACTCCGGCGATGGTATGCAACTCACTGGTGATCGGTTCACCAGTGCCAGCGCGTTGTTTGGCAACGACCTAGCCACCTTGCCCGATTTCCCCGCCGAGATCCGAGCGCCCCAGGGAACCTTGGCGGGAGTGTCGGCGTTTCAGGTGCAAATCTCCGATCACCCCATCAGCACCCCGGGTGACGCCCCCAATGTGTTGATCGCCATGAACCCCGCCGCGCTCAAGAGCGACCTGGGTCGCCTTGAGGCCGGCGGAACCGTGATCGTGAACGAGGATGCGTTCACCGAGCGTAACTTGGCCAAAGCTGGCTACGACGCCAACCCCCTCGACGATGACACCCTCGCCGGATTCACTGTGATTCAGGTGCAGATGACCACCCTGACCAAAGAGGTGGCCAAGGACCTCGGCGACTTGGGCATCAAACCACGCGACGCCGAGCGATCGAAGAATTTCTTTGCCCTCGGGCTGTTGTCGTGGATGTATACGCGGCCCACCGAACCAACCATGGAATGGATAGACGCCAAGTTCGCCGGCCGCGAAGGGGTGATTGCCGCCAACAAAGCAGCCTTTAACGCCGGACACGCCTACGGCGAAACGGCGGAGCTTTCCGAGCATCACTACCAAGTGCGGCCCGCCAAACTCGAGCCAGGTACCTACACCTCGATCAACGGCAACACCGCGCTGTCGTGGGGCTTGGTTGCGGCCGGGGAGTTGGCCCAGGTGCCGATTTTCTTGGGCTCCTATCCAATCACCCCAGCGAGCGACATTCTCCATGAGCTCTCCAAACACAAGAACTTTGGGGTCCGCACCGTGCAGGCCGAAGACGAGATAGCAGCGGTCGGCTGCGCGCTCGGCGCGTCCTATGGGGGCCACATCGGGGTCACCACCACCAGTGGCCCGGGTATTGCCCTGAAGGGTGAAACTATCGGCCTGGCGATCAGCCTCGAATTGCCCTTGGTGATCATCGATATTCAGCGCGGCGGGCCATCGACGGGACTGCCGACCAAAACCGAGGCCTCTGATCTCATGATGGCGATGTATGGGCGCCATGGCGAAGCGCCGATGCCGATCGTGGCTGCCTATACGCCGTCGCAGTGCTTCCACGCGGCGATCGAGGCGGTTCGCCTTGCGGTGAAGTACCGGACGCCGGTCATGCTGCTCTCCGATGGGTATCTCGCCAATGGTTCGGCGCCGTGGAAGATTCCCGATGTTGCCTCGCTTCCGGAGATCCCGGTCGATTTTGCGACCGAGCCGAACCAGACCAACGAGGACGGCGAGGGAGTGTTCTGGCCGTACTTGCGCGATCACAACTTGGCTAGACCCTGGGCCGTGCCCGGAACGCCCGGTTTGATGCACCGGATCGGTGGTCTGGAAAAAGAGGACGGCACCGGCAATGTGAGCTACAGCGCCGAGAACCACGCATTTATGACCGACGTGCGAGAAGAACGGATCGCCAGGATCGCCGACGATATACCGCTGGTGGAGATCGACGGCGACGCCGATGCCGACGTGTGCGTGCTCGGTTGGGGCTCGACGTGGGGGGCGATAACCGGTGCGGTGCAACGTATCCGCAGCGGGGGCGACAAGATTGCCCATGTGCACCTGATGCACCTCAATCCGTTCCCCAAGAACTTGGGCGAGGTGCTGGGTAGCTTCGACCGAGTGATCGTCCCCGAACTCAACATGGGGCAACTCTCGAAGCTGGTGCGAGCCGAGTTCCTGGTCGACGCCGAGTCGGTGACCAAGGTGATGGGCCAGCCCTTTACTGCCGGCGAACTCGAAGCCGAGCTACGAACCGCTGTCGCGGCAAAGAACTAGGGGAGAGCGATATGACCGACGTAACCGAAGTGCCCCTCACGACCAAGGCCGACTGGAGCTCTGACCAAGAGGTCCGGTGGTGCCCGGGTTGTGGCGACTATTCGATCCTGACCGCCATGCAGATGTTGATGCCTGAACTCGGCGTCGCCCGTGAGAACACCGTGTTCATTTCGGGCATTGGCTGCGCCGCCCGGTTCCCGTATTACATGAACACCTACGGAATGCACAGCATCCATGGGCGCTCGCCGGCGATCGCGACTGGTCTTGCGGTGGCCCGGCCCGACCTTGACGTGTGGGTGGTGGGTGGCGACGGCGACATGTTGTCGATTGGCGGAAATCATCTGATTCACGCGCTGCGCCGAAACGTCAATATCAAGATTTTGTTGTTCAACAACCAGATCTACGGATTGACCAAGGGCCAGTATTCGCCAACGAGCGAACAAGGCAAGGTCACCAAGTCGACCCCGTTCGGCTCGCTCGACCATCCGTTTAACCCGGTCAGCTTGGCCTTGGGCGCCGAGGCGTCGTTTGTGGCCCGAACCCACGATATGGACCGCAAACATATGCAGGCGATGTTCCGTCGGGCCCACGAACACCAGGGGAGCGCGTTGGTCGAGGTGTTCCAGAACTGCAACGTCTTTAACGACGGTGCGTTTGGGGCGATCACGAAAAAGGACAACCGGGAGGCCATGTTGATCAACCTTGACCATGGCCAACCAATACGCTTCGGCGCTGATGGCGAAAAAGGCGTGATCTGTCGGCCTAATGGGGTGGCCGAAATCGTTACGGTCGCCGATCTGGGTGCTGACGTCGAGAACCAACTTCTGGTTCACGACGAGACCCAGATGGACCCGTCGCGGGCATTTGCGCTCTCCCGGTTGGCGAGTCGGCCAACCGAACCCACCCCGATGGGGGTGTTCCGGGCGGTCGAGCGGCCCGAGTACGCGGGGGAAACCAACGCTCAGGTGGCCGCCGCGACAGCCGCTTCGGGGCCCGGTGACCTGGAGAAACTGCTGCATTCGCAGCCCACGTGGGAGGTTTGACGGGTCGAGGCCTGAAGGAAGAATTCTCTACGGTGTGTGGTAGGTTCTGGGCGAACCGTCACGCAGCGTAGTGATTGTTCGAGAATCTTCGTTCGCCTAGTTACTTGTTCGCCGCTCGTCCCCATCCTTCGGGGCGGACATGACCCCGAAAGTTAACCCCCGTCACGATGACTCGAGAGTCAATGCGTCTTTGGACCGTTCGAGCGCTGGTGGCCCTCGTTTTGGCCACCGCGGTGGTCCTCGCGTTCCGAATCGGGCAATCGTCGTCGGCCGAGGTCGACTTCCGGGATCCAACGGCATGGTTGGAGAGTCGGGCGACCGGAGAAGCGGTCAAGATCAACGGTGCGACCCGCGAGGTCGCCGCTCGCATTGACGTCGGCGATCCACGGTCGGCGTTTGCGGTCACCCAGAGTGGCGCCAGTGCGGTGGTGCTTAACCGCGAAACCCGCGAGGTCGCCATCGCCAACGGCGTGACCCTCTCGCTCGCTCCGGTGGTCGATATCGCCGACACGGTCGGGGACCTTTCGGTCGCGGTCGGTGGTGATGCGGTCTACGTGGTCGACGAAGATTCGGTCGACGAGTTCGATTCGTTGAACCTCGCACCCGTAGCCAGCACCTCACTCGAATCGCCGGTTCGACAATTGGCCGCCGACAGTCGCGGCGTGCTCTGGATGCTCGAAGACTCGGGCCAAGTGCAGCGGGTCGATGGCGACTCGTCGTCGGTTTCGTTGCCGACGCGGTCGGCTGGCCGAGCGCTTGATCTGGTGATGGTCGGCGATGAGCCCGTGCTGGTCGACAAGTTGGCGAACGAAGTGGTTCGGCTCAACGACCGCGGTGAGGTCGCACGCTCGTTCTGTCTGGCCAACGTGCCAGGCGAGACGCTCCAGTCGGCGGGAACCACCGACCAAGCCGACCGGCCCTATGTTGTGGTGGCCGACTCTGACAACGGCTTGTTGAGCATTACCGATCTGGCTCGCAACGAATGCGATCTCGTCACCATCGCGGCCGATGGCAGCGACCTTGGCACACCTGCCGAAGCTGGCGGCATGGCCTATATCCCGAACTATGGCAACGGCGAAGTCATGATCGTTGATCTTGCTGCGGCGCGACTGCTTCGCTCGGTTCGGGTGGGTAGCCCCGGAACCTTTGACCTGCACGTAAAAGATGGTCTGGTCTGGTTCAACTATCCCTTGAGCAGCGCCGCTGGCGTGGTGGCTCAGACCGAGGCGATCGTCATCAACAAGTTTGACACCTCCGTGCTGGGCGATGGCGAAGGAGGGGTGGTGGCTGGCCCCGATGGTGACGGTGACGGCGACGGTACGACGATCGGTGAAGACGGCGAACCCCTCGAAGCCAACGATGGCGAAGCGGGCGATGGCGATGCTCTTGATCAAGCGGGCGAAGGCGACGGCGACGGCGATGAATCGAGCGACCTGATCGATCCGCCCAGCGAGGCCGACAGCGATCTGGTCGATCTGCCGTCTCCATCGTCGACGGTGGCCCCCGAACCCATTGTCGAGGATCCAGGAAGCGACGAGCCGGCCGCCGAACCCGAAGATGATCCGGCCGAGGAAGAGCCTCCGCCCATCCCCGAAGAAACCGACGTGCTTCAGGCGCTGTTCGAGTTCACCAGCGACCGGGTGCAGGTGGGCGAGTCGGTGACCCTGGTCGATAATTCGCTGGGCGGTGCCACTTCGTGGAGTTGGTCCTTTGGCGATGGCGACTCGGCCAGTGGTCCGTCGGTCAGCAAGTCGTGGAGTGTCGAGGGGCAGTACGTGGTCACGTTGACCGTCGACAACGCGGTCGAGACCGACTCGACCTCCCACACCTTTACCGTGTTGCCCGAAGACGTGCAGATTCCACCGCGGGCCGACTTTGCCTTCGACAAGGCAACGCTCGAAGTCGGCGATGAAGTCACCTTCACCGACCGGTCGACCGGCTCGCCCGAGACCTTTGAGTGGAGCTTCGGTAACGGTCAAGTGGCCAGCGGTCGAACGGCAACGACCTCCTATGACCAGCCCGGTCGGTACTCGGTGACCCTTCGGGTAAGCAACGACGCTGGCAGCGACACGGCCAACGCCAGCATCTTGGTGATCGACGGGGTCGAAGCACCGACGGCGATCATTCGTCCGAGTTCCCAAACCGTCGATGTAGGCGACTTTGTGATCTTCCGAAGCCAGTCGACCGGAAACCCGACCAGCGTGGTTTGGGACTTTGGCGATGGTTCGGGGGCAACCGGCAATGAGGTGCAGCACGCATTCAGTGCACCCGGTACCTATTCGGTGCGGCTCGACGTCGAGAACTCCGCCGGATCGGATTCGGCATCGGTCGACATCGAGGTGCAGGCCCCCATCAATCCGCCGGTCGCCCGCATCGAGGGGGCATCGAGTCGAACGGTCAAGGCCGGAATCGAAACCTGCTTCGTGAGTACCTCGACCAACAACCCCACGTCGCTCACCTGGGACTTTGGCGACGGGGGCAGCGCAGCGGGCCAGAGTGCGTGTTACACCTTTGACAGCTCGGGCCGATACACCGTCACCCTCACGGCGTCGAACTCCGCCGGGTCGAGCGACGACAGCATGACGGTTCGGGTCGAAGAGCCGCCGCCCGCCCCCAAGGCATCGTTTGCGGTGAGCCCCCGCCAGCCGGCGGCCGGGGTGCCGGTGAGCTTCACCGACACGTCGACCGATGACCCGACCACCTGGGTGTGGACCTTCGGCGACGGCGGTTCATCGACCGCTCGGAACCCGACCTACAGCTTCGACGAACCCGGTTCGTACTCGGTGACCCTCACCGTCTCAAACCCCCAGGGCCGAAGTTCTACCTCCAAGACCGTTGAGGTCGTGGCCCCAGCACCGATTGCTGACTTCACGGTGAGTTCGGCCAACCCGGGAACCAACGACCCGGTCAGCTTTGAGGACACGTCGCGAAACCAGCCCACCAAGTGGAGCTGGGACTTTGGAGATGGCGCAACCTCTTCGTTGCAGAACCCGACCCACGAGTACGCTAACTCGGGTAGTTACACCGTGACGCTGAAGGTCTGGAACAACCAAGGGTCCGATACGGCGACGACGGTGATCGACGTCGATCCTCCACCGCCGGTGGCGGACTTTGCGTCGACCCCTGCGACACCGAATACGGCGACCGAGGTGCTGTTCACCGACACCAGCACCGGAGGCCCAACATCGTGGGTCTGGAGCTTTGGTGATGGAGCGACCTTCAACGGGCAGTCGCCTCCGCCCCACGTGTTTCTCAAGTCAGGCACCTACGACGTTGAGCTCGAGGTCTGCAACAAGGGTGGTTGTGACACGGCGACCAAACGCGTGGCGGTGGCCGAAGCCCCGAAGCCACCGGTTGCGATCTTCTCGGTCAGCCCGTCGGGGCCGGTACCGGTCGGCACCACGGTGCGGTTCACGAATCAGTCGACCAACAATCCCGAGACCACCCGGTGGACCTTCCACGAAGGTACGGTGATTCGTTCGCGCGGTGCCATCTTCCAGTACAACTTCTCCGGAACATTTACCGTCCGCCTCGAAGTTTGCAACGATGGAGGTTGCGATACGGCGAGCCGCGATGTCGAGGTCGTGGTCGACAAACCAAAGGCGAACTTCCGCATCGTGAACGGCGGCGTTGCCGACGCTGGCGAGCCGGTGAGCTTCGAGGATCTCTCCACCGAGAACCCATCGAGTTGGTCCTGGGACTTCGGCGACGGCTCGACCTCGACCGCTCGAAACCCAACCCATATCTATGACGGTTCGGGCTCCTACGAGGTCACGCTCACGGTGAGCAACAACGGAGGGTCGACGAGTCGGACGCGTACGATTCGGATCCGGGCGATGGCGGTTACCACGACCACTCTGGCGCCTACCACCACGGCGGCTCCCACGACGACGGATGCGCCTACGACGACTGCGGCTCCCACGACGACCGCCGCGCCGACGACCACGGCGGCTCCCACGACGACTGCGGCTCCCACGACGACCGCTGCACCGACCACGACTGCGGCTCCCACGACCACCGTCGCCCCGACCACCGTCGCCCCGACCACCGCTGCTCCGACCACCGCTGCTCCGACCACGACGGCTGCGCCGCCGACCACCGCTGCGCCCACCACAACGGCGGCACCACCCCCGCCGCCTACCGATCCGCCCACCAGTGGCGACGACGAGGGCGACAACGACGACTCCCAGGACGCCTCGCCGCTCACCCTGGGTGCGAGTCACCCGTGGCAACTGCTCGTACTGTTGGCTGGCGGCCTCGGTGCATCGTTGGTAAGAAACAATGTTCGACGACGCCGGACGACCCGATGACCGCGCTTGGTCGCATCGCGCAATTCAAGGCTGGTCGGTCGCTCGACCGCCGCGACTGGGCCGAAGTCGTGTTGCTGGCTCTTCTTGGTGGCCTATGCGCCTACGGCGTTCATCGGGTCTTCGGCTCGACGCTGGCGCCGCTACGGGTCGCCGCGGCGGCTGCGCTGTCAGTGCTGCTGATCGCCGTCCTTGAGTACCGGAGGCCGTCGTTGTGGCTGACCGGTGCGATCTCGCTGGTCGCCATGCTGGCCTACACGGCGTACTCCCAGCTCACCTCAACTATGCCGATTGGTATTCCCGGACTTGCGACGTTGCGAGCGCTCTGGGACGGCCTGTACTCGGGCTGGGCCGACGGTCTCGACGCCCTGTTCCCGCTGCCGGCCTCGGGTTCGACGAGCGTGCTGATGACCTACCTGGCGTGGATCGCAGGGTCGGCCGCTGCGTTGTTGATGTTGCGGGCCCGCCATGTGGTTTGGCCCTTGGCTCCGCTGTTTGGGCTGTACGCGATCACGTTGCCGTTGGCTGCGCCGGCCCCTTCGTCGGGGATCTGGCTCCCGCTCGCCATCGCGGGAGTCGGGCTGTTGGTTGTGGCCTTGCGGGCCAACCAGCGCCGCTCGACCGAGGTGACTCACGGACTCGAATTCGACGACACCTCGTCCACCGACACTCCCGAGTCGATTGCGTTGCTCGACGGCGACTTCCAAACCCGCACCACCACCTTGGCCCTCGCTCGTTCGGCGCTGCCCGTGGCGGTCGCGTGTGTCGCGATCGGTGGCCTTATCGGCACGTTGTTGGCGTTTCGTTCCGATGACCCGGTCGATCCTCGGTCGCTTCGCCCCGATGTTGTCTCGCCCGAAGCCGTCATCAACCCGCTCGCTGAATTCAAGGCGGTTCGGGCCCAGAATCCGCCGGTGCCTGCCCTAAGCCTCGAACTGCTGGGCGAGAACGACCGGGAGATTCTACGCCGGGTTCCGGTCGCGGTCCTCGACGCCTATGACGGTGCCGAGTGGCGCTCGACGGCTCGTTACCGCCTCAGCGATTCCGACCTCGATACCCGGTCGGGTAGCGAGGAAAACACGGCGCTGATTACCCAAACGATTGCCGTGGGAACCCTGCGAGGCCCGTGGCTGCCAGCCGCGCAGCGGCCGGTTTGGGTGAGCATCCCCGAGGTCATGTTCGACAAAGCGGCCGGCTCGATCATCGCGCCCGAGGGCACAACGGTCTCGACCTACACGGTGACGTCGCGACTTCCTGTCGCCTCAGACGAACTCCTCCAAGGCGCTGACCTGGGTGATGTCGATGACTCCTATGTTGCCCTGCCGGATCAGGTTTCGGCCGACATCATCGATTTGGCGACCAACGTGGCCTCCAAGTTCGACAACCCCTACGACATCACCACGGCGCTCGTCGAGTTCCTCCAAGATGAGGTGGCGTTGAAGGTCGATTCGCCGCCCGGACACTCCCTCGGGCGGCTGCGGGCCTTCCTGGTCGAAGACCAACGCGGTGGACCCGAGCAGTTTGCGACCGCCCTCGCCGTGATGCTCCGGACCCAGCAGATTCCCGCCCGGGTAGTCATCGGCTTCGACCTTGCCGAGGTGGCCGACACCAACGGTGATGCGTCGCTCGACATTACCTCCGAGCACTACGACGTGTGGGTTGAAGTCCCGTTCGATGGGTTCGGGTGGCAGGCCTTTGACCCCGCCCCGATCGAGATCGCCGCCGAAGAACTCCCCGAGGAAACACCCGGAACCACGATCCCGGCGGCCCCGACGGCGGTCGCCACACCCCAGGCGCAACCGACCGAAGGGTCACCCTCGGAAGCGATCGACACCGACGAGGACCCCAACGGGCGCAACCTCGGCGCATGGGTTTTTCCGAGCCTCATCGGTCTGTTGTTCGCCGTAGGCCTGCTGGCGGTTGTGCTGTACGTAATGGTTAGCAAGCGCCGTCGTCGTAAACGCCGCCGCAGCGCGCCAACCCCGGTCGGACGGATCGAGGGCGCATGGGCCGATGCCACCGACCGCTTGCTCGAAGGCGGTGTCGAAGTGACACCCGAGCTGACCTTCACCGAGGTCGCAGCGCTGAGTGATGAAGAATTTGGCGCCGATGCGTCGCGTGCGTTGCGGGCGCTGGTCCCTGATGTGGCCGCAAACGCCTTTGCTCCGGTGCAACCCGACGCCACCACCGCCGAGCGGGCGTGGAAACACGCTGACGCCTACCGGGCCGATACCGCCCGGTCCCGGCCGCCGCTGAAGCGGGTAGGCGAGAAGCTGAGTCCTCGCCCGTTGGTCAAGAACCGCTAGGCCTAGCGGCGAACTTTGCGGTTCCAGTACTTGGCGAACTCGCTGCTGTTGCCGGCGTTGATCACCACGGTGCCGGGCAACTCGACGGCGTCGGTATGGGGGCCAAGCCGGCAGATGGTGACCGCATCGAACATCGAACTCAGCCTTCCGAGGTAGGAAAGTTCGTCGACCGAGTTGGTGCCGGTGATGACGGCGGCCGAGAACCCGGTTTGGCTACGCGCCATGGTGGTTACGAGCTCTGGCAGGGTCGAAGCGTTGGTCGACGCTGCCAAGCCCGCAAACTCGTCCATCAGGTGGCTGTGGGGGAAGGACTGGTCGTAGGTGCGTCCGCAGGTGGTGACGACCTTGAACGGGAACCGACCCTTGCGGGAGGAGGTGGTGAGCGAGGCTGCGGCCCGGATAGCGTCTTCGAATCCTTCGCCGGTGTACACATCGGCCCGGGTGTCGAGCACGATCAAGCTACGAGGCTGATGCGAGTCGACGTTGTGGCGCACCATCAACTTGTTGAGCCGAGCCGATGACCGCCAGTGAATGAGGCGTCGGTCGTCGCCGACCACGTACTCGCGAAGGTTCTGAAAGGCAACGCCGCCCTCGGGGGCTTCGCCCGAACTTGGTCCGTCGAGGTCGCGGGCGAGCCCGGACGGAAAGGCGGCCACGTCGTGAAGGAGCGGGTGAACCCACAAGGTCGCCGACGACGCTTTCCAGTCGCCCTTGCGCACGAGGCCGAACGGGTCGGACCGGTTGATGACCAGCGGACCGACCTGGAAGACCCCTCGTCGGTCGGTAGGCAGCCGTTCGATGCTCTCGACCGACTGACCGGGCTGGAGCTGCGGGATAGTGAGCGGGATCAGCCCGTCGCCGAATCGTTCGAGGGCCACGCCGTCGCGCAGAATGCGTCGGCCGTCGTTGGTGATGCGAAGGTGCGCAACCGCATCTTGGCCCGCGGTGACCCGGTCGGGTACGACGCGGCGTTGCACATCGAGGCTCGGCCGCTGCGACACCAACACCACTGCGGCGACCAATGCGGTGGCCAAGACGGCGCCGATGATGACGAGCGGCCCGTAGCGCAGGAGCCATCCGGCAGTGAACAGCGCAAGACTTACTACGATCAACGCTCGTCCGTTGCGGGTGAACATGTCGGGTGGACTCGGCTTTACTCAGCGTCGCGGCTGGTGGGCACCGTGACGTCGCGCAGCACCCGTTCGAGCAGCGAATGAGCGCTCATGCCCTGTAGCTCGGCCTCTGGGGTGAGGATCATCCGGTGCAGCATCACGTAGGGCGCCAAGAACTTGATGTCTTCGGGGGTGACGAAGTTGCGGCCGGTGGCGGCGGCGAACGCGCGAGCGGCTCGGGCCAAGGCGGCCGAGCCACGAGGGCTTACCCCGAGGCGCAGTTGGGGAATGCTGCGGGTCTCGCGTGCCAAGTTCACGATGTAGTGCCGGATGTTTGGTGCGAGGTACACCCGGTCGGCGACGTCGTTCATACGGCGGAAGTCGGCCGGGCTCACCACGGGTTGCACGTCGGGGCGGAAGTGGCGGGTGCTCAGCGTGTCGATGATCTCCATCTCGGCGAGCGGGTTCGGGTAGCCGATCTGGATCCGCATCATGAACCGGTCGAGCTGGGCTTCGGGAAGGTTGTAGGTGCCGTCGAGTTCGACCGGGTTCTGGGTGGCGATGACGATGAACGGGTCCGGGACCGGGTGCGGAACACCGTCGACCGTCACCTGGTGCTCTTCCATGACCTCGAGCAACGCCGACTGCGTTTTAGGTGATGCTCGGTTGATTTCGTCGCCGAGGACCACATTGGCGAACACGGCGCCGGGGTGGAACTCGAACTTGTTCTTCTCGGCGTTGTAGATCTGTACGCCGGTGACGTCGGTGGGCAACAGGTCGGGGGTGAACTGGATACGAGCCAGTGTGCCGTCGACCGACTCAGCCATCGCCCGGGCGAGTGAGGTTTTGCCGGTACCGGGGACGTCCTCGATCAACAGGTGGCCTTCAGCCAACATGGCGATCAGGGCGAGTTGAATAACGTCGGTCTTGCCTTTGATGATGGTCTCGACGTTGTTGACGAGGGCGTCGAGGCGCTCGGCGAAGTATTTGGTCTCAACTTCGGTAGCGCGTTGTCGTTCGGCTGTAGCTTCCAAGGGTTTCCTCAAAACGGAGATAAAGAAATGCGGAGTGCTGAGAGCGCAGTGCGCATAGCGAGGCACACCACAGGGGGGATAGACTTTTTGAACCCATCGAAAGGATAGATCCCACGAGCGCACGACGCCGCCTCGACGTTGAACTCCTTCGCCGGAATTTGGCCGAGAGCCGAGAACAAGCCAAGGCCCTGATCGAGGCGCGATTGGTGACAGTAAGCGGATCGGTGGCCCAAAAGGCCGCCGCGCAGGTGCTTCCCGGCGACGCGATCGAAGTGCAAGGAAATGGGCCGAAGTTCGTAAGTCGAGGAGGCAAAAAGCTGGCCGCCGCCCTCGACGGGTTCGATTTGGACCCAAATGGCGTTCGAGGCATCGACGCTGGTTCGTCGACCGGTGGCTTTACCGATTGCCTTCTCCAGGCCGGGGCAACCCAGGTGGTGGCCATCGATGTCGGCACCCACCAACTCCACGAACGGATCCGCAGCGATGAGCGCGTGGTGGTGCGCGAACAGACCGATATCCGCTCGGTCGACCTCGACGACATCGGGGGACCGGCGGCTCTCGTGGTGGCCGATCTTTCGTTCATCTCGTTGCGCAGCGTGGCCAAGTCGCTGCTCGAACTTACGGCCGACGATGGCGACGTAGTGATCTTGATCAAGCCCCAGTTCGAGGCGGGCCGCCAGGCGGTGAGCAAGGGCCGCGGGATAATCGGCGATCCGCAGATCTGGTCTGACGTATTGTTCGCGGCGCGAACCGCGATCGATGACGCCGGAGGGGCCATGATGGGGCTTATGTGTTCACCTATCCGAGGCGGATCCGCCAACGCCGGCAATGTTGAGTTCTTGATGCATGTCCAGCCGGTGGGCGCTCGTTCGTCGGTTTCTCCAGTTCCCGGCGATTTGTCTCACAAAGCGATGATCGAGCGCGTCGTTCTCGAAGCCGCCCAACTCACCCAGACCGGACCAACCCAGTGACCGAACCCGCCCAGATCGGGCTTTTGCTCCACCATCGCCGCGCCCAAGCGGTCGAACAGGCGGCCGACCTTGCCGAGTGGCTGGTTGGCGAAGGACATCATCTCCGGATCCCCAACGCCGACGCGGAGATCGCCGGCCTCGAAACCTACGGGGTAGACGAAGACCGCTTCGGCGAGGGGCTCGACGTGTTGGTGAGCCTCGGCGGCGACGGCAGCATTTTGCGAGCGGTAGAACTCAGCAGCGAATTCGAAGTGCCGCTGCTCGGCGTGAACTACGGCGAGCTCGGCTACCTGGCGGCGATCGAACCCGCAGACGCCCGGTCGGCGATCAGTACGTTCCTCGAGGGCGACTACGAAGTCGAGACCCGAATGATGCTCCAAGCCACGATCGACCCGCGTGACGGCAGCGAACCAGTCGTGCACCACGCGCTAAACGAGATCGTGCTCGAAAGAACAGCGTCGAGCAACACGATCCGGTTGTTGGTTTGGATCGACGGCGCTCGGTTCCATACCTACCCAGCCGACGGCTTGATCGTGGCCACGCCTACCGGTTCGACCGCCTATGCGTTGTCGGCCCGTGGCCCCATTGTGGCCGCCACCCACCGGGCACTGTTGCTCACCCCGGTGTCGCCGCACATGTTGTTTGACCGGTCGTTGTTGCTCGAACCCGAATCTGAGTTGGCACTCGAGGTGCAAGGCCATCGTCCGGCAGCACTGTCAGTGGACGGCCGTAAGGTTGGCACACTGGCCGACGGTGCAACGGTACGGTGCACGGCTTCGCCCCGAACCGTGCGGCTCGTGCTCAACGGGCCACGCCGTTTCCACGACGTACTCAAAGCCAAATTCGGTCTCTCGGACCGCTAAGTCCCAACCCAAGCCCCAAAAACCCAAGCCCCAAGACAAGAAAGCCCCACGTGTTAGCCGAACTCAACATCTCCGACCTCGGCGTGATCCCACAAGTCAGTTTGTTGTTGGGTCCCGGACTCACGGCGGTCACCGGCGAGACCGGTGCCGGAAAGACCATGGTTGTCACCGCGATCGACCTGTTGATGGGTGGGCGGGCCGACGCGTCGATGGTGCGTTCGGGTGCTGACGAGGCGGTGGTCGAAGGCCGGTTTGTGGTCAGCCCCACCGCGCGCGACCGGGCGATGTCTGATCCGGCTACCGCTGACCTGTTTAGCGAACTCGGCCTCGACGATGAAGT
The DNA here is from genome assembly GCA_938038815.1 of uncultured Acidimicrobiales bacterium. Taxonomy (GTDB): domain Bacteria; phylum Actinomycetota; class Acidimicrobiia; order Acidimicrobiales; family SHLQ01; genus CALLQB01. The sequence goes on along the minus strand of CALHTF010000075.1, from coordinate 27,939 downwards.
GGTCGTGCGCCGAGTCGTGCCGACCAACGGCCGCTCGCGGGCCTACATCAATGGTCAACTCGCCACCGCCACGATCTTGAGTTCGCTTGGATCGTTCCTGGTCGATCTGCACGGCCAGCACAGCCACCAGTCGTTGCTCGGGACCCAGGTGCAACGCCACCTGCTCGACGTGTACGGCAAGGTCAATCTGGCCCCGCTGATCGAAGCTCGAAGTGCGCTTGGGGCAATCGAGGCGGGGCTCGCCGATCTGGGGGGCGACATTCGCGAACGGGCCCGCGAGATTGACCTGTACCGGTTCCAGGTGGCCGAGCTCGATGCGGCGGCGATCACCGACCCGAACGAGTTGGCATCGATTGGCCCCCAGGAAGATTTGCTGGCCCAAGCGAGCGAGCACCGGGCGGCCGGCGGCCAGGCGAGCGAGCTGTTGAGCGCCGAAGGTGAGCTTCAGGAACTGTTAGGGGCGACCATGGCGGCGCTAGCCGACCGCAGTCCGTTCGCCGACCAGTATCAGCGGATCAGAGCGCTGCAATCAGAGATCGCCGACCTGTCATCGGAGCTCCGCTCGGCGGTCGACCAGATCGATCAGGACCCCGAACGATTGGCGGCGGTACGCGCCCGTCGCCAGTTGCTGCTCGAAACCACCCGCAAGTACGGCGAAACCCTCGACGAGGTAATCGCCTATCACGCGGAGGCCCGCGACCGCCTCGACCAACTCGAGAGCCACGACGCCCGGGCCGCCGAGCTCGATGCACGACGCGAGGCAGCACTCGTAGCGCTGGACTCGGTAGCGGCCGGTATCGAGGCCCAGCGTCGCAAGGCGGCCCCGAAGCTGGCCAAGGCGGTCGAGAAACACCTCGACCGGTTAGCGATGCCCAATGCCACCTTTGCGGTGGCGATCGACGGGGTAGCGGGCGACGACGTGGAGTTCCGCCTCGCCGCCAACCCCGGCGCCAGCCCGAATTCGCTCGCCAAGGTTGCCTCCGGCGGCGAGTTGGCTCGCACCATGTTGGCCCTGCGGCTGGTGATTACTTCGGCCCCGCCAACCCTGATCTTTGACGAAGTCGATGCCGGGATCGGTGGCGAAACCGCCCATGCCCTCGGACGTGCCCTCGGGCAACTCGGTACCGACCATCAAGTGCTCGTGGTAACCCACCTCGCCCAAGTCGCCGCCTTCGCCGACCGGCAATTTGCCGTCGTGAAGCGAAACGACAAATCCTCCACCACCACGACGGTGGTCGAACTCGATCGCGACGAGCGGGTGCGCGAACTCTCTCGGATGCTGTCGGGCCAACCTGACTCCGACATTGCCCACGATCACGCGGTCGAGCTGTTGAGCACGGTCGCCGCGGAGCGGGGGTAGCGATGAATCCTCAGGCGGTCAAGGCGACCAAAACCGCTGCGAAACCGACGGCCCAAAAGATTTCCCGTGGGCCGTGCGCGCCTCGCGGTCGCGAAGTGCATAAGGTGTGATCCCGTGACCAAACACATTTTTGTTACGGGCGGCGTTGCGAGTTCGCTGGGTAAGGGCCTTACGGCATCCTCACTTGGACGACTGCTGAAGAACCGAGGCCTACGGGTCACGATGCAAAAGCTCGACCCCTACATCAACGTCGACCCCGGCACGATGAACCCGTTCGAACACGGCGAAGTATTTGTCACCGACGACGGCGGCGAAACCGACCTTGACCTCGGGCACTACGAACGCTTTATCGATGAGAACCTGTCGCGGGCGTCCAACGCCACCACCGGGTCGATCTACTCCGAGGTGCTGGCTGCCGAGCGCCGCGGCGACTACCTCGGCAAGACCGTGCAGGTCATCCCGCACATCACCGACGAGATCAAGCGCCGCATTTCGATGCTCACGAGCGACGATGTCGACGTGGTGATCACCGAGGTCGGCGGCACGGTCGGCGACATCGAAATTCTGCCGTTCCTCGAAGCGATCCGTCAGTTCCGCCTCGACGTTGGTCGTAACAACGTGTTCTACGTGCACGTCACCCTGATTCCCTTTATTGGCCCGTCGGGCGAACAAAAGACCAAGCCCACCCAGCACTCGGTCACCGAGTTGCGCAGCCGCGGTATTCAGCCCGACGCGATCGTGTGTCGCAGCGAAGAACCGGTCTCGGACGAACTCAAGCGCAAGATCTCCAGCCTGTGCGATGTTCCGGTCAACGCGGTGGTCAACGCCGCCGACGCCGACAGCCTCTATGAGATCCCGCTGGTTCTGCACGACGAAGGCCTCGACACCGTGGTGTGCGACCTCCTCGAGTTCGATGTTGGCGAACCCGACCTCGATGAATGGCGCGACCTGGTCGGTCGGGTGCGCAGTGCATCCAAGCCGGTCAAGATCGGCCTGATTGGTAAGTACGTCAGCTTGATCGACGCCTACCTGTCGGTCGTGGAATCGCTCAATCACGCCGGTATCCACCACGGCGCTCAGATCGAACTCGATCTCATCCAAGCCGAAGAAGTTGAGGGACTCCTCACCAGCAGTCGCTTGCGCGAACTCGACGGCATCGTCATCCCCGGCGGTTTTGGTGAACGAGGCGTCGAAGGAAAGATCGCGGCGGCGAGTTACGCCCGCGAAAACAACATCCCGTGCTTGGGCCTGTGCCTAGGTATGCAGGCCATGACCATCGAGTACGGCCGAAATGTGCTGGGCCTTACCGGGGCGAACTCAAGCGAGGTCAACCCCGCCACGGCTCACCCGGTTATCGACCTGATGGATTCCCAGGCCGGCGTCACCGACAAGGGTGGCACGATGCGCCTCGGCGCCTATGTTGCCGAACTCGACTCGGACAGCCAGTGCGCCAAGGCCTACGGCAAGGTTGTGGTTTCGGAACGTCACCGGCATCGTTACGAGTTCAACCCGAAGTACCGCAGCCGCTTTGACGATGGCGACTTCTGGACCTCGGGCTCCTCGCCCGACGGACAATTGGTCGAGTTTATTGAACTTCGCTCGCACCCGTTCTGGATCGGCACCCAAGCTCACCCTGAACTCAAGAGCCGACCCAACCGTCCAGCACCGCTGTTCCGCGACTTTGTCGACGCTGCGCTGCACCGCGCAGAAGGTCGCAACCCCACGCTGCCCAAGATCGCCCAACCCGAACACGAGCAGCTGGGTTCTTCGTGAGCCATGGCTGACCCCGAGTTCCGCAAGGTCGGCGAGACGCCGATCTACTCGGGGTATGTGATCGATGTGGTCACCGCCGACTTTGTGGCGCCCAATGGCGAAACGATTACCCGCGACGTCGTGAAACATCCCGGTGCGGTGTCGGTGGTGCCGGTGGTGGGTGACGAGGTGGTGCTCGTTCGTCAGTTCCGGGCCGCCTGCGAGCAGTGGTTGCTCGAGATTCCGGCGGGCAAACGCGACGTGGCCGACGAACCGCCCGCCGAAACCGCCCGTCGTGAACTGATCGAGGAGGTCGGCTTGGAGGCCGACGAACTCGAGTTGTTGGCCGAGTTCTACAACGCGGTTGGGTTCTGCAACGAGTACTCGTACGTTTTTGTGGCGGTCGACCCGACGCCGGTGCCCACCAACCACGACGGCGTGGAAGAAGAGTTCATGACCGTCGAACGCATAAAGCTCGACGATGTGCCCGCACTGATCGCCAACCAGACCATTACCGACAGCAAGACGATTATTGGCTTGCTGTTGGCGAAGCAACACCTGGCGTCGCGGAACGGCGCGGGTTAGTGGAGACCCCACTCCTTGGGCTCGATATCGAGGAGTTTCTGACCTGGTTGAGCATCGAAAAGGGTCGGGCCGGTAACACCACGGCGGCCTACCGCCGCGATCTCGAGCGCTACAGCGCGTTTCTGGCCGACATCTCCAAGACCACTCAGACGGTCACGAGTGCCGAGATCGTGGACTTTGTGCGAGAACTGCAAAGCGTTGACCTCGCCACCTCGTCGGTCGCTCGGATGTTGGTCGCCGTGCGGGGGTTGCATCGATTTCTTGTGGCGGAAGAGTTGGTCGACCACGACCCGGCCGCCGACGTTGAGGTGCCGCGCCCTCCGCGGGGTGTGCCCAAGGCGCTGAGCGAACCCGAGATCGAACGGTTGTTGTCGGTGGTGGTCGGCTCGACGCCGCTCGACCGCCGCGACCAGATGATGCTGGAGGTGCTGTACGGCGCCGGCCTGCGGATTTCGGAGTTGTGCTCGCTGTCGCTTGCTGACCTCGACCTCGACGCCGCCCTGATGCGGGTGATCGGCAAGGGCGACAAAGAGCGGATCGTACCCATTGGGCGCCATGCGTCGTCGGCGATCGGGGAGTGGTTAACCCTCGATGGGCGTGGTTCGGTGGCTCCGGCGGTGTGGAAGAGCCGCGACGACGAGAACGCGTTGGTACTCAACGCCCGCGGCGGACGCATGTCGCGCCAGGGCGCATGGGGCGTGGTTCGCAAACGTGGACTCGAAGCGGGCATCGCTGACCGGCTCACGCCACACGTGCTTCGGCATTCGTGCGCCACTCACATGCTCGACCATGGTGCCGACATTCGTACCGTGCAGGAATTGTTGGGGCACGCCTCGATCACCACCACCCAGGTGTACACCCGGGTGTCGACCGAGCGGCTTCAGCGCGTGTACGCCGCTGCTCACCCTCGGGCCATCGGGCCATCGGCCTCGACCAGCAAGGGAAACTGATATGGGCGGAGCGTTGCATTTGGTGAAGCGGTTCTTTGGGTCGCTTTCGCCGATCGGACCATCGGCAGAAACCACCACCTGGGTGCAGAGTCAGCTCTTGGAACGCGAGTTCGAGCTCTGGCGTAAGGCAAGCAAGGCCGACCGCCGACACTCGGCCGGCGTAGCGCAGGAGGTCGAGCGCTTGTTGGGCGACGACGCTCCCCGGGAGGTTCTGGCGGCTGCGCTCTTGCACGACATTGGCAAAAACGTTTCGGGACTCGGCACCTATACCCGGGTGGCGGCCACGCTTTCGGCAGCGGTTGCTGGTCGCGAAACCGCCGAGCTGTGGGTGAAAAGTTCGGGGATTACTCGCCGCATTGGTCAATACCTAAAGCATCCAGAACTGGGCGGCGACCTGCTCGCCATGGCCGGCAGCCATGAACTCACCATCGCTTGGGCTCGAGAGCATCATTTGCCGAGCGACCAGTGGACGATTCCGGCCCACTACGCCGAGGCCCTCGACACCGCCGACAACGACTAATCAAACTGAATCAGGTGTCTGACACCTGTTGCAGTTTCAGTTATCGATAGTGATGCGTAGGCACTTGTCGTTAATCTCACAGACCGCAAACTCGTCGCTCAGCCCGTTTTCGGGCAGGACCATGCTGACCCGGCTGTTCTCGTCGCATTCGGTGGTGAGGTCCCAACTCTGCGAGTCGGTGTGCCACATTTCGCGGCGATCTTGGATGAATCCTTCGCCCTGGCGGCTATGGGTTTGCTGCCAGCGCCCAAGCGGCGATGACCGGTAGATCGTGGTGTACTTCGGCGCACAGCTCACGCCCTCGGGCAGGGTGACCGTCAGTTCGGTGCCCGGTTCGGCATCGATGGTCGGCAGGCTCTCGATGAACTCGAGGTTGCTGGTGTTGGAGTAGTAGACCACCAGCACCAAAACGGCGAGGGCGATCGCAACGAGGGCGCCGAGACCATTGAGCACCTTGCGGACCGTGCTCGTATCGCTGGCGCCGGCTACCGGACTGTTGTCGGGTTCGGTGGCCTTGAAAACCTCTGATCGAGCGTCGTCGCTGGTCGACCCGTCGGGCGTGGTCAGCTCCGGGTCAGAGGCTTCGGGGAATTCAGGTTCGGGCGGATCCGTGCTCACGAGGCGAGGTTAGCGGCTGGGCTCGGCCCTAGGACTCTTTGACGGCTTTGTAGGCGGCCAACGTGCGCTCGCGGGCAAATGCGTGGTCGACGATAGGAGCCGGGTAGGTGTCGCCCAAGATGACCCCCGCCCCGGCGAGGTCGAGCGGGGCGGCGGCCGCTGGTTCGTGGATCGCTTTGCTGTCGAGTGCCGACAACTCCGGTACCCACGTGCGAATGTACGCGCCGTGAGGATCGAACTTGCGGCTTTGACTGGTGGGGTTGAAGATCCGAAAGTATGGGGCGGCATCGGGACCGGTGCCCGCGACCCACTGCCAGTTGCCGCCGTTCTGGGCGAGGTCGGCGTCGATCAAAAGTTTGCGGAAGTGGCGCTCGCCGTGACGCCAGTCGATCAACAGGTCTTTGACGAGGAACGACGCGGTGATCATGCGGACTCGGTTGTGCATCCATCCGGTCTGGGCCAATTGCCGCATGCCTGCGTCGACGATCGGATAGCCGGTTTGGCCGGTGGCCCAGGCCGAAAAGTCGGCTTCGTCGTATCGCCAGGCGATGTTGTCGTACTCGGGCCGGACCGATGCGGTGGTGAGGGCGGGAAACTCATAGAGGGTGTGGGCCCACCAGTCGCGCCACGACAGTTGTCGGACGAAACCCTCGCGGCCGGACGTGGTGGTGCCGAGGTACTGGGCGATGTGGCGGGGCGACAATGTTCCGAACTTGAGGTCGCTCGACAGCATGGAGGTGCCCTCGATCGACGGCGTATCGCGGTCGGTGAGGTAGTTGTCGGCCCGCCGTGCCCAATCGGCGAGGCGGTCGGCGGCACCCGCCTCACCCGGGGGCAGCGGCGCGGGGCCGGCGGCTTGGACGAGGGCATCAAGTGATTCGCCGGGGCCGGTAGCTACCGATGCCGAACCGGGTGTGGGCCACGGGTCGACGTCGGTGACGATCCACCGGTTGTAGAACGGAGTAAACACCTTCGACAAGGTGCCTTTGCCGGTAAGCACTGACCCGGGGCGATGAAACAGCGTGCCCCAGAACCGCTGGACCGGGCACGAGAGTGCAGCTTCGACCCTGGCGTCGCGGGCGGTGGCATAGGGGGCCACATCGTCGTTCCAGAACACGCCGACCGTCCGGTCGTCGACGAGGTCGGCCAGGACCTGGGCCGGATCGGCGCGGCGAAGAAAAAGCCGGCCACCGGTGTGCTCGCGAATCGTTGCGTCGAGTGCAGCTACTTCGCCCAGCAATTGTGCTCGGCGAAAGGGTCCGGCCGCGTCGAGCAGGGTGTCGTCGAGCACGAAGACCGGCACCACTTCGTCGGCCGACCCAGTTGCCACCGCCCACGCCGGATTATCGGACAACCGAAGGTCTCGCCGAAACCACACGATCGCGTTTGTTCCAGATTCAGACACGCCGCCACCCTAGGCAACCCGCGGGTTTCGACCGGCGCTCATCGGAATGAAGTTCGGTGAAAAACGGCCTGCGGTGCACGTGTGGAGCACGGGATTGATCTAGCTTCGGGGGCCATGTCGTTCAAGGTTGAAACCCCCGTTTTTGCAGGACCGTTCGATCTGCTGCTTCACCTCATCCTTAAAGAAGAGGTCGAGCTGTACGAGGTATCACTGTCGCCGATCGTCGACGCCTACCTCGCCGAGCTCGAACGGCTAGAAACCACCGATCTGGAGGTCGCGACCGAGTTTCTACTCATCGCCGCCACGCTGGTGGAACTCAAATGTCGTCGGCTCTTGCCCGCTCGTGACCGATTCGACCTCGACGACGAGCTTGGACTGTGGGAAGAGCGCGACCTGTTGCTCGCCCGGCTGATCGAGTGCAAGACCTTTAAAGACGCTGCTCAAGTACTGCGGCGGCTCAGCGCCGACGCGGGACTGTCCTACCCCCGCACCGCCGGGCTCGACGAGGCGTTTATTGGGCTCACCCCCGACCTGCTCGAGGGAACCAAACCCGAAGCACTACGCCGGGCGTTCATGAAGGCCACGGCGCCCAAACCAGAGCCCTACGTCGACCTGTTCCACGTCAACCCGATCACCATCACGGTGGCTGACGCGGTGACCGAACTGCTCGATGAGCTGCCTCGCTCGCCGAGGATGACGTTCCGCGAACTCACCGCCAGTCTGGTTGACCGGATCGAAATCGTGGTCCGGTTCCTGGCGATCCTGGAGCTGTACAAACAAGACCTGATCGAGCTTGAACAGCTCGACACCTTTGGCGATATCACCGTCGTATGGCAGGGCGAGGGCCGCCAACACGACCTCACATTTGATGACTATGAAGGATAATTTGGTGAACGAAGCGGTTGAAGAAGCAGCCGACGCGGACGCAGAGCCGGCCGCCGACGCCCCGGCCGACGAACTCAGCGTCGAAGAAGTAGCCGACACCGCAGAAGCCGAGGACCTTGGCGAGCCCCAAGAGGCGCCCGAGGAGATCCGACGGGCGATCGAAGCGTTGATCATGGTGGCCGACCGGCCGGTCACGGTGTCGTTGCTCGCCCAGCTGACCGAGGTCAGTGCAGCCACCGTGGCGCAGGTCTGCACCGAACTCGCCGACGAATACGCGGCGGAGAACCGGGGCTTCGTGCTGGTGAACGTGGCTGGCGGGTATCGCTTCCAAACCCACGCCGACCTCGCCCCGTACGTCGAGCGCTTCGCCATCGAGGGGCAGTCGTCGCGGTTGTCAGCAGCGGCGCTCGAAACGTTGGCCATCATTGCGTACAAGCAACCGTTATCTCGAGGTCAGGTGTCGGCTATTCGTGGCGTGAACGTCGATGCGGTGACCCGCACGCTGCAACAACGCGGGTACATCGCCGAGGAAGCCCGTGAAGAAGGGCCCGGTCAAGCAATGTTGTTCCGGACCACCGATGTGTTCTTGGAGCGGCTCGGGCTGAACAGCCTCGACGAACTACCACCGCTGGGTGACTTTGTGCCCGCGAGCGACGTCGTGGAAGCCCTCGAGACGTCGCTGAGCGCCGAACCCATCGCCGATTCGCCCACCGACGCCCCCGACCCCGCTAACGAGGTCGCCACCAACGATGTCGATGTCGAGGCGTCAGTCGCCTCCGACCTAGCTGACGCCCCCGAAGCCGAGCCAACCGTCGAGGCCGAGACCGACGATGCGGTCGTTATCGACCTTCGAGACTCTCTGCCGGCCGGCGACCAAGACTAAACAACGTGGCCGAACCCGAAACGTCCGACGTCGAGGGCGAACGGCTGCAAAAGGTGTTGGCTCGAGTCGGTATCGGCAGCCGCCGAGCCTGTGAGGATCTCATCGCCGACGAACGGGTGACCGTCAACGGCGAGGTGGCGGTGCTCGGGCGGCGGGTCGACCCGACCGTCGACGTCATCGAGGTCGATGGTGCGCTCATCGCCGTGCGACCCGACGCCGTCTATTACCTGCTGAACAAACCAGTCGAGGTAGTTACGACCGCCGATGATCCCCAAGGGCGGTCCACAGTGGTCGAGTTGGTGCCTGATGACCCGCGGGTGTTTCCCGTTGGACGCCTCGACTACCTCACCGAAGGGCTGTTGTTGCTCACCAACGACGGTGAACTCACCCACCGGCTGACCCATCCGTCGTTTGGGGTGGAGAAGGAGTACCTCGCCTCGGTGGAAGGCGTGCCGAGTCGCGGAGCACTACGGCGGTTGCGCGAAGGCGTCGAGCTCGACGACGGAGTTACCGCACCGGCTAAGGCATCTATGTCGACGCCGGGGCTGGTTCGGTTGACGATTCATGAAGGACGGAACCGTCAGGTCCGCCGGATGTGCGATGCGATTGGCCACCCGGTCACGCGACTGGTGCGCACCCGGATCGGCCCACTGGCTGACCGGTCGCTGAAGCCGGGGGAGTGGCGTTCGCTTACCCCCGATGAAGTCCGTCAGCTGGCGGCGGCGGTAACGAACCCCGACGCCCAACCCGACGAACCAAAGCCGCCAAAGCGCGCCAACCGCTGACCTGAGCGTCGGCGGAAACCGGTGAGGGTCAGGGCCTAAATCGCCACTACGGTTATCGGCCGTGTCCGACACTTCCGCGGCCTCGGCCGCCGACCCGAGCAACACCGCTACCGAGAACCGCGAGTCCTCGGCGCCCCAACGTCGCGCCGCAGTGATCGGCCTGGGCATGATTGGCGGATCGATAGCCCTTGCCTTGCGGAACAGCGGCTGGCACGTGGTGGGCGACGACGTCGACTCGGCCATTGTCGAGGCGGCTGTTTCTGGCTCGGTCATCGATGCGGCAGCCACCGCCGACCTGCTCGGGCCGGTAGAGCTGACCTTCATCGCCACGCCTGCCGGATCGATTGTCGACGCCGCGAAGGCGGCGCTCGCTGCGACCAGTGGCTTGGTGACCGATGCGGGCAGCGTGAAGTCGGCGATTGTTGCCGACCTCGCAGGACCTCGGTTTATCGGCGGTCATCCCATGGCCGGCTCGGAACGATCGGGGCTCGAAGGTGCCAGTGCGACCATGTTCGACAACGCCGTGTGGGTGCTGTGCCCAGCCGAAGGCGTCGACAACGAAGCCTTCTCGACCCTGCGCGATGCAGTCACCGGGTTTGGGGCCGACGTGGTGGTGCTCGACGCTGGTCAGCACGACGAACTGGTGGCCATGGTGAGCCATGTGCCGCACCTGACAGCCGCCACCATGATGCGTCTGGCGACCGAACGCTCGACCGAACATCGGTCGCTGTTGCGCCTCGCAGCAGGCGGGTTTCGCGACATGACGCGAATCGCCGCCGGGGCGCCCGACATCTGGATCGATATCGCCAACGCCAACGCCGATGCGATCGTGCGGGTCCTCGACGATCTGATCGGCGCCCTCCAAGACGTACGCCAACAGGTGGCGACCAACGACAACGCTGCCTTGTTGTCGGGACTCACCGACGCCCGTTCGGCCCGGATCAACCTGCCGTCGGAGGCCCTCGATCCCAGCGCGCTGAGCGAAGTCCGAATCCCGATCGATGACCAACCTGGTGAGCTGGTTCGCGTGCTGTCGCTGGCCGGCGAACTTGCGGTCAATGTGTTCGACATCGAAATTGCCCATACCGCGGAGCGTCGTCGGGGCGTCGTCATCGTGGTGGTCGCTGCCGAATCAGCAGCCCTTTTTGAAGGTGGCCTGATCGCACGCGGCTTTGCGCCTCGGGTGAAGGATCTCAGTTGATGAGCCGACCACGAGTGATTCGCCCCGTCACGTCGCCGTTCGATGCGACCGCCCAGATCCCAGGATCGAAGAGCTTGTCGAACCGGGCGTTGCTGCTCGCTGGGCTGGCCGAAGGTACGTCGGTTCTGCGGGGCGTGCTCGATGCCGACGACACCCGCGCGATGGCCGGTGCGATCGAATCGTTCGGTGCCACCGTTGACGCCGACTGGGAGACCGGCACGATCTCGATCACCGGAATCGGCGGCGCGCCGAGCGGGCCACTATCGCTCGATGCGAACCAGTCCGGAGTTACCGGCCGCTTCCTGTTGGCCGCCGCCGCAGTTGGTTCGGGGGCGATAGAGGTGACCGGCGACGAACAGCTTCGGGCTCGACCGATGACCGATCTGACCGGTGCCCTCACCGCCCTCGGCGCCCGACTTGAGACCAGTGCAACCGGTGGGTTGCCGGTGACCTTTGCGTCGGCCGGGCTAACCGGCGGACCCGTGCAACTTCCCGGCGATGTATCGAGCCAGTTTGCATCGGCGCTCCTGCTGGCTGGTCCGCTCACCGCCGAGGGGATCGACGTGCAACTCGAAGGCGAGGTCGTGTCGACCCCGTACCTCGACATGACGGTCGAGGTCATGGCCCGGTTTGGCGTCGAGGTCGACGCGTTCGGTGCCGCCCGGTACGGCGTTCCACCCGGTGGTTATACCGCGTGTGAGCTAACGATCGAACCCGATGCGTCGGCGGCTTCGTACTTCCTGGCGGCCGCGGCGGTTACCGCGAGCACCGTGCGGATCGAAGGCCTTTCGACGACCTCGGTGCAGGGCGACGTCGAGTTCGCTGAAGTCATGGCCCAGATGGGCGCCACGGTGCGTCACCGCGACAACGCGATCGAGCTCGTAGGCCCGAACCAACTCGTGGGGGTCGACATCGATATGCGTGACTTCTCCGACACCGTGCCAACGCTCGCCGCCGTCGCGGCCTTTGCGTCGACTCCTACAACGATCCGAGGCGTGGGCTTTATCCGCCACAAAGAGTCCGACCGGTTGGCCGCCATGGTCACCGAACTCGGACGGGTGGGTGTCCGGGCTGAGGAAACCCCCGATGGCATGATCATCCACCCGAGCGTGCCTCAACCTTCGGTGGTGCAAACCTATGATGACCACCGCATCGCCATGTCGATGTCGGTGCTCGGGTTGCGAAATCCAGGCACCCGAATCGCCGATCCCGGCTGTGTGGCCAAGACCTTCCCCCGTTTCTACGAGGCGCTCGAGGCGTTGCACCCTGACCGAGAGCCATTGGTCGTGGTCATCGACGGTCCGGCAGGCGCCGGTAAGTCGACGGTGGCCAAAGCGATTGCGGAACGACTCGGCTTGTTGGTGCTCGACACCGGCGCCATGTACCGGTCGGTGGCCCATTCGGCGCTCACCCGCGGTATCGATCTCAAGGACTGGGACGCGGTTGGCGATTTAGCCGCCCAGCTACGGATTGAAGTCGACGCCGGCCAGGTGTTGATCGATGGCGTCGACGCAACCCAGGTAATCCGCACCGCCGAGGTCTCCCAAGCGGTATCGGTGGTGGCCGCCCAGCCACGAGTTCGCGAACTCCTGAAACATCAGTTCCGCTCGTGGATGGTGGCCCAGGGCGGGGGCGTGGCCGAAGGGCGCGATATGGGAACCGTGGTCTTCCCCGAGGCAACGCTGAAGATCTTTATGACCGCCGACATCGAAGAGCGAGCGAAACGGCGGGCCGCCGAATCGCCAGATTTCAGCTATGAATCGGCGCTCGCCGACCTTGGGCGCCGCGATGAGGTCGATAGCTCTCGAGCGCACGATCCGCTCACCGAGGCCGAGGACGCCGTGACGATCGATAGCACCGCGTTGTCGGTCGAACAGATCGTCGACGAGGTGATCGAACTACTGGCAGACTTGGTGCGGCCATGACAACTCCTGCGAACCCCGGCGAGTCCCAGCGACGAGAGATCGTCGGCGACGCGGGCTTCGAGTTCGGCTCGGCGATGACCAAGCTCCAACGTCGGGTGTACCAGGGGCTCTGGTGGCCCTTCGTCGCGCTGGCAAAGGCGTACTTCCGGTTCGAGGTCCACGGCCACGAGAACCTGCCGCAGTCGGGCGCCGTCATCTTGTCGCCCGTGCACCGCAGTTACCTCGACACACCGGTGCTCACGTTGATCGACCGGCGAATCCTGCGCTTCATGGGCAAAGAGTCGTTGTGGACCAACAAGTTTGGGGCCTGGTTCTTATCGATGATGGGCGGGTTTCCGGTACAACGCGGCACCGCTGACCGGTCGGCCATAGCGGCGGCGGAGGCCGTGCTCGCGCGAGGCGAGCCGTTGGTGATGTTTCCCGAGGGAACCCGCCGCGACGGCCCGGTGGTCGAGGCGGAAAACATGAACGACGGGCCGTCGTTTGTCTCGGGTCGAACCCAAGTGCCGATCGTGCCGATCGGAATCGGCGGCTCCGAGCAGATCATGCCGCGGGGCCAAAACATGGTGTGGCCCCGCAAGCTGGTGTTTGTCATCGGCCCGCCGATCGCTCCGCCCGAACAGGTGAAAGGCCGGGTGCCCCGCAAAGCGGTTCGCCGGCACTCCGAGGACCTCCGCGAACGAATCCAGGAGCTCTACGACGAGGCCCAACGCCTCGCCGGCTACTAACTACCCGGCAGTCAGGGTCGATAGCGCAACGCTGGCGGCCAAGGTGCGGTCGTTGACCGGCGGCCGATCGCTGAACGATCCCCCGGCCGCGAACGTGGCGAAGCTGTCGATGGCGAACAGTAAGTCTCGTAATGCGCGTGGGGGAGGGAAGTACTCGTCCTCGTCGGTGATGCGAACTTCTTCGACCCCGTTGGCTGGGTCGAGACGGGCGATGACCGACTCGACGAGTTCCTCCGGCGCTGACGCACCGGCGGTCACGCCAACGGTGCCGGTGATGTCGCTCGGTAGCTCGTTTGCGTCATTGACCCGAAACACCCGGGTGTTCTCGTTGCTGGCTGCCAGTTTCTCGAGCGCCACGGTATTGGACGAGTTGGCCGAACCGATCACCACGACCGCGTCGCAGCGGGCAGCGATCTCCATCAACGCCGACTGGCGGTTGGTGGTGGCAAAGCACAAGTCGCTGCGCCCCGGCATCCACATATCGGGGAACCGCTCGCGGGTGGCGTCGAGCACATCGTCCCAGTCGCGGTGACTCAAGGTGGTCTGAGCCAACAACGCAACCGGCTGTTCGAACTGGGGCAGTTCGGAAACTTCGGCCCTCGACTCGACCCGGTGAATCGCATCGGGGGCGACCGCCATCGTGCCCACCGCTTCTTCGTGCCCGTCGTGGCCGACGTACACGATTCGGTAGCCCTTGTGGGCGCGGACCTTCACCTCGTGGTGCACCTTGGTCACCAGCGGGCACACGGCGTCGACGACGTACCCGCCCGCCGCCTCGGCTGCCTCGACCACCTCGGGAGCCGAGCCGTGGGCCGACAACATCACCGGGGCGCCTGCCGGAACCTCCGCGATGTCGTCGACAAAGATCACCCCAAGGTCCTCAAAGCGTTTCACCACCAACTGGTTGTGCACGATCTCGTGGTAGCAGTAGACGGGGGCATCGAAGGCTCGCACCATCCAGGCCAAAGCCTTGATCGCCATCTCGACTCCGGCACAAAACCCGCGTGGTGCGGCGAGCAAAACTAAGTCAACGTTCACGCCCCCGAGGGTAGTGCGCTCCGAACGGGTCGGTACTCTCTGTATGTGGCGATTTTGCAATCATTTTCTGGGTCGGATCCCGAGGCCACCGACCCTGAGCCCACCGGGGGCATGGTCGGGGCCACCACCGCGCCTCGCGTTATTTCGGTAGCTCCTGACTCGCCCGCCGCGGAGGCAGGGGTCATCGTGGGCGACGAAGTGATCTCGGTCAACGGCGCTGCACCGCGCGACGTGATCGAATGGCAGCTTCTGGTCGACGAAGCGGTCGTCGAACTCGAACTTCGCCGGGGCGGACTCGAAATCGGGGCAACCGCCACCAAGCCCGCCGGACATCCCCTGGGTATCGAAGTGCACTCGGCGGTCTTCGATCGGGTGCGAACCTGCGATAACCACTGCGAGTTCTGCTTCATCTACCAGCTCCCCAAGGGGATGCGGCGCAGCTTGTATCTCAAAGACGACGACTACCGGCTGTCGTTTCTGTACGGCAACTACACCACCCTCACCCGCTTCACCGAAGCCGACTTCGAGCGGGTGGTTACCGAGGGACTGTCGCCGCTGAACGTGAGCATTCACGCAACCGACCCCGATGTTCGCTCCGACATGCTGCGCAACAAACGCGGTGCGACCAGCCTTCGCTGGTTGGGTGCCCTACTCGACGCCGACATCGAGGTGCACGGCCAGGTTGTGGTGTGTCCCGGCATCAACGACGCCGAGATTCTCGACAACACGCTCTGCGGGGTGCTCGACGAGTACCCGAACCTGGCATCGGTGTGTGTCGTGCCCCTCGGGGTAAGCGACCACTCGAACGAACCTCGCATGCGGCCCCACACGGTCGCCGAGGCGGCTGCGGTATGCGACATCGTGGAGAAATGGCAGGACGTCTTCCTGACTACGCTTGGCCGACGCACCGTGTTTGCGAGCGACGAGTACTACCTGCGGGCCGGTCGGCCGTTTCCGGCCGCCGAAACGTACGGCGACTTTGCTATGCACGAGGACGGCATCGGAATGGCTCGAACCCTCGAACGTGAGTTCTTCGAAGCGGCACACAACCCGACGGTCGATGTCACCGGTGTGCGTCCCGGCTTCTTTGCCTCGGTCGATGGTGCCCCAGCCGACCAGTACCGGGCGCCGAGGCTCGACCCCGACCAGGTCGTCGCGGTGCCGGTCTCGTTGGGCATCAAGCGCAACGCACCCATCGGTATTCTCACCGGGGCCCTGGGCGCCGAAGTGTTGGCCCCGCTGGTCGCCACGCTGGACCGGACCGACATCCGCATCGTCGTGGTCGAGAACCAGTTCTTTGGTGGCAACACGGCCGTGGCGGGCTTATTGACGGGCGCCGATCTGATTCGCACGCTAGAAAACGAACCAGCGGGTCACCGGTACCTGCTGCCCGACGTCTGCCTGAGCCGCGGCGTCTTTCTCGACGGGTTAACCGTCGCCGATCTTCCGCACCCGGTCGACCTGGTAGAAACCAACGGTGCAGCTCTACGAGAGGCCCTGAGCCGATGACCGATTTCACGGTAAACCCCGACGACGCTGCGCTGCCTCTGGTGGCGATCGTTGGGCGCCCCAACGTGGGGAAGTCAACCCTGCTGAACCGGGTCATCGGGCGGCGCGAAGCAATCGTTGAGGCCCGGCCCGGTGTTACTCGCGACCGTAAAGAAGTGCTGGCCGAATGGCAACAACGACCGTTCCGGTTGGTCGATACCGGCGGTTGGATGGCGAGCGGCACCGCGCTTGACGACAAGGTGAGCCAACAGAGCGAGCAGGCGATCTCTGACGCCGATGTGATCGTGCTGGTGGTCGATGGCTCGGTCGGGCTGACCGACGACGACACTCGAGTGGCCAAACTGCTGCGCCGGCTCGACGCACCGGTGATCCTCGCCGTGAACAAGATCGACGACCAGGCCCACGACAACAACATCTGGGATTTCATGTCGTTGGGGCTCGGCGAACCCCAGCCCATCAGTGCGCTGCACGGCCGACTCACCGGCGACTTTCTCGATCTGGTCTGTAGCCACCTTTCTCACTTCCCGATGCCTGAAGCCGATGGGGCCGATTCGGCTGAGGCTGGCGATGATCACCACGACTCCCTCGACAGCGAAGGCGGCGCCGACGAAACAAAGCTCTTCTCGGTGGCCATCGTCGGGCGCCCGAACGTGGGCAAGTCCACGTTGTTTAACCGGCTCATCGGCGAGGAGCGGTCGGTGGTGCACGATCAGGCGGGCACCACCCGCGACACCGTCGACACGATCGTCGACACCGATACCGGTCCGGTCCGATTTATCGACACTGCGGGCATGCGGCGTCAAGCAAAGGTCGACGAAGACACCGAGTACTACTCGGTCGTGCGGGCGCTTTCCGCGGTCGATACGGCCGATGTTGCGCTGTTGGTGATCGATGCGACCGTCGGCGTGACCCACCAAGACCAGCGACTCGCCGAACGGGTCGATGCCGCGGGGTGCCCGATCGTGGTCCTCTTTAACAAGTGGGAACTGCTCGATGCGGAACAGCGGGCGAAGATCAAGAGCGAAAAGGAACGCAAGCTCCACTTCGTCGGTGATGCTCCCGTGCTGCACATCAGCGCGCTCACCGGAAAGAACGTCCACCGGCTGTGGCCCGCATTGGCTGACTCGATCAGCGACTACCGGGTGCGGGTACCGACCCGGAAGGTAAACGACATCATTCGGGCCGCCCAGGTCAGCCAGCCGGCGCCCCATGGGGCTCGGGTGCTCTATGCAACCCAGGGAGCGACCGACCCGCCAACGTTTACCTTGTTCGCCAACAAGACGATCCACCCCACCTACGTGCGCTACCTCGAACGAAGCCTGCGCGAAGGGTTCGATCTGGGGTCAACACCGATCAAGATGCGGGTCCGCCATCGAGCCGAATAGCACTCTTGGTGGATATTGGTTGCCCAACGAGCACGCTGGGTGAGATGTAGTCAGGTTTGGGTGGAAAACCTGAGTTGTAACCAAACTGCTACTCCACCTGAGCAATTCTGGCCGATAGTGTTGCCATATGAAGACAGTGGTTCTTTGCGCCTTGGGCGTCATCTGTCTCGCAGCCGGAGTCGTTTGGTTCCGGTCGGCGCGGTTGCGTTACCGATTCCTCGAATCGATGGAGCGCAACATCGAAACCGACGACGCCTTTTTGTTGGCCCGCTCATCGATGCGGAAAGACTTTCATTCGGGTTCGTTGTACATGTTGCTCGCGGTTGCCTCGTTTTTCACCGCGTTTTCGGCCAACGACGGTGCGGCGGTCACCTTTGCCCTGGTGGTCTTGCCCGCCCTGATCTCCATTACGTGGGCCCGCAACTCGGTCAAAGAAGCTCGGTTGTCGCGCCAGCGGTTCAACATCGAGAAACGAGCCGTCGAGGCCCTCGAGCAGGAAGACCTTGCTCCCAAAGCCTGGGCCAGCCGGCTCGCGCCCGACGATCTACCCGACCTCAGCGGCTTTGAAGTTGGTCGGGCGTACGAAGCGGGGTCGGGGCTTATGGCCGGCGACTTCTTCGACATCTTCCGAATATCCAAGACTCGAGTTGGGGCGGTGCTCGGCGACGTGGCGGGCCACGGAATCGAGTCGTCGATTACGGCGTTTCAGGCCAAATACTTGCTGCGGGTGTTTCTGCGCCAGTTCCGAGACCCAGCCCAGGCGCTTGAAGAACTCAACGAACAGATGTCGAACATGGACCGCGGCGAAGAGTTCATCTCGATGGTCGTCGTCGTGTTCGACACCGAGGCGGGCACGCTGCGGTACGCGTCGGCCGGTCACCCCACAACGTGGCTCTGGCACGACCGCGAAGTGCAGCCGCTCGATTCGACCGGGCCGTTGCTGATGCTCGACCCCGGAGCCCGCTACGTGAGTCGTGAAGTAGCCCTGGAGTCGGGCGACTTCGTGGTGCTCTACACCGACGGACTCACCGAAGCGCGCAGCGGCGACACCCAGTTCGGCGAAGACCGGATCGCCACCATCATCCGACGCGATCCGGGCGTTGCTCCCGACGTGTTGGTCAAGACGCTGCTCGACGCGGCGCATGATTTTGCCCGCGGGGCAATCGGCGACGATGTGGCCATTTTGGCCGTGCGGCGCGACTAAGCAACGACCGGGGAAACGAGTACCGTCAAGCCATGCCGTGGTGCGAGCCGTGCGATCGCTTCTATAACCCAAATACCTTGCTGGTCGATGGCTCGTGCCCGAGGTGTTCGACCGTTTTGCCGGCTGCGGGTTCAGGCGAACACGACCACGCAGCGGTCGATTCCGGACTCCCCGATGCCGCGGCATCGAAGATTCCCTGGCACTTCTGGCTGGTGCTGGTGCTGGTTGCGTTGTATCTGGGCTGGCGGGTCATTGACTTCGGAATCTGGCTGGTCCGCCAAATCTTCTAGGCGAGCCTCGGCCAAGGTGTCGAAAGCGTGCGCCGCACAGTAGATTTGTCTCGCTACGGGCTGTAGCGAAGCTTGGTTATCGCGTTCGCCTGGGGGGCGAGAGATCGCAGGTTCGAATCCTGCCAGCCCGACACTGTGATGTCTCAAGACATCGGAACCCTCTGAACCTGCGGTTCAGGGGGTTTCTTGGTTTTTGGGTTGGGGTTGGTAGCCGATGTTGGGGTTGAGTTTGAGATGGCGGAGGAGTTCTCCGGTTTCGGTGGCGATGACGCGGATGTCGAGGTCGTCGATGAGGAGGATGACTGGTGTTGCTTTGTGGGCTCGGCCGATGCCGATGTGGTGCATTCGGCCTGCCCGGCGAAGTGAGATTGCGCCTCGTTTGTCGATGCGGTCCCGGCGTATCCGGTAGTGGGGTCCGGCGCCGTTGTTGGTGGGTCCTGTTTTGGGTAGCCGTTTGTAGGCGATAGCGGGTGTGGTCCGGTCGAGGCTGCGGTGAGGGCGGTGGTGGTTGTAGTTGTTGACGAAGTTGTCGATACGGGTTTGGAGCTCGTTGAGGGTGTTGGCTGGGGGTCGGGCGGTGAGCCATTTCTTCATTGTTTGTTGGAATCGTTCGACTTTGCCGCAGGTGGTGGGGTGGTTTGGGCTGGAGTTCTTTTGGGTGATGCCTAGGTCAGCGAGTGTGGTTTCGAAAGCGTTGCGTCCGCCTTTCCCTCCGGAGAATCGTGTGGTGTAGACCATGCCGTTATCGGTGAGTGTTGATGCTGGAAATCCGTGCTGGTCTGCGGTTTTGTTGAAGGTTTCGACAACGATCCGGCCGGTGATTCGTCGGTGGGCGCTGACGTGGAGTGCGTAGCGGGAGTGATCATCAAGCCAGGTGATGATTTCGGTGTGGGTGCGGTCAGCGAGCCACACGTGGGTGAAATCTGACTGCCAAGTCTGGTTTGGGAGTTCGGCTTCGAAGCGGGTGTAGGAAGACTTTGGCCGTTTCTTTGGTGCTGGTTCGATCAGTCCCGCAGCGAGTAGTCGACGGCGGATCGTCGATACCGACACGACGATGCCGTGATGGGTTTCGAGGTGCCACCTAATGGTGTGGGGCCCTGCGTCGAGGCCCGAGTCTGTGAGGCTTTGCCGCAGGTTCACTATGAGATCAGTGACATCGGAATCGATCTTTGTGGGAGAGCTGATGGGCCGGCGGGATCGGGGCTCAAAAGCAGCTTCGCCCTCGGCCCGGTAACGGCCAACAAGACGCGTTACCCACG
Source organism: uncultured Acidimicrobiales bacterium (assembly GCA_938038815.1). Lineage (GTDB taxonomy): Bacteria > Actinomycetota > Acidimicrobiia > Acidimicrobiales > SHLQ01 > CALLQB01. The sequence goes on along the minus strand of CALHTF010000075.1, from coordinate 7,657 downwards.
ACCTCGATACCCCGTGCTCGGCAGCAACCTCAGCGTGGGTTCGCCCCTCGGTAACCACCGCCATAATGACCAGACGCCTCTTCGACATCCACCACCCTGCAACCAGCCCACAAGGTTCCGATGTCTCGACACATCATGTTCCGATGTCCTGAACCAACACACTGCCAGCCCGACACGACAGAAGGTGCTGAGGCTTCGGCCTGGCACCTTCTGTGGGTTTTGCGGGATATTCTGGCTCGGTGACCCCAGATCCAAACCACGACATGGCGGCCGAGATCGAACAGATTCGCACCGCGCTAGCGACGATATGTGCCGACGCTCCCGGCTACCGACGGGCGATCTATACCTTGTCGTTGCCCGCCGGAGGGCCGACCGGGCACGATCTGGTGGTCGAACCCGAGCTAGGACGGCCACTGCGACTCAACGCCAACCTGCGGTACGCCGGGGTAAAGCTCGAGCGGTACCAGCGCGACCACCGGCCCGACCTCACCGGCCTGCGGTTCGAGTCGACCGAACCTGGGGTCTGGTCGGCGACGTGGTCCTTCGACGAGCCCGCGGCGCCGCCCGTTGACCCGCCTGCGGAGGCGCCGGCCCCTGAACCGGTAGACGACCCACCGCCGCCCCCTAGCGCCGAACCCGAACCCGAACCCGAACCGTCCGCCTCGGCGCCCCTTGACGACGTCGCTCACGCCGTAACCGCAGCCATCGCGCCCCACGCTGGTATACCAGCGGTCGACCACAACCCTGACCTTGATGGCTCGCGGCCCTACATTGCCGACGCGGTCGCCTGGATGAACCATCAGACCGCGGCGTGTCGAGCATGGGGATTGGGTAACGAAACGAGCTATCAGGCGCGGATCGGAACCCAGGAATTGATCTTGACCCTCAGTGGAGGGCGGCAGGTCACGCTGGCGATGCAGATCGTCGGCTCTTGGGATCCCGCAACCAAAATGTTTCGGTGGGCTTGGGACCACGAAGGGGTTCCGGCGTCAATCGCCCAGCATGCAACCGCGGTGCGGAGCTGGGCGGCCGGGAATGATTTCGTTGAGCTGCTCGCCAATCCAATCGCCGCCGACTTCGACCGGTGCTGGGAGTTCACCGCGCTCGCTCTGTGGCTCGGACAAGCCGCCGGGGCCTACGCCGCCGAAGCCGATGGACCAATGGTGTTTATGACCCTGGGTGAACCGGTGTTCACGTCGGGCACTGGCGCGTAGGCGCCAGCAGGGCTAGGCGTCGGGAGACCAGAACCCTCGGACGACTCGGCCACACATCGAGTTCGACACCAACTGGTCGACCCCTTTGACCTTGACCAGTGCTTCGACGGTGGCGCACTGATGGGCGCTCACCAACCAACTGTCGGGGATGTCAAACACCACCGAGGCGTCGGACTTGGTTCCGGCGGATGCCGGTTGGTCGGTGACGAAGTGTTGCTTTGACTCGGTTTGGGTCAGCGTGGCCCGGAAGCCAATCTCGGTCGACGAATTGTCGACGAAGTTCAGACGGACTCGACACGTTCCGGTGCCACAGTTAAAGACGGTGAACGAGGTAAGGGTCGGGCTGGCCGAGGTGGCCTCGATGTCTTTGTGTGCGTCGCACCGGTACGAGGCGTCCTTTTGGGGTCCGCCGTCGCATCGGTCGAATCCTTTGCCGCCGTCGAGGGTGTCGTTGCCGCGGCCGCCGACCAGGTTGTCGCCGTCGTCGTTGCCGAACAGAACATCCTTGCCTTTGCCGCCGTCGAGATCATCTTTGCCGGGGCCACCGTTGAGTTCGTCGCGGCCGCCGCTTCCGAGCAACGTGTCGTCGCCGTCGCCTCCGAGGAGGGTGTCGTTGTGCTTGCCGCCGTCGATGGTGTCGTTGCCAGCATCGCCGATGAGGTAGTCGACATTTGAGCCACCATCGATGACGTCGTCGCCCTCGCCTCCGGTCACAAAGTCGGCGCCGCCCCCGGAGTCGAGGAGGTCGGCGCCGGCGAAGCCGAAGAGGTGGTCGTGGCCAGCATCGCCCTTGATCTGGTCGTTGCCGTCGCCCCCGTTGAGCAGGTCGTCGCCTCCGCCGCCCGAGATCGTGTCGTTGCCACCCTCGCCGAAGATCCGGTCGCCGTGCGTGCCGCCTGAGATGATGTCGCTGCCGTCGCCGCCACAGATGCGGTCGAGGCCCCCGAGGCCTTCGATGGTGTCGTTGCCGCCGAGGCCCACGATGACGTCGCGCTTGGGGGTGCCGATCAGCACATCATCGCCCGCCGTGCCAACGATGGTGGCCGCCTTGCCGTCGCATTGCAGCGACTGGGCGCCGGCAGGTTCAGCTAAGGGGGTCAACGCTACGGCAGCCGCGCAAAGGGCAACCAAGACGACGAGGACAACGCGAAAGCGGTCCATCAGGGGCTCCATAAAGGTGGGGGAGTGCCGGTGGAAGCGGCACGAGGACTTGCGGGGAGTAACAAGAAGGTAGTGGTCGGCCGCTCGGTGGCCGCGGATGCTGGGCAACCGGGGTTACGTCGACTCGGCAAACCCTTGGGCGCGCTTTTTCCAGCCGTTGCGGAGGCGGCGTACAAACCGCCACAAGGTAACCGTGATCGCAACCGCGACGAGCGCCAAGATAACCGCGAGGACCAGTGCAGCCTCGGGGAACGCCAACGCTAAGCTCACCATGCCAACCGATGCGACGTCTTCGGTGACGCTGGCCGCAATATTGGAAAATGGCTCTGGGGACATATTGATGGCGGCGCGCGTCGTTGCCTTGGCGCCGTGGCTGGTCAACGCCATCGTCCCGGCGGCGAGTGCCCCCGCAATGATCGATTCACCACCGTCGGACGCAAAGGCAATGCCAAGTAGCGCGCCGCCGACCGGGCGAATCACGGTATTGATCACGTCCCATACGTTGTCGACGTAGGGGATCTTGTCGACCACAAACTCCGCGGCATAAAACACGGCGGCCGCGATGAGCACATCGGTGCGCTGCACCGCTTCGGGGGTGTCGGCCCAGCCGAGACGCCCAGCGATACCGAGTACCAGGGTCGCCGACCAGAGGTTGAGCCCCGCGGCCCAACCGGTGCCGGCGAGCGAACCAAAGTCGATCATCGTTTGCTCATCAGTCGGGATCCGGGGTCCAGAAGCCGCCGGCTACTCGTCCGCACTTTTCGTTGCTCCACAGTGGGCGAATCGATTTGCCGGCTGGGATGACCGCCACGCTCACGCACTGATGTTCTTGTTGACGCCACTCGGCCGGAAGCTTGAATTGCAGACTGAAGTCACCGAGTTCGGGAGTATTCCGGTCGGCGGGGAAATCAAAGGTAAGCCGCTCGCCCGATCCGGTTTGGCGGATCGCTGCCCGCCAACCCTTCTCCGATGTGGACTGGTCGCTGAGTCCAACCGTGACCCGACACAGGCCCGTCCCGCATTGGTCCATAGCAAAGCTGTTCACCAGCGGGGCAAACAGTGGGGATTCGATACTGCTGAAGGTTTGGCAGGCAAAGCCGCGGTCGTTGTCGGGGCCGCCCTGACAGTCGTCGGTTCCGTCGCCACCATCGAGGGTGTCGCGTCCGGGGCCTCCTTCGAGTAAGTCGTCGCCATCGTCGCCTTGGAGTTCGTCGCGGCCGCCATCGCCCGCCAGTGAGTCGTTGCCGTCGCCGCCCATCAGTATGTCGTTGCCTTTGCCGCCGATGAGGGTGTCGCTACCTTCTTGGCCTTCCAAGGTGTCTTCGGATTTTCCCCCGTCGAGCAGATCGTCGCCTTCGTCGCCGATGAGATAGTCCTCGTTGCCGCCGCCAAAGATGCGGTCGTCGCCGTCGCCGCCGGTCAGAAAGTCGGCGCCTGCGCCGGCGTCGAGTACGTCGGCGCCCGGGCCACCAAACACGTGGTCGTGGCCACCGTTGCCATAGACCTCGTCGTTGTTCGGTCCGCCATGGACGAGATCGTCGCCGCCGTCGCCCCAGATCCGGTCGGCTCCCGCCTCGCCCCAAATTTTGTCTTTGCCTTTGCCGCCTCGCAGGGTGTCGTTGCCGGCCCCGCCACAAATCCGGTCTTTGCCGCCGCCGCCGTGGATGGTGTCGTTGCCACCTAGCCCGACAATGACATCGGCCTTGCGAGTGCCGGTGATCGTGTCGTCGCCCGAGGTCCCGACGATCGTTGCTTCTTTGCCGTCGCACATGAGTCGTTCATCGCGGGCAGTGTCGGCCGAACCACTGTCGGCGTTAGTCGGCGCCGCCGTGAGGGCGCCTACCACCGCGAGTGCGGCGAACACGGTGAGGAGAAGGGAGCTGACTCGTTTGGTTCGAACGAACCAACAGGACCGGGCGAAAGACAACATGAGACTCGTTTGGCAGGCGTTGGGCCGGCTGAATTGGCTGACCCTAGAGCTAGTGACGGGGCGTCACAGTTCGACCGCAAGGTGCGGTCGATGCACTAGCCAACCAAATCGCGACACTCCGGTGGTGGATGGTGCCGTTGTTGTCTGGTGTCGCTGATGTTGTTTATGGGGAGGAGGCCTGGAGGGGTACTCCGGCCGCGCCGCTTCCACCCGTGGCGCTCAAACGGACAGTTGTTTGGCCCAGATAGCGATGTCGAGCTATTCGAGGCGCCATACACCCGCACTGTTGAGCGCTCCGCACAAGGCGTTACTCACCTGTGAATGGGTGGTGCTGCGCGGCCCAAGCGACTGCACGGTGGCGCATTGGCGTTGACGTCCGGACCATTCGCCGTACGTTACCGGCACCACGAGCGTCGCCTGATCGTTGGTGCCCGGGAGTGGTTGGAACGACCGCTCAAGGGTCTGGCCGTCGGCGCCAATAATGACGAGCTCCCAGGACTCCTCGTGCAGGGTGCGGTCATCGAAGGTCACGGTGATCAGGCAGTCTCGGCTGCCGCAGCTGGACCAGGCGAAGTCCGCCAAGGTGGGACCAGGCAGCGGAAACTCGATGTTGCCGCTATTGCAGCCGACCCCGAAGTCGATCTCTTCGCCGCCCAAGCATTCGTCGGCGCCCGAACCGCCGTCCATCCGGTCGCGCCCGCTGCCCCCGTCGAGTTGGTCATTGCCGCCCCCGCCCTGAATCTTGTCGCGGCCGTTGCCGCCGAGCAGCCGGTCGTCGCCCGCTTGGCCCGGCTCGGGGGCAATGCCGGCCTTGCCGCCGTTCTTTAGATCACCGAACAGTCGGTCGTTTCCGTTTTCGCCTTGGATTACATCGTCGCCGTCGCCGCCGTAGAGCTTGTCGTTTGATGCGCCGCCGAGCAGATGGTCGTTTCCGAGTCCGCCAAACAATAGGTCGTTGCCCTTGCCGCCAAGGAGCTCGTCGTCGCCCGCCCCGCCCTCAAGGGTGTCGTTGCCGGCACTGCCGTCGAGTTTGTCTTGGCCGTCGTCGCCCAACAAGTAGTCGCTGTTGGTTCCGCCGATGAGGGTGTCGTTGCCGTTCTGGCCGGTGAGGTAGTCGGCGCCGGTGCGGCCATTGAGTAGGTCGTTGCCGTCGCCGCCGTAGAGAAGGTCGTGTCCGGCATCGCCGAACAATTCGTCATCACCATCGTCGCCGAGTAGTAGGTCGTCGCCCCCTCCGGCCCGGATCTCATCGGCGCCCGCTTCACCGGAAAGTCGATCGTTGCCTCCGCCGCCGCGGATCAGGTCGTCGCCCGGGCCACCACACACGACGTCGCGCCCGGCGCCGGCCTCGATGGTGTCGTTGCCGCCCGCTCCGTCGATGACATCGGCGCCTGAGGTTCCGATGATGACGTCGTCACCCGCGGTGCCGACGATGGTGGGCTCGAGGCCCAGGCACAACGAAGCAGCGCCGGCCGGAGCGACCGCTGGAACGGTTACCGCAGCGAGCGCTGCCAGCGCGCTGAAGGCCACCACTAGGGACCGTCGGTTGTTGCGTCTAGTCCGAACGTACTCCACGAAGCCTCCACTGCATCGAACGAGTTACGAAAGGGATGTAACTGCGCTGCAGACATCGTGGGTCAGCGGTGAAACCAAATCAAATTGATGGAAATGGGTTCAGGGATCCAAAACGGCACGTTATCGACACGATCTGCACATTGTCGCGACGAGATGACCATCGACAAGGGACCTGCCGGCTCTATCGTCATCGATAATGCAGAAGCCCCAACAGCACTGGCCACCGACGGTGGTTGCTCGTACACTGGCGGTGGCCCCCGGCTTCCAGCACTCACCTCCCCCCCGAAACCCGCAGTGATCTTTAACTCCCTTAGCTACGCGATCTTCCTGCCGCTGGTGCTCCTCGCGTATTGGGGCCTCGGGAAGCGGCTCCAAAACCTGGTTTTGCTCGTCGCGTCGTACATCTTTTACGGCTGGTGGGACTGGCGATTCTTGTCGCTGCTGTTGATCTCGACGGTGGTCGACTTCACCCTTGGCCAGGTACTGCACGCCAACGACGACGAGAAACAACGCAAGCGGATTCTGGCGATGAGTCTGCTGGTGAACTTGGGCCTGCTTGGCGTCTTTAAGTACTTCAACTTCTTTGTCGAATCGGCGGTCGATGCGCTGAGCACGGCCGGGGTAAACGCCAACGTGACCTCGTTGCGGCTTATTTTGCCCGTCGGAATTTCGTTCTATACGTTCCAAACGCTGTCGTACACCTTCGACATCTATCGCAGGCGGCTCGAACCAACGACCCAAATTCTCGACTTCGCAACCTATGTTGCCTTCTTTCCGCAGCTGGTCGCCGGGCCCATCGAGCGGGCCCACCACCTGCTCCCGCAGATCGTCACGCCTCGCGAGCGCCCAAACGGTGACCAGATCCAGTCAGGGCTCACCCTTATCGCCTTTGGTCTGGTCAAGAAGATCGTGATCGCCGACATGATGGCGCCGATCTCGGACCGGGCGTTCAACAACGTCGAAAACGCGTCGGGAACCGTGATGGTGGTGGGCATCGTTGCCTTTGCGTTGCAGATCTACGGTGACTTCTCGGGGTACACCGATATCGCACGGGGCACCGCGCGCCTGCTCAACATCGAACTCATTCGCAACTTCGAACAGCCGTACCTGTCGCGAAACATCACCGAGTTCTGGCGGCGGTGGCATATATCGCTGTCGAATTGGTTGCGTGACTACCTGTACATCCCGTTGGGCGGAAACCGCAACGGCACCGTCATCACCTATCGCAACCTTCTGCTGACGATGTTGCTTGGTGGCCTCTGGCATGGCGCAGGCTGGAACTTCGTGATCTGGGGCGCGCTGCACGGCGGAGCGCTCGCGCTGCATCGAGCGTTCGGCGGTACGTCGATCGACGGCCCGGTGCGGTTCCGCGACATTCCCCGGATCGTCACGACCCTCGGGTTTGTGGCCTTCGCCTGGGTCTTTTTCCGGGCATCGACCTTCTCCGAGGCGCTCGAAGCCCTCGAACACGCCAGCTGGATCCGGGGCGGGGTTGAGTTCAGCTACGACCTGCTCACCGTGGCGCTGGCTTGTGTCGGTGTGCTGTTGGTCGACATCGTGCAGCGTTTCGAACTCGATCAGGGCCTGGCCAAAGGAAAGCAGCCGGCGCTCGCGGGCGGACTCATCGGCTTTGCCGTCGTCGCTATTACCATTGCTAGCGGTGGACCAACCACCCCGTTCATTTACTTCCAGTTCTGATGTCGGCCGACCCAACCCTCGATCCAACCGTCGACTCGGCGCCCGAGCAGAAGCGTCCGCGCTCGATCGCCTCGCGCCT